>JAJDVH010000020.1 GCA_022826185.1 Alphaproteobacteria bacterium
CTGTTTTGGAAAGTGGCATTCGACAGCATCGGCGCCGTTCGTTCGCCTCCGCCATGCCCCCGGGTCGTCATGCCCGGACTTGTTCCGGGCATCTCCCTCAACCGTTTCGTCGAGGATCGCGGGCTGTGTGGATGGCCGGAACGAGTCCGGCCATGACATGGCGGGAAGGCTGTATGGGAGCGCCCTGATTTCAGGAACGGGACACTAACGGCCATGATTCGCTCTCTCCGCTGCCTCGCCGCGGGCCTTGCGCTGCTGGCCGCAGGCTGCGCGACCGCGCCGCCGGACAATCAGGGCAATCTCTGCTCCGTGTTCGAGCAATATCCGGACTGGTACGACTATGCCCGCGCCAGCGAGAGGGAGTGGGGCACGCCGGTTCCGGTCCAGATGGCGTTCGTGCACCGGGAATCGAGCTATCGCAGCCATGCCAGGCCGCCGAGGAAATGGCTCTGGTTCATCCCCTGGGGGCGCCAGACATCGGCCAAGGGCTATGCGCAGGCGCTGGACGGCACCTGGGCGGAATATGAGAACGAGCGCGGCGGATGGTTCCGCAGCCGCTCCGACATGGAGGACGCGCTCGACTTCATCGGCTGGTACAACCGCAAGAGCCACCGCCAGCTCGGCCTTGCCTACGCCGACGCCTACAGCCTCTACCTCGCCTATCACGAGGGCCGCGCCGGCTACCGGAGCGGCAAGTGGAAGAACAAGCAGGGCGTCAAGGCCGCGGCCCGCAAGGTCGCCCGCATGGCCAAGCGCTACACCTCCCAGCTCGCCAGATGCGAGGCCCGCTTCCGCTGCGACTCCTGGTACCAGGTCTGGCCCTTCTGCAGCTGACGGCGCCGGAGTCCGGCCTCGGTTCCGGCGGCAGCTTCAGCGCTTGAACATGCTGTCCACCGGCTGCGGCGGTGGCGCGTATAAGGGTCCGGGGTGACGAAAAGGGGGCGCGGCGCTCCGGGCCGCGAGGCAGGCGGCTGCCGCCTATTCGGCGGCCTCCAGCTTGTCCTGCGTGCGGAGCTCGAAATCCGAAGCGTCGTGGCGTTCGTGCAGCTGGTCCTCCAGCGGCCCCCTGATCCGGTTGACCTTGCGGCCCCGGACCACGGCGTCGCGCGCCGCGATCTCGTCGTACCAGCGCACGACATGCCTGTAGTCCTTCGCCGCCAGGAACTCGGCGGCGCCGTAGAGCGCATCCGTGGTCAGCACGCCGTACCAGGGCCAGATCGCCATGTCGGCGATGGTGTAGCCGTCGCCCGCCACATAGCGCGTCTCGGCGAGCTGCCGGTCGAGTACGTCGAGCTGGCGCTTCACCTCCATCGTGTAGCGGTCGATGGGATATTGCTGCTTGCTGGGCGCATAGGCGTAGAAATGCCCGAAGCCGCCGCCGAGATAGGGCGCGGAGCCCATCTGCCAGAACAGCCAGGAGAGGCATTCCGCACGCTCCGAGGGGTCTTCCGGGAGGAACGCGCCGAACTTCTCCGCGAGATAGAGCAGGATCGCGCCGGACTCGAACACCCGCGTCGGCTTCGGCAGGGAGTAGTCCACGAGCGCCGGTATTTTCGAGTTGGGGTTGATGGCCACGAAGCCGGAGCCGAACTGATCGCCGTCGCCGATCCTGATGACATAGGCGTCGTATTCCGCGCCGCTGTGGCCGGCCGCCAGCAGCTCCTCCAGCATCATCGTGACCTTCACGCCGTTGGGCGTCGCCAGCGAATAGAGCTGCAGCGGATGCTTGCCGCGCGGCAGCTCCTGCTCATGCGTGGCGCCGGCTACGGGACGGTTGATCGAGGCGAACCGGCCGCCGCTCTCGCGGTCCCAGGTCCAGACTTTCGGCGGTTCGTAGGCGGTGGCGTCGGTCATGGCGTCGTCCTTCGCGGGCATCGGGTCTGCAAAAAAGCCGGAGGCGGACCGTTTACCACCCCCGGCCCCGGATTGCATGCGCTCCGGTTCCGCTGCGCCTCAATCGGCGTATTCGCCCATCACTTCCGAAACGAACCGGTCCACGGTCGCCATCGCCGTATCGACGGTCGGCTCGTGGATGCGGCCGGGGATCGTGTACCAGGGATTGAGGGTGATGTGCTCCAGGCCCATCTCGCGGGCCTCGTCCAGCTTGCGGCGAATGTCGTCCCGGCTGCCGACGAAAGCGTAGCCGTCGCCGAGGAAGTCCGTCGCGTCGATGTCGAAGGCGAGCGTCGCATGGAGCGAGCGCGCGATGCCCGCAGGGTCCCGGCCCGCCTCCTCGGCCATGCGGTCGAGCAGCCTGAGCCGGCAGCGCAGGTCGTCCACGGTCCACTGCACCGAGCCCGGCCGGCGGGCCGAGGTGATCGGGTGCCAGCCGTCGCCGTAGCGCACGACGCGCTCCAGCGCGCGTTCGTTGTTGCCGCCGATCCAGATGGGCGGGCGCGGCTTCTGCACCGGCGGGGGGTCGAAGGCGAAATCCCCGAACTCGTAGAACTCGCCCTTGAAGTCGTTGGGACCGTCGGACCAGAGACGGTCCATGATGCGCAGCATCTCGTCCGCCCTGGCGCCCCGCCGGGCGAAGGGCACGTCGAGCGCCTCGTATTCCTCCCTGATCCAGCCGAACGCGACGCCGTATATGGTCCGCCCGCCGGAGAGGTCGTCCACGCTCGCCATTTCCTTGGCGAGGGTCACAGGATGGCGGTAGGGCAGCACGATCACCGTCGTTCCGAGCTTCACCCGGTCGGTGATTCCGGCGAGGAAGCCGAGCGTGCTGAACAGCCCGTACACCCGGTCCGAGAAGCGCTCCACGAAGGGGCGCGGAATGATGATGTGGTCGATGGCCCAGATGGAGGCGAAGCCCGTGTCTTCCGCCGCCCGGGCCATTCTCTCCAGGCTCGCACGGTTGGCGAAGGCGCCGTGCTGCGGCATCACCAGTCCGAATTCCATGTCGCTTCCTCCTTCGATTCTCAGGCCCTGCGCTGCCAGAGCGCCCGCAGCAGCGGGAATGCGAGCGCCAGCGCCACCAGCACCAGTATGCCGAGCGCGATGGGCCGCCCGAGGAAATAGCCCGCCAGGTCCGAACTTGCGAGCGTCGCCGCGCGTCGGAGGTTCACTTCCACTATGGGGCCGAGCACGAAGCCGATCACCAGCGGCGCCAGCGGAAAGCCGGCCTTGCGCATGGCGTAGCCGACGACCCCGAACAGCCACATGATCCAGAGGTCGAGCGTCTGCCGCTGCACCGCGAAGGTGCCGAATATGGCCAGCAGCAGCACGCCGGCGAGCATGTAGTCGAGCGGCACCCGTAGCACGCGCACGAAGAGCGGCAGCAGCGCCAGGCCGAGCGGCAGCAGCAGCATCGCCCCGATCAGGAAGGTTGCGAAAATGCCGTTCAGCACCTCCAGATTGGTGAAGAACAGCATCGGGCCGGGCGTGACGCCGTGGATAAGCAGCCCGCCCATCATCACGGCCACGATGGGATCGCCCGGAATGCCGAGCGCCAGCATCGGGATGAGCGCGCCGCCGGTCGTCGCCGAGTTGGCGGCCTCGCTGGCGATCACGCCTTCGGGGGCACCCTTGCCGAAGCGCTCCGGCTCCTTGGAGAAGTCCCGCGCGAGCTTGTAGGCGAGGAAGGCCGAGGTGACGCCGCCGACGGCGGGGATGATGCCGATGCCGACGCCGACCAGGCTCGCCCGGAGATAGCCGAAGAAGCGCGAGACGAGCGTCCTGAACATGGAGAAGGCGACGCCGATGCGCTCGCTCGCCTGCCAGCCGCGCATGGTCCGCTCGATCTGCATCAGCACTTCGGAGATCGCGAACAGCCCGACCAGGAGCGCGACGAATGTCAGGCCGCCGGAAAACTCCGTGCGGTCGAAATTGAACCGCGCGATGCCGGTGAAGGGGTCCGTGCCGATGGTGGCGCACATCAGGCCGAAAAGGCCCGACAGCAGGCCCTTCAGGGTGCTGCCCTGGCTGAGGCTGGCGATGGCCGTCAGGCCGAGTGCGGCGAGCGCGAAGGTCTCCGCCGGGCCGAAGCGGACCGCGATCTTGGCGAGCGCCGGCGCGGTGAAAAGCAGCACCGTGCCGCCGATCAGCCCGCCGATCCACGATGCGAGGGTCGCCAGCGTCACCGCCTCCGAGGAACGCCCCGCAAGCGCCATCGGGTGCGCGTCGAGGAGGGTCGCGGCGGCGATGGGCGTGCCGGGTATGCCGAGCACCGTCGCCGTCACCGCGCCGCCATAGGACCCGCCCTGGTAGAAGCCGATAAGCAGCGCGATGCTGGACACCGGGTCCATGTGGAAGGTGAAGGGGATGGCGAGCGTCACGCCCAGCAGCGGCCCCAGCCCCGGCAGCACGCCCACGATGATGCCGAGCACGAGGCCGATGAGCAGCGCGCCCACCTGCGCCAGCCCGACTAGGCCGCCCAGCTCCGCCAGAAGCGCGCCGAGTTCGGCCATCAGGGGCTGATCCCCCTGAGCAGCCCCTCCGGCAGCACGATGTTCACGCCATAGCGGAAGAAGACGAAGATCGCGACCGTAAAGGCGACGGCCGCAATCGCGGCATGCACGGCCCCGCGTCCGCCGGTAATGCGCAGCAGCACCCCGACGGCGAGCGGCGTCGCCAGCAGGAAGCCGAGCGGTTCGAGCAGGACCGTGTAGAGCAGGAGGACCGCGAAGGAGAGGGCGGCCCGGAGCCGGCCGCCGCCCCGCCCTTCCGCTTCGGCGGCGGGCAGGGCCGCCGCCTGCGCCGTCCGCCATTTCCACAGCGCCCGCGCGGCAAGCGCCAGTCCGAGCAGCACGGTGAGCCCGGCAAGCAGGCGCGGATAGCCCGCCGCGTCGATGCCCCCGCCGACCCGCTCAGACGCCGTGACGGAGAACGAGAAGGTCTCCCGGAAGAGCCAGGCGCCGAGGCCCATGCTCACCAGGCTTGCGGCGAGGTCCGTCCGCCAGCCGGTTTCCCGTTCCCGGTCCGGCCGCGCCCCGGCCGCGGGTTCGCGCACCTGCCGGGCCGTTTCCGGCTAGTTCTTCTTCTCCTTGAGCAGGCGCTGGACAGCCGGCTCCAGAAGCTCCGCCGAACGGGTCCAGAGCGCCCGGAACTCGTCCGGCCCGCTATATTCGATCGGGATGAACTGCGCCGTCATCTTGTTGAGGAATGCGGCCGTCTGGACATGCTTGCCGAGCACGGCCCGAAGCTTCTCCAGCGCGGCGTCCGACGTGCCCGCAGGCGCCACGATGCCGGCCCAGCCCTGCGCGGTCTTGCCCCAGCCGATATCCACGCCCTGTTCCTTCGCGGTCGGGATGTGGTCGGCGAAGGAGACCCGGTCGTCGGTCAGCACCGCCAGCGTCTTGATGGCGTCGCCGAAGATCTTCTCGGCGATCAGCACACCCGTCGTGGCGTCGAGCGAGCCGTCCAGCAGGGCCTTCACATTGTCCGGCATGCAGCCGTTGAAGGGCACGGGCTTGTAGTTCTCGACGCCCGAGGTGCGCAGGAACTCCTCCATCACCATGCGCGGCACTGAAAGCGCGGCGCAGATGCCGACATTCACCGGACGGTCCTGGGCATTGGCCCACTCGACGAAGCTCGCCACGTCGGTCGCCGGGTGGTCGGCGCGCACGGCGAGCGTGAAGGGCAGCGCGATCAGGCCGAAGAGCGGCGCGAAATCACCGTCATTGTAGCCGATCTCCGGATTGAACAGCCGGGCCACGACATGCGGCGCCACCCAGTTGTTGAGCAGCGTGTAGCCGTCCGCCGCGGCGTTCTTCACGGCCAGCGTGCCGACCGAGCCGGACCCGCCGACGATGTTCTGCACCACGATGGGCTGGCCGAGATCGTCGCTCGCAAGCGAGGCCAGGGTGCGCATGGCGACATCCGGGCTGGAGCCCGCCTGCCAGGGCACCACGATGGTGACCGGCTTTTCCGGGAACTCCGCCTGGGCGGGTCCGAAGCCGACTGCAGCCAGAAATGCGCAGGCGGCGAACCCGAATCTCGCAATGGTCCTGTTCATCGATTCTCCTCCCCTTGCCCCGGAACGGCAGGCGCGGACGGAGGGCCCAAGCCGCGCTCCGTCCCGGCGTCTTCCGGGGATGCTTGCCGAAGGGCGTCCAATGCCGCCCGCTGCGATTAACCGCCGCACAAGGGACGGGAGTCAAGGCCGGCTACGGCGTCTCCCGTTCCAGCCGGTACCACTCGCCGGGATTGCGCCCGAACGGAAACATGACGTGCTCCGCAAAGGCCGGCCGTTCCGCCAGACGCCGGTACCAGGCGTCGATGTACGGCAGCGGCGTGCGTTCCAGTTCCAGATTCAGATAACGGTGGACCAGGGCGCCGAAGGGGATGTCCGCCATGGTCAGACGGTCCCCCGCAACGTGGCTCGATTGGGCGAGCCGTCCCTCCAGAACCGCCAGGGCGTCCTCGGTGGCTGCCAGCAGGCCGGCGATCCTTCCCCGGTCCCGGACCGCCGGTTCGGTCCTGACGAGGGTCCAGACAAGATCGATATAGGGCGGGTAGAGGGTCGTCTTGTGCCAGTCCATCCACTGGTCCGCCAGCGCATAACCTTCGTCAGTGTCCGGGAGCAGGATATTGCCCTTGTCATATGCCCGGCAGAGATAGCGGACGATGGCGTTGGACTCCCACAGAACGAAGTCTCCGTCCCGGATCGTCGGTATTCTTCCATTGGGGTTCATCGCCAGATAGTCGGAGGTATCGGTTCCCCCGAACGATCCCCCGATATCGTGGCGGATATGGGGAAGTCCGAGTTCCCCGATCGTCCACATCACCGGCAGCACATTGCTGGCATTGCGGCGCGAAAAAACCTCGATCCTTCTTTCCGCGTTCATGGCCGCTCCGGAAGCATGCGGAACCGGAACACTACCGCATTGCGCCCGCCGGGGCCGCGTCCGAGACGACGAACTGCACCGCGCCGTCGCCGCGCCAGTCGTCGGCCCGGAGGGTTCCGGCGACATGCAGCGCGCGTCCCTCCGTCTCCAGCAGCGCCCGGCCGAGCGACGTTTCGGCCGAGCGGAAGGCGATGGCCGCGAGGCGCTTGCCGCCCCCGTCGGCGAGGTCGGCCCGGACATGGTTCCTGCCGACGATGCGGGCATGGCGGACACGCACGGCGGGCAACGCGAAGACCGGCTCGGGATTGCCGCGGCCGAAGGGCTCGACCGCCGCCAGATGCTCCAGAAGGCCGGCCGAGGCGCCCGCCACCGAGAGGCCGGCATCGATGTCGAGCGGCCGCGCTTGCCCGCCCGCCGGCACGAGCGGCCCCAGACGCTCGGCGAGGAACGCCTCGAAGGCCGCGCGCTTCGCCTCGTCGAGCGTGAAGCCCGCCGCCATGTCGTGGCCGCCGCCGGCCTCCAGCAGGCCCGCGTCCCTCGCAGCCAGAATCGCCGGGCCGATGGGCGCGCCGGGGACGGAGCGCGCGGAGCCGCGTATCCGGGCGCCTTCGAGCGCGCCGACCAGCGCCGGGCGCCGGAACCGCTCCACAAGGCGGCTCGCGACGATGCCGACGACGCCCGGATGCCAGCCCTCGCCGACCGCCAGCACGAAGGGCGCGCCCTCCTCCGGCTCGGTGGCAAGCGCGGCGGCGAGGACATCCGCCTCGACCTGCCGGCGTTCGCTGTTGAGCCGCTCCAGCACCTCCGCAATGCGGCGCGCTTCCTCCGCATCGCCGGTAGCGAGCAGCCGGGCGCCGAGCCCTGCCTCGCCGATGCGCCCGCCGGCATTGATCCGGGGGCCGAGCACGAAGCCCAGATGGTAGGCGCCCGGCCGCCGCTCGACGCCGGCGGCAGCGAGCAGGGCCGCGATGCCGGGATTGCCCCGGCGCGCCAGCACTTCGAGGCCGCGCGCGACGAAGGTCCGGTTGAGGCCGGTGAGCTCCATCACGTCGGCCACCGTGCCGAGCGCCACGAGGTCCAGCCATTCGCGCAGGTCCGGCTCCGGGCGGAAGCGGTAATGGCCGCGCCGGCGCAGCGCGCGGTTTGCCGCCACGACCAGCAGGAAGACGACCCCGACCGCCGCAAGCCCGCCAAGCGCGCCCGTCTCGTCGATGCGGTTGGGGTTCACCACGGCAAGCGCTTCCGGAAGGCGGGCTTCGGGCAGGTGGTGGTCGAGCACGACGCATTCGAGGCCGAGGCCGGCCGCATGGGCGAGCGGGGCGAAGGCGGTGGTGCCGCAATCGACCAGGAGCACCAGCCTGTGTCCCGTCTCTGCGAACCGGTCGAACGCCGCCTCGTTCGGGCCGTAGCCTTCGGTGATGCGGTCGGGAACATGGACGGTCGCCGCGCCGCCTGCCGCAGCGAGAAAGCGGGCGAGCAGCGCGGCCGAAGTTGCACCGTCCACATCGTAGTCGGCGAAGACGGCAACCGTTTCCCCGGTTTCGGCGGCGTCGGCGAGCCGTTCCGCGGCCGTGTCCATGTCGCTCAGCGAGGACGGGTCCGGCAGGGAGGTCCTGAGTTGCGGCTTCAGAAAGGCGGCCGCGGCCTCCGGAGTCACGCCCCGGTTGGCGAGTACCCGCGCGGCGATCTCCGGAAGGCCCTCTCGCTGGGCAATCGCCGCTGCTGCCCGCGCATCGCCCGGCCGCTCGCGCCAGGCCCGGCCCCTGAGCGAGCGGGCGACGCCTAGAAACGCATCAGCCATCCACGGCGTCGAAGCCGGTCTTGCGGTCGAAATTATGCCAGGCCTCGACGGTCCGCACCGTGCCGCTCTTGGAGCGCATGACCATGGAGTGCGTGTAGCCGCCGCCGGCAAAGCGGCGCACGCCGCGCAGCATGGTGCCGGAGGTCACGCCCGTCGCCGCGAACATCACATCGCCGCTGGCAAGCTCCAGCAGGCCGTATTTGCGGTGCAGGTCCTGAATGCCGATACGCTGCGCGCGGGCGCGCTCATCGTCGTTGCGGAACAACAGCCGGCCCTGGAACTGCCCGCCGATGCAGCGCAGCGCCGCCGCCGCCAGCACTCCCTCTGGCGCGCCGCCCGAGCCCATATAGATGTCGATGCCGCTGTCCGGCCGCGAGGTGGCGATAACGCCGGAGACGTCGCCGTCCTGGATGAGCTGGATGCGCGAGCCGGCGTCGCGCACCGCCCCGATCAGCTCTTCATGGCGCGGCCGGTCGAGAATGCAGACCACGAGGTCGGCGACGGCGAGGCCCTTGGCTTCCGCCAGCGCCGCCAGATTGTCGGCCGGGCTCCGGTCGAGATCCACCACCCCCTCCGGCAGGTCCCCGCCGACCGCGATCTTGTCCATATAGACGTCTGGCGCATGGAGGAAGCCGCCCTCTTCCGCCATGGCGATGACGGCAAGCGCATTCGACCCGCCCTTGGCGGTGATCGTCGTGCCCTCCAGCGGGTCGAGCGCAATGTCGATCTTCGGACCCCCGGCGCCGACCCGCTCGCCGATATAGAGCATCGGCGCCTCGTCTCGCTCGCCCTCGCCGATCACGACGGTGCCGTCGATGGTCAGGTCGTTGAGCGCCCGGCGCATGGCGTCCACCGCAGCCTGGTCCGCCGCCTTTTCATCGCCGCGGCCCATCAGGCGCGAGGCCGCGAGCGCGGCGGCTTCCGTTACCCGCACCGCTTCCAGCGCGAGGTTGCGGTCCATGGCGGCCCTGGCGCCGTCGTCTGCGGACGGTCTGTCTGGCATGGGCGCTGCCCTCCTCCCGGTTCGCTACAGGGCCTCGATGCGGATTGAAAGCGGCGGCTCGGCCACCGCATCCTGGCGCGCGATCTCGGCGAGCGCCGCCTTCAGGTCGCGCTCCTCGGTCTCATGCGTGACGATCACCACGGGAACCCGCTCTTCCGGGGCGCGCCCCCGCTGCAGCACCGACTCGATGGAAATACCGTGCGCGCCCAGGCTCGACGCCACCGATGCGAGCACGCGCGGGCGGTCCACCACCATGAGGCGGATGTAGTAGGCGCCGCGATGCGCGTCCATCGGCGCCGCCTGCAGGGGCTGGAGAGCCGCCGCGGGCACGCCGAAGACAGGCGCCCGGTTGCCCCGCGCGATGTCGATAATGTCGGCGGCGACCGCCGACGCGGTCGGTCCCGCACCGGCGCCGGGGCCTTCGAGCACGGTGCGGCCGACCTGGCTGCCCTCGACCACGACAGCGTTGACGACGCCGTCCACATGCGCGATCGGGGCCTCCACCGGCACCATGCAGGGATGGACGCGCTGCTCCAGCCCGGCATCCGACTGCCGCGCGATGCCCAGCAGCTTGATCCGGTATCCCAGTTCCTCGGCGAAGGCGATGTCGAGCGCCGAGACGCTGCGGATGCCCTCGACATGCACGGCCGCCAGATCGACCCCGGTGCCGAAGGCGAGGCTGGCCAGGATGGCGAGCTTGTGGGCGGCATCCACGCCGTCGATATCGAAACTCGGATCAGCCTCGGCATAGCCCAGGTCCTGCGCTTCCTTGAGAACGGTCGCGAAGTCGCGCCCCGTGCGGCGCATGTCCGAGAGCATGTAGTTGCAGGTGCCGTTCAGGATGCCCATGACACGCCGGATCTCGTTGCCCGCGAAGCCCTCGCGCACGGCCTTGATCGCCGGTATGCCGCCCGCGACCGCGGCCTCCCAGGAAAGCGCCGCACCGGCCGCTTCCGCCGCCCGGGCGAGATCGGCCCCGTGATGGGCGAGCAGCGCCTTGTTGGCGGTGACGACATGGCGGCCGGCGTCAAGCGCCGCCTCGCAGACCGCCTTGGCCGGCCCGTCGGAACCGCCGATCAATTCGACGACGACATCGGCCTCCGTACTGCGCGCCATGGCGACGGCGTCGTCATGCCAGCGGTAACGGTCCAGCGCGACGCCCCGGTCGCGGCCGCGTTCGCGCGCCGAGACATCGACAATCTCGATCCGCCGCCCCGCCCTCAGTTCCAGCAAGTCCGCCTCGCGCTCGACGAGCCGGACGAGCCCGGCGCCGACAGTGCCGAGGCCGGCGACGGCAAGCCTGAGCGCCGTCATCGCCCGGCCCCGGCGGCAACGCGCCGTCCGGCCTCCCCGGTAAAGGCTTCGGCGGCCGCCAGGAACTGTTTGACGCCCCGCGCCGCCTGGCGGATGCGCTGCTTGTTCTCCACGAGCGCCATGCGCACGAACCCCTCGCCATATTCGCCGAATCCCACGCCCGGCGAGACGGCGACCTTCGCCTCGCGCAGCAGCAGCTTGGAGAACTCCAGCGAGCCCATTCCCGCAAGCGCCGGCGGCAGCGGCGCCCAGGCGAACATGGTCGCCGGCGGCGGCGGCACCTCCCAGCCTGCCTGCCCGAAGGCGTCCACCAGCGTGTCCCGCCGCTCCCCGTAGAGGGCGCGCACCTCCTCCACGCAGTCCTGAGGACCGTTCAGCGCCGCGACCGCGGCGACCTGGATCGGCGTGAAAGCGCCGTAGTCGAGGTAGGACTTCACCCGCGCCAGCGCGCCGACGAGGCGCGCATTGCCCACGCAGAAGCCGACCCGCCAGCCCGGCATGGAATAGGTCTTGGACAGCGAGGTGAACTCGACCGCCACGTCGCGGGCGCCGGGCACCTGCAGCACGGACGGGGGCGGAGACCCGTCGAAATAGATCTCCGCATAAGCGAGATCGGAGATGATCCAGATCCCGTGCCGCCGGCAGAAATCCACCACCTCGCCATAGAAGTCGAGATCGGCCGCCTCAGCCGTCGGATTTGAGGGATAGCTCAGCAACAAAGCGGTCGGCGGCGGCACGGAATGGCGCGCCGCGCGTTCCAGTTCCGCCATGAAATCGTAGCCCGGCCCTACCGGAATATGCCGGGCGGACGCGCCCGCGATAATGAAGCCGTAAGGGTGGATAGGGTATGACGGGTTGGGGACCAGCACGATGTCGCCCGGCGAGGTTATCGCCTGGGCGAGATTGGCGAGCCCTTCCTTGGAGCCGAGGGTGACGATCGCCTCCCGCTCGGGGTCGACCTCCACGCCGAAGCGCCGGTCGTAATAGGCCGCAATCGCGCGCCGCAGCCCCGGTATGCCGCGCGAGGTCGAGTAACGGTGCGCGCGGGGGTCGCGGGCCGTTTCGATCATCTTCTCCACGATATGGGGAGGAGTCGGCCTGTCGGGATTGCCCATGCCGAAATCGATAATGTCCTCGCCGGCGGCGCGCGCACGGGCCTTCATCTCGTTCACCTCGGCGAAGAGATAAGGCGGCAGGCGCCGGATTCGGTGGAAGTCGCGGTCCATGGCCTCCGGTCTCCCAAAACGGGCGGCGCGTTTATAGCAAGAGCGCCGCCCTATTCCATGCACTTCCCGTCCTTGCCTGCGCTGCCCGGCGGACAGGCGCGCTCCGCTTCATGCGCGTCCCGCTCCGCTTCCAGCTTCGCCCGGAGCGCCGCAATGGCGGCAGGGTCCGAACCGGGGCGCGCTTCGGAGGGGACGTCGGCGAGATTGGGCCAGGGGCGCTCGCGCTGGATGCGCTCCTCGTCCGCCAGACGGCTGGTCGGCGGCGGCGTGTCGCCGAGCAGGGCGCAGCCGGCGACCACCAATATCATTCCGCACTGCGACAATTTTATGCTGCATCGCAATAATCGTGTCGGGCTATAGTTGCGCCGGACCATTGCTGGAGGCGGACCCATGACCGGCACCCTCGACCAGGATGCGCTCGCCGAACGCTTCAGGGAAATCACGGAACGCAGCCAGCGCGTGGCGGCGGAATTCGCCGCCCGGCACGGCGCCGGGGCGGAAGCGCCCGATCCGGACCCGCTCGGCATCGGCAAGGCTTTCCTCGAAATGACAACGCGCATGATGGCCGACCCGGCGCGCATGATGACCGCCCAGGCCGAGCTCGCCCAGCAATACGCCAGGCTCTGGCAGGACACGGCGCGCCGGATGATAGGCGGCGAGCCGACCCCGCCGGTTGCGGAGCCGGAGCCGGACGACCGCCGCTTCAAGGATGCCGCCTGGCGGGAGAACTTCGTCTTCGACTTCATCAAGCAGTCCTATCTGCTGTCCTCGCGCTTCCTGCTCGGCAGCCTGCCGGAAGCCGAGGGCGACGACCGGCACAACGCCGACAAGGTAGCCTTCTACACGCGCCAGTTCGTCGATGCGATGGCGCCGACCAATTTCGCCGCCACGAACCCCAGAGTCCTCCGCGAGACGGTGGACAGCAACGGGGAAAACCTGCTGCGCGGTTTCGAGAACCTGCTGCGCGACCTGGAGACCGGCAAGGGGCAGCTGCGCATTGCGCAAACCGACATGTCCGCGTTCGAGGTCGGCCGCAATGTCGCCGTCACGCCGGGCAAGGTCGTGCTGCGCAACGAGCTCATGGAGCTCATCCAGTATGCGCCGGCCACGGAGACCGTCCACGAGGTGCCGCTGCTGATCGTCCCGCCCTGGATCAACAAGTTCTACATCCTGGACCTCACGCCGGAGAACTCCTTCGTGCGCTGGGCGGTCGAACAGGGGCACACGGTTTTCGTCATCTCCTGGGTGAACCCGGATTCGCGCCTCTCCGACAAGTCGTTCGACGACTACATGGCCGAGGGCCCGCTCGCCGCGCTCGACGCCATCGAACGGATTACCGGGGCCCGGCGCGCCAACGCCATCGGCTATTGCCTGGGCGGCACCCTGCTGGCGGTGACGCTCGCCTGGCTGGCGGCGCGCGGCGAGACGCCCATCCAGAGCGCCACCTATTTCGCCTCGCTGGTCGATTTCAGCGAAGTGGGCGAACTCGGCGTCTTTATCGACGAGGAGCAGGTGTCGGCGCTGGAGGCGCGCATGGACAAGGCCGGCGGCGTGCTTGAAGGCGCCGACATGGCGACCACCTTCAACATGCTGCGCGCCAACGACCTGATCTGGTCGTTCGTCATAAACAACTACCTGCTGGGCCGCGACCCGGTGCCGTTCGACCTGTTGTTCTGGAACGCCGATTCGACGCGGATGCCGAAGCGCATGCACAGCTTCTACCTGCGCCGCATGTATATGGACAACGCGCTGGCGGAGCCGGGCGCGCTGGAGATTGCGGGCGAACGGCTCGACCTTTCGGCGGTGAAGACCCGGACCTATGTCGTCGGCACGCGGGAGGACCATATCGCGCCCTGGCCCGGCGTCTATCGCGGCGCCCGGCACTATGGCGGGCCGGTGCGCTTCGTGCTGGCGGCGTCCGGCCATATCGCCGGCATCGTCAATCCTCCGGCCGCGGGCAAATACTCTCACTGGACCCATCGGCAGATGCTTAAGGACAACGAGTCCTGGCTGGAGCGCGCGGCGGAGAAGCCGGGTTCCTGGTGGCCCGACTGGGCCGGGTGGGTAGGGCGCTCGGCCGGCGGTCGAGTGCCGGCGCGCATTCCCGGAGATGGCCCGCTGACCGCCCTCGCCGATGCTCCCGGCACCTACGTCGCGGAGCGCGTCTGAACGGGGCGGCGACCGGAAGAAGGGAACAGCTCCGGCAAGGACTGCGCGCGGCGGCCGGCCTTGGCACATACCGCACTGTCTCCTAAGTTGTTGCGAAGAAGATGCAACCGCGTGCGGGGAGGCCGCAATGGCGGATAGCCCGATCGAGACGAACCCCGACATTATGAGTGGAACGCCGGTATTCGCGGGAACCAGGGTGCCTGTGCAGATTCTCATCGAATATCTGGAAGACGGCGCTTCCCTCGATGTCTTTCTGGAGTGCTTCCCGACGGTTTCGCGCAGCCAGGCTGTCGAAGTGCTCGAGCAAGCCAAAGCCTTTCTGATCGGGGAGCCGGGTGAGGCTGCTGCTTGACGAATCGATCCCGGCGCCGCTCCGTCGGTATTTCCCGGAACGCCTCGAGACACGCACCGTCCAGCAAATGGGCTGGGCCGGTATCGGAAACGGCCGGCTGTTGCAGCTGGCGGCGGACCACGGGTTCCAGGCACTCGTCACGACGGACCGGAACATGGAGTATCAGCAGAACCGGGAAACAGTACCGATTCCCGTGATCGTACTGGTCGCACGCCGGCTGAATGTCCAGAATTTGCAACCGCTCGTGCCCCGAATTGTCGAACTCGCCGAAGCCGGTGGACTGCCCGGCTTCTACCGTGTTGCAGGCGACCCCGGCGCCGATGTCGCGGAGCGGGTCTGAGCCGGCGGCGGCAGCCGGAAGCGCGCTTGCCCGGCCGCCTGCCGCCGATATACCGGCGTTTCCGGCCATGAGCGGCGGGTTCGATGGAGCCATGGGTGAATGACGCCTGAGATGATCGCGATTCTGGCGGTCGGCGCGAGTCTGGCCGTGCTGATCTGGCAGGGGCAGCGCGCGGCGAAGGAGGATCGCGCGCGGCTGGAGACGAGTCTGCGGGTCGAAATCCAAGCCGGGTTTCGCGAGGCCGTTGCAGGCCGCCACGCCGCCTGACGACGGTCGAGCGCGCATGCCGGTCCTGCAACTGCGACGGATCGCGCCGTCTGCAGAGTCGCGCAGGGAATTTTTTTCTGTTATTCAAGGCTTGCGGTGTGCGTACTTTATTGGCGCGCGCAGCGCGCCTGCCCGTAGGTGCGGGGGGCATTCCTATATGGAACCAGGGAGGAAAACCTTGCTAAGAAAGCTCCTTACAGTAGCCGCAGCCGGACTCGTCGGCGCCGCGGCATTCGGCGCGGCGGGCGACGCCGAAGCGCAGAAAGTGCGCTGGAAAATGCAAAGCGCCTTCGGGTCCAAGCTCTCCATCGTCGGCGAAGTGGCCGCCCGCTACGAAGACATCGTCAAGGACATGTCCGGCGGCGACCTGAACATCAAGTTCTACGAGCCGAATGCTCTGGTGCCCGTGCTCCAGGGCTTCGACGCGGTTGAAGCCGGGTCGATCGACGCCATGTGGGGCACCGCCGGCTACCACACCGGCAAATACCCCGCGCTCTCCTTCTTCTCGGCTGTGCCGTTCGGCCCGCGCGCGGGCGAATTGCTTGCGTGGCTGACCTATGGCGGCGGCGACCAGCTCTACGACGAGATCTACGCCAAGCATGACCTGCTCGGCCTGCATTGCGCGGCGATCGCCCCGGAGACCTCCGGCTGGTTCCGCTCGAAGCTGAACTCGATCGACGACCTCAAGGGCAAGAAGATGCGCTTCTTCGGCCTCGGCGCCGAGGTCATGACCAAGCTCGGCGTCTCGACGCAGCTTCTCGCCGGTGCGGACATCTATCCCGCGCTCGAGCGCGGCGTCATCGACGCGACCGAGTTCTCCATGCCGTCGATCGACCTCGATCTCGGCTTCTATCAGATCGCGAAGTTCAACTACTTCCCGGGCTGGCATCAGCAGTCGTCCCTCGGCGAGCTTCTGATGAAGAAGTCGGCCTTCGAGGCATTGTCCGGTCAGCATCAGGCGATCATCCGCCATGCGTGCGATGCGTCGATCACCTGGTCCTTCGTGCGGTCCGAGGCGCTCCAGTTCGGCGCCATGCTCAAGCTGCAGGAGAAGGGCGTCGAGTTCGTGCGCTGGAGCGACGACGACCTCGCCAAGCTCTCCAACGCCTGGGACGAGGTGATCGCCGAAAAGACCGAGACCGATCCGCTGTTCGCCAAGGTCTATGAGAACTACAAGGCGTTCCGCGACCAGTATGCGGTCTGGAAGGACAACGGTTATCTCAACTGACCGTCGGACCGACTAACCGACAGGCTCGCTACGAGCCTGCCTGCCGCCGGGGTGGAGTTAAGCCTGCCCCGGCGGTTTCTCTCGCCGGCCCGACAGTGGCCGGACGAGCGGCCCGGGGGCGTGGATTGGCGTTCGGGATATTCCAGGGAGGTTGCTAACGCGTCCGATGGAAAAGTTCGTGCAGATCAGCGATCGGCTGAACAAATTCATATCCTGGGTCGGCAAGCTGGGGTCGATCGCCATCATCCCGTTGATTATCGTGACGATATGGGATGTGGTGACGCGCAAATTCACGACCTTCCAGCTCGCGGTTATCGAGCTCCTGGGTGACAATCTGCAATCTACGGTGCTCCAGGAATGGGAGTGGCATTTCCACACGGCCCTGTTCGCCTCCGCGCTCGGCTACGGCTATGTGGCCAACAGCCATGTCAGGGTGGATGTGATCCGCGAGCGCCTGCCGGTCCGCAAGCAGGCCTGGGTCGAGTGGATCGGCGTCACCATCGCCATGATCCCCTATTGCTGCGTACTGATCTGGTTTTCCTGGGATTTCGCCTACAAGTCCTATATCCAGAACGAGATTTCCTATTCTCTGGTAGGCCTCAGCAACCGCTGGATCATCAAGGGCATCCTGTTCCTGGGGTTCGTTGTCGCGCTGCTCGCCGGCATCAGCGTCTGGCTGCGCAAGACCGCCTACCTGTTCGGGCCGCCCGGCCTGAATGTGCCCCTGCTCACCGTGCAGGAACCGGTGACCGAACGGGTCGTGATCGCGTCGGGCGGCGCGCAGGCAGAGGACCGCTGAACCATGTGGCAGGAAATCTACTGGCACCTCCAGGAATACATCGCCATCTACATGTTCATCGGGCTGGGCTGCCTGCTGTTCACAGGCTTTCCGGTCGCGTTTGCGCTCGGCGGCGCGTCGCTCGCATTCGGCCTGATCGGCACCGCTCTGGATGTGTTCGCGCCCATCGAGTTCTTCAACATCCTGCCGCGCGTCTGGGGCGGCGCGGCGGAGAATCTCGTGCTGGTCGCGGTGCCGCTGTTCGTCTTCATGGGCACCATGCTGGAGCGGTCCGGCGTCGCCCACGACCTCCTGCACTGTCTCCAGGTATTGCTGCGCCGCGTCCCCGGCGGCCTCGCCCTCGGCGTTACCGTCATGGGCACAATCATGGCGGCCAGCACCGGCATTATCGGCGCCTCGGTGGTGATGATTACCCTGATGGCGCTGCCGATCATGCTGGAGCGCAGATACAACCAGGAACTCGCGACAGGCACGATCGCCGCCGCCAGTACGCTCGGCATCCTGATCCCGCCGAGCATCATGCTGGTCATCATGGCGGACCTGCTGTCGATCTCGGTCGGCAACCTGTTCGTGGCGGCGGTGTTTCCCGGCCTGCTGCTCTCCGGGCTCTATTTCGTTTACATCATGCTGCTCACCCTGATCTGGCCGCAATTGGGTCCGCCGCTGCCGGATGAGCGTGGCCCCGGCAGCATGGGCGAACTGGGCATCATGGTGCTGCGCGGCTTCATCCCGCCCGTGTTCCTGATCGTGCTGGTTCTGGGGTCGATCATCGCCGGCTGGGCAACGCCGTCCGAGGCGGCGGCGGTCGGCGCGTTCGGCGCGACCCTGCTCGCGTTCATCAACCGCAATCTCACCATCGAAGCCTTGGGCGACGTGCTGAACCGCACCTCGCTCACCGTGGCGATGATCTTCTTCGTCTTCATCGGCGCGACGGCCTTCTCATACGTGTTCCGCTCGCTCGGCGGCGACGACGTGGTGGAGCACCTCATCTTCTCGCTCGGCCTCGGCGATTGGGGCCTGCTCATCGTCCTGATGGCGACGGTGTTCTTCCTCGGCTTCTTCTTCGACTTCCTGGAAATCACGCTGATCGTGCTGCCGGTCTTCACGCCGATCGTGCAGGAGCTCGATTTCGGCGAGCACGTCATCCACGCCGAGAAGATCTACTGGTTCGCGCTGCTGGTAGCGGTCAACCTCCAGACCTCCTTCCTGACGCCGCCCTTCGGCTTTGCGCTGTTCTACATGAAGGGCGTGGCGCCGCCGGAGGTGCAGCTGACCTCGATCTACCGGGGCATCATCCCGTTCGTCTGCCTGCAGCTCATCGGCCTCGGCTTCGTGCTCGCATGGCCCGATATCGCGCTCTGGCTGCCAAGGGTGCTGCTCGACTGAACCTCCGGTCGGGATCGGTGCTATAGTGGGAAGACCGCTGCTCGCCGGAGGCTGAAGCCTGTGAGTCCCGCCGAACTGACCGCCTGGGCGACCGTCGCCATCGCCGTCGTTACCGCCGGCGTCGGCGCCACGACCTGCTTCCTGGTCTGGCATGGCATAAGGGAAATGCGCCGATCCTCCGACGAACGCGCCCGCGACCGGAAGGCGGCGGAGGAAGCGGACCTACGGCGCAACGAGACCGCAGTGGAAAGGGAGCGCCTTAGACATGAAGAAGTCATGGAGGCGCTCACGGCGCAGAACCGCAGGCTCGACGCGCAGATTGCCGGATTCGATATGCAGAACCGCAGGCTCGACGCGCAGATTGCCGGATTCGATGCGCAGAACCGCAGGCTCGATGTGCAGACGGATGCGCTGAAGGCGCTGATCCTGCGCATGGGGCCCGCAGCCCCGGCGGAGTAGTCGCCGCCCCGGGAGGCGGATAGCTGGTGGCCGCCGTTCACCCGATCCCGTAGGCCTTGGCCCAGCCGAGCCCTTCGACGGTGCCGGCGCGCGGGCGGTATTCGCAGCCGATCCAGCCTTCATAGCCGAGCTCGTCGATCAGCCCGAACAGATAGGGATAGTGCATCTCGCCGACGGAAGGCTCGTGGCGTTCCGGCGCGCCGGCGATCTGCATGTGGCCGACCCCGCCGCCCGGCAACCACTCGCGAAGCCGCATGGCGACATCGCCCTCGACGATCTGGCAGTGGTAGAGGTCCATCTGCACCTTGACCGTCTCCGCCCCGACGGCGGCGCGGATGCGGTGCGCCTCGTCCTGCCGGTTGAGGAAGAAGCCCGGAATGTCCCGCCGGTTGATCGGCTCGATGGA
>JAJDVH010000011.1 GCA_022826185.1 Alphaproteobacteria bacterium
CACAGAAAGCGCATCGACCGCCTCATCGCACACAACATCCCACCCCCAAAATGCAACAGCCAAACCGCCTTTCAATGGACCCAAACCTAAACCGGACAGCCGTGGACTTGTTCCGGGCATGACGGAGGGGAGCGTTCGGGCGCGACGAAAAGCGAGGGGACAGGAGACGTTGCGCGCGCCCAAAACTCCCGCTCGGCTTCGCCCAATGGCTAAACCGGGCAGCAGTGAATTTGTCCGGGCATGACGGGAAGAGGGTCGGGGCGCCGGTTTCCCCCTCACGCGGTCGGCAGGACGTAGTCCTTGAAGTCGTCGCGGAGCTTGGTCTTCAGCAGCTTGCCGGTGGCCGTGTGCGGCAGTTCGTCCACGAACACGACATCGTCCGGCTTCCACCAGCGCGCGATCTTGCCGTCGTACCAGTCGAGCAGGTCCGACTTTTCCAGCGCCGCGCCTTCTTCCCTGACGGCAATGAGCAGCGGGCGCTCGTCCCAGTGCGGGTGGGCGACGGCGATGACGGCCGCCTCCACGACCGCGGGATGATCGACGGCGATGTTCTCCAGGTCGATGGAGCTGATCCACTCGCCGCCCGACTTGATGACATCCTTGGTCCGGTCGGTGATGCGCATGTAGCCGTCGCCGTCGAGTGTGGCCACATCGCCGGTGGAGAACCAGCCGTCGGCGGTATGGGCATCCGACAGGTCCTGCCGGTGGTAGGCGTTCGCGATCCAGTAGCCGCGCACCTGCAGGTCGCCGAAGGCCACGCCGTCACGGGCAAGCTCCCCGCCATCGTCGCCGACGATGCGCATGTCCACGCCGAAGATCGGCCGGCCCTGCTTCTCGGCCAGGTCCAGCCAGGCGCTCTCATCGAGTTCCTCATGCTTGGCGAGCGGCGTGTTGACCGTGCCGAGCGGCGACATCTCGGTCATGCCCCAGGCATGGCGGACGATGGCGCCGTAATCGCGCTTGAAGGTTTCGATCATCGAGCGGGGCACGGCCGAGCCGCCGATCACGACATTGGCAAGCGGCCGGATGTCCTTGCCCGAACGCTTGAGATAGTCGAGCAGCATCAGCCAGATCGTCGGCACGGCCGCCGTCATCGTCACGCCTTCGCCGGTAATCAGCGCCTGGACGCTCTCGCCGTCGAGATGCGGCCCCGGCAGCACCAGCTTCGCGCCCGCCATGGTCGCCACGTAAGGGATGCCCCAGGCATTGGCGTGGAACATCGGGACCACCGGCATAACCGTATCGCGCGCCGAGATATTCATGCAGTCCGGCCCGATGGAGGCATAGCTGTGCAGGATGTTGCCGCGATGGCTGTAGAGCACGCCCTTGGGGTTGCCGGTCGTGCCCGATGTGTAGCAGAGCGAAGAGGCGGTCCGCTCGTCGAAGCTCGGCCAGGAGAACACCGGGTCCTGCGCGGCGACCAGCGTGTCGTAGGACAGGAGGTCGAAATGCTCGCTCTCCGGCAGGCTCGCCTCGTCGCAAAGCACGACGACCGTCCGCACGGTATCGGCGATCTCCGACGCGAAGCTCTCCAGCAACGGGACGAAGCCCGCCTCGACGAAGAGAACGCGGTCGTTGGCATGGTTGACGATATAGGCGAGCTGTTCGGCATAAAGGCGCGGGTTGATGGTGTGGCAAATGGCGCCGATCCCCGATACCGCGTAGTAGATCTCGAAATGCCGCCTCGTGTTCCAGGCCAGGGTGCCGACCGTGTCGCCGAAGCCGATGCCGAGCTCGCCGAGCGCATTGGCGAGCCGCTTCGCTTCGGCCTGGGCGTCGGCGTAGCTGTAGCGGTGCAGGCCGCCCTCGACATTGTGGGTCACGATCTCCGTCCCGCCGTGATATTCGGCGGCGAAATCGATCAGGGACGAGATCAGCATGGGCCGGTCCATGATCAAGCCGTGCATCGGTGCTATTCCTCCAGCAGACATGCGCCGTCCGCATTTATAGCGGCAGCCGGCGGCGAACGGGAGCGATGCAATGCCCCTGCTTGAGGTGGAGAACCTCCGGGTCGAGTTTCCGACCAGGCGCGGCGTGCTGGTCGCCGTGGACGACATCTCGTTCGCGATAGAGGAGGGCGAGGTGCTGGGCGTGGTCGGCGAGTCGGGCGCCGGCAAGTCGCTCACCGGCATGTCGATCATCGGCCTGCTGGAGCCGCCGGGACGGATCGCGGCGGGGCGCGTCCGCCTGGCAGGGCAGCGCATCGACAACCTGGCGCCGGAAGCGATGCGGCGCGTGCGCGGCAAGCAGATCGGCGCCGTCTTCCAGGACCCGCTGACGAGCCTCAACCCGCTCTACACCGTCGGCCGCCAGCTGACGGAGACGATTTCGACCCATCTCGACTTGGGCGAGCGGCCGGCGCGGGCCCGCGCGCTCGACTTGCTGTCCGAGGTCGGCATCCCGGCCCCCGACCGGCGCATCGACAGCTATCCGCACGAGTTTTCCGGCGGCATGCGCCAGCGCGTGGTGATCGCGCTTGCGCTGGCGGCCAATCCGCGCCTCGTCATCGCCGACGAGCCCACGACCGCTCTCGATGTGTCGATCCAGGCGCAGATCATCGCGCTGCTGAAGCGCCTCTGCCGCGAGCATGGCACGGCGGTCATGCTGGTGACGCACGATATGGGCGTGATCGCGGAGACCGCCGACCGGGTGGCGGTGATGTATGCCGGACGCATCGCTGAGATCGGCCCGGTGCGCGACGTCATCCAGGCGCCGCGGCACCCCTATACCGAGGGCCTGATGGGCTCGATCCCGAGCATGGCCGAGCGCCGGGACCGGCTGGTCCAGATCGAGGGCGCGATGCCGCGCCTGACCGAAATCCCGCCCGGCTGCGCCTTCGGCCCCCGCTGCCCGAAGGTCTTTGCGCGCTGCGCCGGCGAACGCCCGGACCTGCTGGCGACAAAAGGCCCCAGCCGCGCCGCATGCTGGCTTTACGACGGCGGGTGAGGTACCGACCGTCCGGGACGGCCGGCAGGATTGTGGAGAGAGCTGCTTTCTCACCGTCGGTTTTCTCGATGGCGGGATAGTGATTCTTGTCCGGACACCGCGGCGGACTGCGCAGCGGATAATCAGCATGAGGAAGGCCAATGAACGGGAACGACGACTCTACGGCCCGAGACTTCGACCCTGACACGGCTCCCGACCTGTCGAAAGGCAGGTGGCCGGAGAAGTTCGCCAAAGCAAGGGTCAGGCGCGGAAGTGATTCGGGAGCGGCGCGGAATCCATGACAATGGGCGGAATTCCGGGCTAGGTTCCGCACCGCAAACAATCCCGAGAGGCTCCGAGGATGCGACTCCGAACTGCAGCGGCGGCGCTTGCCGCAACCATGGCCCTGGCGATGCCCGCCGGCGCCAAGACCTTCACCTGGTCGTTCCAGGGCGACGCGCAGGCGCTCGACCCCTATGTGCTGAACGAAACCTTCACGCTCGGCCTGCTCGGCAATGTCTATGAAGGACTGATACGCCGGGGCCCCGACCTCCAGATCGAGCCCGCGCTCGCGGAACGCTGGGAGATCGTGGAGCCGAACCGGTGGCGCTTCTATCTCAGGCAGGGCGTCGTGTTCCACAACGGCAACCCGTTCAATGCCGACGACGTGGTCTTTTCCGCCGACCGCGTGCGCGCCGAGGGATCCGACCTGACGACCCGCATCGCCAAGAGCGTCAAGGTCGAGAAGGTCGATGACTACACGGTCGATTTCGTGACCGACGGCCCCAACCCGATCCTGCATTCGGAATGGGCGACCTGGTACATCATGGACAAGGAGTGGGCGGAAGCGAACAACGCCGCCTCGCCGACCTCGCTCGCCGAAGGCACGGACAATTTCGCCGCCTTCAACGCCAATGGCACCGGCCCCTTCAAGGTCGTCAAGCGCGAAACCGACGTGGAGACGGTGCTGGAGCCGCATGATGGCTGGTGGGACACGCCGAAGCACAACCTGACGCGCGTCGTGTTCAAGCCGATCGGCTCCGATGCGACCCGCGTCGCCGCGCTGCTCTCCGGCGAGATCGACATGGCCTATCCCGTGCCGGTGCAGGACATCAAGCGCGTGGACGGCAATGACGGCACCTCGGTGCTGATAGGCCCGGAACTGCGCACGATCTTCCTCGGCCTCGACATCGCCCGCGACGAGCTTCTCTATTCGAGCGTCAAGGGAGCCAACCCGTTCAAGGATGTGCGGGTGCGGCAGGCCTTCTATCACGCGATCAATATCGACGCGATCCGCAAGAAGGTCATGCGCCGCCTGTCCGATCCTTCGGCGCTGATGATCTCGCCGAAGCTCTTCCCGCATGCGCCCGGCATCGAGCGCCTCGCCTACGATCCGGACAAGGCGAAATCGCTGCTGGCCGAAGCGGGTTACGCCGAGGGCTTCGAGGTCGGCATGAACTGCCCCAACAACCGCTATGTCAATGACGAGCAGATCTGCATCGCCATTACCTCGATGCTCGCCAAGGTCGGCATCGAGGTGAACCTGGTGGCGGAGCCGAAGGCGCTGTTCTTCAAGAAGATCCTGGGGCCGAATTACGACACCAGCTTCTTCCTGCTCGGCTGGACGCCCGGTTCGTTCGACAGCTGGAACGTGCTCTACAACCTGCTGAATTGCCGGGAGGATACCGGGCGCGGCAAGTTCAATGTCGGCGGCTACTGCAACAAGGAAGTCGATGCGCTGACCGACAGGATCAAGGTCTCGACCGACGAGGCGGAGCGCAACGCCATGATCGCGAAGGCCTACGAGATCGCCGCGTCGGAAGTCGGGACGATTCCGCTGCACCAGCAGGGACTTGCGTGGGGCAAGAGCGATGCCGTCGAGCTCGCCCAGCGGGCCGACAACCAGTTCATGCTCTACTATGTGGTGAAGAACTGACGACCGGCGGGGGAGGGCGGGGCCTTGCCGCCGGCCCTCCCCATGCCCAGATGGGCCCTGCCATGACGGACGCGCTTTTCAGGCTCTATACGCGCGACATCCTCCGCCTTGCCGGGTCGATTTCCCGGGTGGGGACCCTGGATGACGCGGACGGAGCGGCGACGCGCACCAGCCGGCTCTGCGGCAGCTCGATGACCGTCGAGATTGCGGTCGCGGACGGCCGCATCGCGGACTATGCGCAGCGCATCCGGGCCTGCGCCTTCGGCCAGGCCTCGGCGGCGCTCTTCGCGGAAGCGGCTCCCGGCCGCAGCGCGGCGGAGGTCGAGGCGGGACGCGCCCGGATCGAGGCTTTCCTGAAGGGCGGGGCGGCGCCGGAGGGCATCTGGAGCGCGTTCGAGCGCCTTGAACCTGTGCGCGAAGTGACGGCGCGGCACGGCGCGGTATTGCTGCCTTTCGAAACGACCCTGGCGGCGCTTCAGGCCGCGGCGTAGCGGTTCACCGTGGTTTCGAAATGGGCGACGGCCGGTTCGTTGCGGCCGATGGTGACATGCGCGTTGACCCCGGCGGCGAACCCCGCCTGGATCGTCTCGCCGGTCGGAAAGTCCTCCTCGATCACGGTACGCACCGCCAGATCGACATTCCTGTCCCAGTGGATGCGCGCCTTCTCGCTGCGCGCCGGCTCCGGGATGTAGAAGTCGAAAAACACGGTGGATTCGCCCGCTTCGCCGCCCCTTTTGGGGAAGCAGCGCCAGACCTCCATATGGTCCTTCTGGACGATGAAGGCGGTGTTCGGGAAAAACACATAGACGAGCGCGGAGTTGTCCACGAGGTCCCAGTCCTCCGGCGGCTTCTCGCGCATGTCGCGCAGGCCGTGCCGGGGCAGGACCTCGCGAAGGTGGGGGCCGAAGCCGTCATAAAGGCAGAGGTTGCCGATGAAGATCGGGCCGACGGTGTTCTTGTGCAGGAACGGAAAGTGGTACGGCTCCAGAAAGGTATCGACGGCGATCTTCCAGTTCATCGCGAAGTCGAAACGCCGGCTGGAGTAGGGCGTCCAGCCACCCAGCCCGTACGGCGTGAACTCGGCGCTCATGCCTTCGAGCAGACTGTCGACGTCGAACGCCTCGCCCGGCGTCGCCTGAACGAAGACCATCCCGCGCTCTTCCGCCACCGGCACTGCCGCCAGGCGATGGTCGGCCCGCTCGACACCGGGAAAATTGCGTTCGTCCGGCAACCCGATCAGGCGTCCGTCGAGGTCGTAGGTCCAGCCGTGGTAAGGGCAGGTGAACGAGGCGGCGCCGCAGCCGCGGCCCTCGGCCAGTTTCGCTCCCCGGTGGCGGCAGACATTGGCGAACGCCCTGAGCCGCCCGTCGCGGCCCCGGACAATCAGAACCGGAATGCCGGTCTCGTCGCTCGTGATCCAGTCGCCGGGCTCCGGCAGCAGGCCCGAAAGGCCGACGAAAAGCGGGCGGCGCTGGAACAGCTCGCGCGACTCCCGCGCGGCGCGTTCGGGGCAGGTATAGGCGTCGACCGGTTGCCGGACGACCTCGGGCCACACATCCGTCGTTCCCGCATCGAGATGGGCGAACAGCCGCCGGGACAGTTCCTGTTGAAGCTCAGCCTGCATCCCGTTCTTCCCGTTTGGCGCGCTCCCACAGGCGGTCCAGCGCGGATAGCGGCGCGGTCTTCATCGCCAGGCCCTGCTCTTGCGCCAGGGCTTCGACCCGGCGGAAGCGTTTCTCGAACCGGGCATTCGCGTCCCGCAGTGCCGTTTCCGGCGCGACATCGAGCTTACGCGCGAGATTGACGGCCGAAAAGAGCAAGTCGCCAAGCTCGGCCGGAATGTCGGCGTCGGGCGCCGCCAGTTCGGCAAGCTCTTCGCGAACCTTGTCAAAGACGGGCGCGGCCGTCGGCCAGTCGAAGCCGACACGCGCCGCGCGGCGTTGCAGCTTCTCGGCGCGCAGAAGCGCGGGCAGGGCGGCGGGCACGTCGTCGAGGGCGCTCGCGCGTGCGTTTCCGCGCGCTGCCGCCTTTCGCTGCCGCTCCCGCTCTTTATGAGCTTCCCAATTGGCGATCTGCTGATTTGCGTCGGCAGCGTTGTCGCCGCCGAAGACATGGGGATGGCGCGCGATCATCTTGGCTGCGATCGCGTTGACGACATCGGTGAAGGCGAACGCGCCGCGTTCCTCGGCCATGCGGGCATGAAACACGACCTGGAGGAGCAGGTCGCCAAGCTCGTCCCGCAATGCCTCCAGGTCGCCGGACCGAATTGCATCTTCGACCTCGTAGGCTTCCTCAACCGTGTAGGGCGCAATGGTCTCGAAGCTCTGCTCGATATCCCAGGGACAGCCGATGCTCGGCGCCCGAAGGGTGGCCATGATTTCGAGAAGGGAATCAACAGGTTGCGATCTCGTAATCGCATAATGTATATTATGGGAAATTATGGCCGGTGCATTCGGGGTTATCTGAAGGGTCATGCCGTCGATGCCGGGCTCGACGCCCTCCGGCAGCTCGGCAACCAGCGTCCGGTAATCCATAAAGTGGTTGAGATGCGTGAGCACCACACGCCTGGGTCCGAGTCGTTCCACCCATTCAAGAACGACCGGCAGGAAAGCATGGTTTCCACTTGGGAAATCCGCATGGCCTGCCCCGACGATCCAGGTCTCCACGCCCGCCAGCGCCGCGAATGCGGCTTCATCGAGATGTGAAACGTCGGTGCTGTAAGCGAAAGACCCGATTCTGAGCCCCGTGGACCGGCCCTGCCCGTGTTGCTGCTCGAATGTGCGGAACGAAATGCCGGCGACCTCGAAGCAGTTCTCCACCGGCCGCGCATTCACGCACGGCCTGAAATATGGCGGCCCGTCAACGGGTTCCCGGAAAGCGTATGGAAACCGCTGCCGGATCCGGTCCAGCACTTCCGCGCGCCCGTACACATCGATGGGGCCACCGCGCTCGGTGCAGAGCGACTTCAGGTCGTCTATACCGTGAATATGGTCGGCATGCGCATGCGTGTAGATGACAGCATCCAGCCGGCCGCCACCGACGGAAAGCCACTGAACGCGGAAATCGGGTCCGGTATCGACGACGATTCGTGCGCCGTTCGCCTCGATCAGGATCGAAGGCCGCAAGCGGCGATTCCGCGGATCGTCCCGATCGCAAGCGCCCCAGTCACCGCTTGCGATCGGGACGCCGGCCGAGCCGCCGCAGCCGAGGACGGTTACGCGCAAGTTTGCGCTTTCTTGAACAAACGGAAGAAATTATCCGTGCTCTCTGTTGCAAACGCTTCGTCGGAAACGCCCTTCAGCCCCGCCGTAACGGCCGCAGTATGGACAACATAGGCAGGCTCGTTGCGCTTGCCCCGCATCGGCACCGGAGCCAGGAATGGAGCGTCTGTCTCGACCAGAAGCCGGTCGAGCGGCACGTCCGCCGCGATCTCGCGCAAGGCTGCGGAATTACGGAAGGTCACAATCCCGGAAAACGAAATATAGAGCCCTAGCTCCAATGCCTTGTCTGCCAGCGCCTGGCCGCTGCTGAAACAGTGCATGACGCCGGGAACCTGCCCTGCCGCTTCCTCCTCCAGAATCGACGCCGTGTCGGCGTCGGCATTGCGGCTGTGCACGATAAACGGCAGTTCAGCCTTTGCGGCGGCGCGGATATGGCGGCGGAAACTCTCCTGCTGGAGGTCACGCGGACTGCGGTCATAGTGGTAGTCGAGACCGGTCTCGCCGAGACCTACCACCTTCGGATGACTGGCCAGGGCCACGAGATCGCCCTCTTCCGGCATGCCCTCGGCGGCCACATGGTGCGGATGAAGCCCGATTGCGCAGAACACGCCCTCATGGCGCTCCGCCAAGGCAATCACGGCTTCCGCTTGTCGGGGCCGCGTACAGATCGTGACCATGCAGCCGACGCCGGCTTCCCGCGCGCGCTCCACCAGGGAATCCACCTCGCCCTCGAAATCCGGGAAGTCGAGATGGCAATGACTGTCGACGAGCATCAGGCGTCCTCGCCGCTATAGCGCGGAAAGATGCCTTCGGGCTTCGGCAGCGCGCTGCCGGGCCTGAGCCTTCCGGCTTCTCCGAATGCCGCGAAGTTGCGCGCCCCGGTCTCCACCGCGAGCTGGTCGAGGATACGGTTCGAAGCATCCGGCATGAACGGCAGGGTCGCCAGCGCGAGCCCCCTGATGGTTTCTGCGGCAATGAACAGCACCGTTTCCATGCGCCCCGGGTCGCTCTTGCGAAGGGCCCAGGGCTCCTCGCGGGCGATATAGGCGTTCGCGGCCCGGACGACGCGCCAGATATCTTCCAGCGCCTCGTGAAAGGCTTGCCGGTCCATCGCGCTCCGCAACGGCTCCAGCAAGCCGTCAATCTCGCCCAGCATCGTCTTGTCTGCGGTCGAGAAGGTCCCGGGCCCGGGCAGCTTGCCGCCGCAATTCCTGGCGATCATGGACAGCGTCCGCTGCACCAGGTTGCCGTAATCGTTGGCAAGCTCGCCATTCATGCGCTGGACCATCGAACGATGCGAAAAGTCGCCATCGTTTCCGAACGGAACCTCGCGCAGCAGGAAATAGCGCAGCTGATCGAGACCGTAGCGTTCAATCAGATCGTAAGGGTCAATCACGTTCCCGAGCGACTTGGAGATTTTCTCGCCCTCGTTGGTCCACCAGCCATGGGCGAAAACCCGTTTCGGCGGCGCCAGCCCGGCAGCCATGAGGAAAGCCGGCCAATAGACAGCGTGGAACCGCACAATGTCCTTGCCGACCATATGGAAACCAGGCCAGTAGCGCTGGAAAGACGCCGACCCCGTCTCGGGATAGCCGACAGCGGTAATGTAGTTGGTCAGCGCGTCCAGCCAGACATACATGACATGGGCGTCGTCACCGGGAACCGGGATGCCCCAGTCGAATGTCGTGCGTGAGACCGAGAGGTCCTGAAGGCCGCCACGGACGAAGCTGACGACCTCGTTGCGCCGGCTTTGCGGCCCCACAAAATCCGGATTGGCTTCGTAAAAGGCCAGCAGGCGGTCCTGCCAGGCCGAAAGGCGGAAGAAATAGCTTGGCTCCTCCACCCATTCGCACTCGGCCCCTGTGGGAGCGATCCGGGCGCCGTCGCCGCGCCGTGTGATTTCGGCCTCCGTGAAGAACGCCTCGTCGCGCACCGAATACCAGCCGGCATACGTTCCCGGATAGATGTCGCCCGACGCCACAAGCGCTTGCCAGATGGCTTGGCTCGCAAGCGTGTGGCGATGTTCGGTGGTGCGGATGAAGTCGTCATGCGATGTGCGCAGCGTCTCCGCCAGGTCACGGAAATTCCCGGACATCCGATCGGTGAAGGGTTGCGGCGCCTCTCCCGCAGCCGAGGCGGCCTTCTCGACCTTCTGCCCATGCTCATCCGTGCCGGTCAGGAACCGGACATCGTAGCCGTCCAGCCGCTTGAAGCGCGCGAGCGCATCGCAAGCCAGCGTGGTGTACGCATGGCCGATATGCGGCGCATCGTTGACATAGTAAATCGGCGTCGTGATGTAGAACGGCGTGCCGTCACTCATGGGGGGTGGACATCCGGGTCCCGGAACACGACCGGGTTGTCCCACTAATAATTGGGTGAATCAAGCGCCGACGCCCTGCCCTCTGCCGGCGACCGTTCTGGCGAGCCCGCCAAATATCTCGAACACCACCTGGCGGCGATCGAGAGAAAGGGCGGTGCTGCGTTCCAGCAGGCGGGCAATGCCGGCCTCGGCCTCGAGCCATGCGGCGTCGGGTCCGGCGGTCCGCAGGCGTTCGGCGAGGCTCGCGGAGAGGATTCGCCCAAACGCCTGAAAATGGGCAGGTTCGCGGCTCTCCGTGACTGCGCCGGCAACGCTGTCCAGCACTCCGCGGTCGATAACCGGAAGCGAGTCGAGCAAGGCATCGATTGCCTCCTTGAGCGCACGTCCACCGAGCTGCTCGAGTTCCAGAGCCGCACCGGGACTGCCGCCGGAAACAGCATAAAGGCGCTCGTACGCCTCCGCATCCAGTTGGGGCGCAAGTCCGCGAATTACCTCGTCGAATTCTCGCCGGGCAAGGGGCGTCAATCTCAGCATGCGGCAACGGGAACGCACGGTCGCCAGCAACAGGGACGGTCGATGCGCAACCAGCAAAATCAACACGTTGGGAGGTGGTTCCTCCAGCAATTTAAGGGCAGCGTTTTGCGCGTTCGGGTTCATGGAATCCGCCCCGTCGACGATCAGAACGCGCCAGGCTGCTTCCCCCGGCGTGAGATGCAGGAATCGAAACGCTTCGCGTATCGCATCCACGCGGATCTCGCCGCGTGCACCGGCCGGTTCGACCACCCGCAAGTCCGAGTGGCCGCCCGACGCAACGCGGCGGAAGACCGGATCGTCCGCTGGCAGATACAGTGGCGCCGTCTCCGTCTCCGGCAACAGAAATCCCGCTTGTCCGGCAAGGGCATAGCGGGCGAACCTGAATGCGAGGGTCGCCTTTCCGATGCCGCGCGGGCCAGCCAGAATCCAGGCGTGATGCAGCCGGCCGGCGGCAAAACCGGCTGCAAGCATCCGGCCGGCGGCAGAATGGCCAACCAGCCTTTCCTGCATTCTGGGCTCCGATAGCGCCTCGCCGGTCATGACAGGTCGAAATGTCCCGCCACGATGCGCCAGACAGCGGCTGCGACGCTGTCCGTGTCCCGTCCGGCATCGATGATCTTCACGCGCTGCGGTTCACGCCTCGCGATTTCAAGAAATCCTGCGCGTACACGGAGATGCAGGTCGTCGCTCATGGCTTCGTAACGGCTCTGTTGGCGTATTTGCGCTCTCGCCCGCCCGGTTTCCACCGGAATGTCCAGCAATAGTGTCAGGTCGGGCTGCAGGTCATCGATGGCGAGCCGGCGCAGCGCAGTCTCGTCATCCAGGGAGACGCCCTGCCCGTAACATTGGTACGCGACCGTGGAGTCGAAGAATCGATCGCACAGGACCCAAGTCCCGCCAGCCATCGCCGGTCGGATGAATTTCTCGACATGCTCCCGTCGCGCGGCGAAGTGCAGCATCGCTTCCGCCAGCGGGTCCCAGTCTGCCTCTCCCGAAACGAGCAACGTGCGGATGGCTTCCGCTCCCGCCGTGCCGCCCGGCTCGCGGGTGCAGAGGACCGGAATACCGAGCCCGTCCAGATCATCGGCAAGCCGGGCGATCTGGGTGGATTTGCCGGCCCCGTCGCCGCCCTCGAAGGTTATCAGCCTGCCTGTCACGCCGCAGAGTCGAAACCGAAAATCATGGCGCGCATCCTCTCGAAAATGCGGCCGAAGAAGCCGATCCGCTCGACACTCACTCCGGCGTAAAGCGGATGCGCGACCGGCTGGATACCGGGAGCCTCCAGATGCAGGGTTGCAAGTTCCTGACCCTCCGCAACCGGAGCGACAACCGGTCCCTTCCACCGGACGAAGGCCTTGAGGCCGCCGCGCGCCTGGCGTTTGATCGACAGCACTACATCACGGTCCGGCACCAGAGGCACATGATCGATGCTGCCGAGCCACACGGCCGCCGTCTCGACCGTCTCACCCTTCTTAAGCAGGGGGTAAGCTGCGAATTCCCGAAATCCCCACTCGATCAGCCGTTCCGACTCCCTGGCCCGTGCTCCCGAACTCTTCAGCCCGTTCAGCACCAGGTAGAGCCGCCGTCCGTTCCGTTCTGCGGAAGCCGTCAAGCCGTATCCTGATACATTCGTATGTCCGGTCTTCAATCCGTCAGCGCCAGGAACCCTGCTGAGCAACGGGTTTCTGTTTCGTTGCTCGATTCCGTTGAACTTGAACTCCTTCTCCGCAAACATTTCGTAATAGACTGGAAAGTCCGTCACGAGAATCTGCGCAAGGTGTGCCAGGTCGCGCGCCGAGATCAGATGTTCCGGGTGCGGCCAACCGGTCGCATTTCGGAAGCTGCTGCTGGACAGGCCCAGTTCCCGCGCGCGCGCCGTCATCGCCTCTGCGAATGCTTCCTCGCTGCCGGAAATTCCCTCGGCAAGGACGATGGAGGCGTCGTTGCCGGACTGCACGATGACGCCGCGCAGCAGATCGGCAATCGATACGCGCGTGTTGACGCGCACGAACGTCTTGGAGCCACCCATCTTCCAGGCCTTGTGACTGACCGGAAAAGTGTGGTCCATCGAAAGTACGCCGGCTTTCAATCGCTCGAAAACCATCAGCACGGTCATGAGTTTGCTCATGGACGCCGGCGGCAGCGGCTCGTCCGCATTCTTCTCGAGCAGCACGGTCCCGGTCGTCCCGTCAATCAATATTGCGTTGGGGGCGATCGTCGTATCGGCCCGGGCGGTTTCGCCGAGGAGCGCGAGCCCCAGCATGGCGGAAATGAAGAACCGCATGAGATTGTCCCCTACCCGGTCGAACGGACCACGAAGGCGTCTCGCGGCCCCCGCGCCTGCACACGGGACTGCAACGCATCCGCCGACCGCCTGGTCGCTTCGGGCCCGATGCGGACACGGTGCAGGACCCTGCCATTCTTTGCCGTGCTGGTGTGAACCATCACCCTGTCGAAGTGCCGTCTCAGCCTTGTCACCATGGTCTCGGCATTCTTGCGGCTGCGAAACGTACCGGCCTGCACGTAGTACACGCCCGGCCGAGGACTGCCGCCTCCTACGAACTCCGCGATGAGCTGGTCTTGTTTCCGTGCGCCGCCGCCGTTCCTTGCAATCCGGGCGACCTTGCGGCTGAGTTCGGGCAACAGTTCGACCCTCACCCTGGTGATGCCCTTGTGGCGGAATCCCACCTTCTCCGCCGCGGCAAGCGAGAGGTCGATGATACGCTCATGCGCGTAGGGGCCGCGGTCGTTTATGCGCACGATCACGCTTCGACTGTTTTCCAAATTGGTAACGCGCACGACGCTCGGCATAGGCAGGACCCGATGCGCCGCCGTCATGGCGTACATGTTGAAGACCTCGCCGTTAGCGGTCTGGCGACTATGGAACTTATGCCCGTACCACGACGCGACTCCGGTCTCGGAAAAGGTCTCGTATTCTTTCGGACGGTACCAGCGTTCGGCGATCTTGTACGGCTCGCCGACCTTGTAGCTGCTTACATTGTAGGTCAGCGCACGGTAGGGAGATGCCGAGACGCCAAGGCGTCTGTCCACGACCTTTCCGCTCCGGTCGCCGGTCTTCGCCGTCCGCTTGACTGTTTCGGGCGAGCTGCAGGCGCAGACAGCAAGCGCCAGAAACAGTGCAAGAGCCCGGATCATCGACGCTCTCCCACTCCGTCCGATAACAGCCCGACCGTGAGCGCATACAGGTTCGAGCAGTTGTAGCGCAACAGGCTTTCGTAGTTGCGATAGATTAGGAAGGCGTCACCGGCGGAACCGTCGGGCATGACCAGCCTGGCGTCGAGCGCCACTGCCGGCAGCGCCGCGCCGGACAAGCGGCGCACTCCGGCGGCCTGCCAGTCGTCGAGACTGCGGGGCTTCGTGGTCCGCCGCAGGGCGCGGCAACCCTTCGCCTTGCCGGCAAGCATGGATTCGTAGCTCTGCCTTATCGCCTTAGGCACCCGTACCCCACGCCCCCAAGTGCGCGCATCCGACCAGCCATGCAGCCGGAGATAGTTGGCAATTGAGGCGAAAACATCACCGAGATTATTCCAGATGTCGCGCCGCCCGTCGCCGTCGAAATCCTGAGCGAAAGCCAGGTAGCTCGACGGAATGAACTGGGGATGGCCCATCGCGCCGGCCCAGGACCCTTTCATGTCGGCAAGCCCGATATAGCCCTTGTCCACCATACGCAGCGCATCCAGCAGCTGGCCGCGGAAAAAGCGGGAACGGCGACGATCGAAGGCGAGCGTTGCCAGCGCCGCAACTATTTCCGTATTCCCCTTGATCGCGCCGTAGCGGGTCTCAATGCCCCAGATTGCGACGATGAAGCGCGGCTGCACGCCGTACCGGTCCGATACGCGCCGCAGCAGGCCGGCATGTTCCGCCAACATCGCCCTGCCCCGTTCGATGTTCCGGGGTTTCAGCAGGCGCGCGCTATAGGTCTCGAAGGTCAGCTTGAACTCCGGCTGCTTGCGATCGCGGTTCAGGACCTTTTCGAGTGGCCGGAGCCCGGCCAGCGCGGCATCCAGCGTGGCCGGTGAAATCCCTTTCCCGGCCGCTTCGGCCCGGAAGTCCGCCAGCCACCTGGTGAAGTCATCGGCCTGCCCGCTACCTGCGGCGCAGACCATGGCGGTCAGCACCGCAACCGCAACAGCGACACGCCGCATCGCCTTCCCCTTGCCTGTGGGCGCGGAAACCGGCGCCCGGACGACCTTCCTGCAACCATATCGAACGATTCTGGACCTGTCGCGCCAGTCCGTTCCTGCATTGGCCGGGTCGGGTCCGCCTCGGGACTCGCCGTGTCTTTCGGGCCGTTTCCGGTTGCGCCATGATGGGTGTTGCCGAGCAAAGGATCTCGGCATGGGAGAAGAACGATGAAGCTTGCCGGCAAGACGGCGATCGTGACAGGAGGAGCCTGGGGCATGGGGGCGGTCACGGCCGAACTCCTTGCATCAGAAGGCGCGGACGTTGTCGTCGCGGATATCCTGGAGGAAGAGGGGCAGGCCCAGGCGGAGAAGATTACCGCGGGCGGGGGCAAGGCATCCTTTCATCGTCTGGATGTGACCGAAGATGCGGGATGGGCGGAACTGGCTGCCGCTCGGCCCGAGGCCGATATACTCGTCAACAATGCCGGCATCAGCGGCAGCGGCTACGCCGACCCCTTCGACCTCGACGCCTGGCACAGTCTGATGGCCATCAACGTCACCGGGGCGTTTCTCGGATGCCGCCATTTCGTGCCGAAGATGGCGGCTGCGGGCGGCGGCGTCATTGTCAATATTTCGTCGATCTCCGGCGTCGTCGGCCAGGACGTCGTCCATCACGGCTACAATGCTTCCAAGGGGGCGATCCGTGTATTGACGAAATCGGTGGCCGTGCGCCATGCGCCGGAGGGGATCAGGGCGAATTCGGTCCACCCCGGCCTGATGCCGCCGATGCGGACCTCCGGCGCCACCGCCGATCCCGTGGTGCGCGAGCGGATGCTGCGCCGGGTGCCAATGGGCCGCAACGGCCGCGCGGACGAGGTCGCAAAGGCGGTGCTCTTCCTCGCGTCTGACGACAGCAGCTACTGCACTGGCGTGGAACTCTATGTGGACGGCGGTTTCCTCGCATCGTGACGTTCACCTGCCGGCACGGGAAGGAGCGCCTTTCCCGTGCCGGCGCCTCCATTTCATTCCCCGACCGACGGTTCCCCGCCGAACGAAGGAAGCGACCAGCAATGCCCTCCCCCTCCAACACGATCAGCGGCCGCAGCGCCTTTCTTGCCGTACTCAAGGATGAAGGAGTCACGCACCTCTTCGGCAATCCGGGCACAACGGAATTGCCGATCATGCATGCGCTGACCGAGCAGAGCGATCTCGGTTACGTGCTGGGCCTCCAGGAGTCAGTGGTCGTTGCGATGGCCGACGGCTTCGCACGCGCTTCCGGCAAGCTGGCGGCCTGCAACGTCCATGTCGCGCCGGGGCTGGGGAATGCCATCGGCGCGCTCTACACCGCGTCGCAGAGCGGCTCACCGATCATCGTGACCGCCGGACAGCAGGAACAGGGCCACGGGCTTACGGAGCCGCTTCTCTATGCTCCGCTTACCCCGATGGCGGAGCCTGTGGTCAAGTGGGCCGTGGAGGTCACCAGGATCGAGGATCTGCCGCGCATCCTCCGGCGCGCCGCCAAGGTGGCGACGACTCCTCCCACGGGACCGGTCTTCATTTCCCTGCCCGGAGACATCCTGAACCGCCATGAGGCCATCGATCTCGGACAGGTCACGCGGGTCGATTCCCGCATCCGCCCCTCCGACGAGGCGCTGGCGGGCATGGCGGACCGAATCGCCGCGGCGGCCAATCCGGTCGTGCTCGCCGGCCACGAGACGGCCACCGGCGATGCGCTGGATGCCGCAGCCCGGTTCGCCGAACTGCTGGGAGCGCCCGTCTATCAGCAAAGCGTGCCGCAGGGGGCGCATTTCCGTTCCGAACACCCCTGCTTCATGGGCGCGCTCAGCCGAAGCCAGCCGCAGGTCCGGCGCCTGCTGGCGCCCCATGATCTGATAGTCAGCCTCGGAGCCGACTTCCTGCGGATGTCGGTCTGGAGCGAAACCGACCCGCTGCCGGAGCATATGGCCGTCATCCAGATCGGCCTGAGGGACTGGGAACTCGCCAAGAACTACCCGGCCGAAATAGCTGCGCTGAGCGATGTGCGCGAAACCCTGGCGGTCCTCAATCCGCTGCTGGAGGAAAGGCTGGGCGCCAGTCGGCAAGACCGGATAGCCGCGCTCGCCGGACATAATTGGACTGCGAACCGCAGCAAGGCGTTGAGGGCCGTGGCGGAGACGGTCGAGGACGCCGATCCGATTCCGCCGGCCTGGCTCTGCATGTGCCTGGCCGAGGAGTTGCCCGAAGACGGCATTGTTGTGGATGAAGGCATCACCACCGGAGCGCGCCTCCTGGATTTCCTGCCGTTTCGGGACGCAAACGGCTATTTCGGCAATGTCTCGGGCGGGATCGGCTGGGGCATCGCCGCCGCCGTCGGCGTGCAGATCGCGCAGCCCGCCCGGCGCACCGTCGCGCTTATCGGCGACGGCAGCGCCATGTATTCGATTCAGGCGCTCTGGACGGCCGCCAACGCGCTGCTGCCGGTTGTCTTCGTCATCGCCAATAACGGCGGTTACCGTATCCTGAAGGACCGGATGAAGGCCTTTCACGACAATGATGCGCCCATCGGCATGGATTTCCGCAACCCTTCCATCGACGCCGTGCGGCTTGCGGAAGGATTCGGCATGGCTGCGACCCGCGCGGAAAGCCCGGCCGCCTTCCGAAAGGCTTACAAGGAGGCCCTCGCCGGCTCCGGCCCTGTTCTGATCGAAGCCGTGGTCAGCGTCGGCGGCTGAACACCCCGACGGCAAGCAGCACGGCCATCAGCGCGGTCGTGGCCAGTATGCCGTAGCCAACCAGTGTGCCCGCGTGAGCCAACCCGGCAAACGCGACGATGGCGCCGGCGAGCAGGGGGCCGGCAATGCTTCCGGCGCGTTCCACCACGCGAAACGCCGCCGTGACCGTCCCGGTCCCGTGGGCTTCCGTCTCGACCCTGAAATAGGTCGGCAGGACGGCGACCTGCGGTGTCATCACGAACGACTGCCCAAGCCCGATCAGCGCGACGCCGCACGCCAGCAACAGGCTGTCCGCCGTGGCAACGAACAGCATGCAACCGACCCCTGCTGAAACGCCGCCAACCAGAATCAGGATACCGTGGTTCTGGAACCTGTCGGCTATTACCGCCGCCGCTTGATTCATGACCAGCAATACGAGGAAGTAGACCATCATCGTGCGCCCGATTGCGGCCCCGCCGAATCCAAGCGAATCGAGATAGAGCGGCACGAGGAAGAACAGGAAGCCGGTAAGCACGATCCGCGACGGCAGCGCCGAGAGCGCCATGAATGTCATGAATTTCGGACTGCCGTAGATGCCCAGCCGCCTGCGGCGGGAGGCAGATGTCCCGGCGCTGGCTCCCACGCCCTCGTCCGGCGATAGGAAACCGAAAGCGATCGACATCGCGACGAAGACGAGCGCAGCTCCCACGAGGAAGGTATTTTCGTAACCGAGGCGTTCGGCGAGGATTCCGCCGATAGCCGTTGCGCAGATGCTGCCGCCTCCCGTGGCAGTGACGAACACGCCGATATTGAGCGCCCGCCGCCGCTCCGGCGCCGTCATGGCGAGCCGGACCAGGATCGCCGCAGTGACAAGGCCGAACCCGGCTGCCGTCAGGCAACGCAACAGAATGAGTTCGATAAAGCCGCCTGCAAACGCGGTCGCAATGAGGCCGACGCTGGTCGGCGCCATGCCGAAGAGCAAGGTGTTGCGCGTGCCGAAACGGCGAATGAGGCCGGGAGCGAACGGCGTCGTGAAGAGCATTGCGACGACCCACACCGACATCGGCATGGCGATGGCAATGGACGCATCGATCCCGATTGAAGGGTCGTACAGGTCCCGCACGAAGAGCGGGAAGAAGGGCCGCGAAAGCTCGACGCCGAAAATGAAGAAGAAGAGGGGATATTGGACATCTCCCGCACGCAGCACCTGCACGGACCGGTAGGAACCATGTTCGGCGAACACCCGGCCTTCCCTCAATGTCTCCAACGCGGCGCTGCCGCCGGACGCCAACGCTCGGAAGCGCCGGTTGATCTCGGCGTTAATGCCGTTCATCGCGTCGATCACCCGGCCCAGATCGTCGCGTCCGCGCGTTGCGATGGATGCCGAAAAATCTCCCTCGCTAACGGCATGCATCAACCGGCGCATCAACCCGATGGAACGGGCGACTGTCAGCGACAGCACCAGCAGGGTGAGTTCGAGCACGATGAGTACGGCGACGCACAACGAAATGCCGATATCGGTGAAAATGCCCCCCATCGTGTTGCGGACAAACCGCCGGTCGATGCCGATCATCGCGTATCCGACCTGCTTGCCGTCATGGACCATCGGATGCGTGACGTTGTAGTCCGTATCGAAGGAAATGAATGCGCCGGCCTGCGCCTCGCTGGCGTTCGCCGCCAGGGGCTGAAACTCATCGTCCTGACTGTCTTCCGACTCTGCCAGGAACAGGACGTTGCGCTCCGGATCCGTCACCGCGAGATAGGCGACTTCGGGATGATCTGTCAGCAGATCCTCCAGATAGGTGTCCACACCCCTCAGGTCGCCGACCGGTATGTCGAGGCTTACGGCCTTGTAGAGGTCGTTGGCGATAGAGCGGGCAAGGACATTCGCCTTGTCCTTGATGACCGGTTCCAGCCTCGTCTCGACCGCGCCCAACGCGACCCACGCCAGCACTGCGTTCGCGGCGATCAACGCTGCAACAGCCACGAATCCTATGCGGATTCCGAGCCCGGCAAGAGTCGGCGCACGGCGGCTTCCCCGAATCATCGCCTGCTCGCTTCCGCAGCCGCCAGCTTCGCTGCGGTTTCCCGCACGGAAACGCTGTAGCCCACAAACTCTGCAAGGTCGGTATCGACCGGCGTTTCCTCCTGATCCGAATTCAACAGGTTTTCAACGCTTTGCCGCAGATAGCGCGCCGTCGTCGTCAGCTTCCACAATGCCGCGGCGGTTCCCAGCACCGCAAGCAGGCCGCTGGCGAGAAAGATGACCGCAGCCGCCTCCAGGAGCTCCTTCGTCAATCCCCCCACAATGCTGGCGTAGCGCGCCTTGCTGTAACGAACCGCCACCCCGCCTTCGAGTTTCCCGAAATTGTTGATGACCGGCGCGCCGACGACAAACGACTCCGGGTCTTCGATACGCCAGACTTCCCCTTCGGCCTCCCGGTTGCCGTCGGTCCAGTCTGCCGGGGCCTCGGCTTTTCCGCCGTTCAAGGCATTGCCGCCATGCACAAGCAACTTGCCGCGGGCATCGAAAATGCTGGCGGACTGGAGTTCCGGATAATCGTCGATCAGCGCGTCCACAATCGACCGGCTTTCCGCAATGTCCTTGAGCGGCAGCCCGAGGTCCACGGCCTGCCGCAAGCGACGGGAGGTATCGAGTGTCACGACCGATACCCGGGAATCGTCCAGCCCCCGCAGGATGTCACCGAATTTCTGCTGGTTGAGCAGGATCATCAGCGCCATGGTCACTGCAAACGCACACAGGAAGGCCAGATTCAATATGACCAGCAGCCTCATGCGGCAGACACTCCCTGACGCTCCAGACTGTAGCAAAGGAAATGTTCGATCATGGCTTCGTGCGACACACCCGCGGCGTTAGCGCCTATATTCATTGACATGGTCGTCGCCAGATTGCAGGTCACATTGAATTCGAGCAAGCGAAATGACCCGTCCGGGGCAACACGAAAATCGACACGCAGATAATCGCAGGGCTGCACCAGCCTTGTGAACGCAAGCGCCGCCTCCTGCAATTCCTTGCACAGCGCCTTGTCCTGGAAGGGTTCGCCACGCTTTCCGGGGTCCAGGTAGCGTTTCTGACGCTCTGTCTGGATTCCTTCCCGCAGCTCGGAGTGGTTGGCGACGGGATGCATCGCCAAAGGTCCGCCAAGCACAGGCACCGTCACGTCCAGACCCGGCGCGAGCGCCTCGATCAACGGCTCCTCGCCCGCAGCGAGGAATGTCGAGGCCCGGGCCCGAGCCTCTTGCCAGTCGCCGCAAATGGAGCCTTCGTCGACCCCTTCGGAGTTGGCCCCGAAACGGGGTTTGACGAAATAGGGCCCTTCGAAGGCCGGCGGATCGTCGAGGTCGGCCTCGCTGACGGCCACTGTCCCCTCCGGAACCGGCAGCCCTGCGCCGCGCGCCATCAGCTTCGTAATCCACTTGTCCTCAGCCATCGCGCGGATATTCGGCGGGCTGCCGAGATAAGGAATGCCGGAGCGCGCGCACAAGCACGAGACCAGAATTTCGGGATTGCGCACAGCCTCGCGGTTGTAGATCTGAAAGATGTAATCCGGCGCCGGGCCGCAGTTCATGCGCTCCTCGAACGCTTCGAGGCTGCCGCAGGGCTCAACCGACCGGGCCAGGCTGCGAAGGACCGAGAGCACTTCGAATTTGGTATAGAGTTCGCGTCCGTAGCGCGGATGGACCATGGGCGGCGGTTCGCTCCAGTCCTGCGCGTATTTCGCCAGATAGAGGATATCCAGTTTCCTGCGCTGCTCCTGACCGATCTGCAAAAGCTTAAACATTCTTGAAATTACCAGATGCCTGTCGCAAACGCGGCGAACCGGCTTATGATAGCCAGCCAGCCATCTTCAAGCAACGCAACGGTCGCTGATTCCGATGTTCCGAGCGCTAATTCTGGCCCTCGCCGCCTGGACGGCGAGCGCCGCGGCCTCACAGGCCGACCCCTTCACCATCTACATGATCGTGCATCGCGCCGGATCGGGCGCCGATGAGGGTTTCCGAGACTACCTGAAGGCGAACGGCGTCGATGCCAGCTTCGTCTTCCGCGACATGGAGAACGACCGGTCCCGCCTGCCCGGCTATGTCGAGGAGATCAAGGCGCTGAAGCCCGATCTCGTCTATACGCAGACAACCTCGGTGACGCGCGCGGTCGTCGGTCGGCTGGAAGAGGCCGACCCGGCGAAGCATATCCTCGACATTCCCGTCGTGTTTTCGATGGTTTCGTTTCCGGTCAGGTCGAAACTGGCGCCCGAGAATCCCGACCCTGCAGGCCCGATGCTCTCGAAACGCAACCTGACCGGCGCCAGGCATGTGGTCTCGAATCTCGTGCGTCTCAACGCCATGCGCACCTACATGCCTTTCAAGAAGCTGGGCATGCTTTACGACAAGAGTTCGGGCGCGCAGCGCCGGTCCGAGGTGTCCATGCGCGCCCTGGCCGAAGAGGCCGGCCTCGAATTCGTTTCGGATAGCCCCACGGAACCCAAGGTCGAGCGGGACCCTGCCCAGATCGAGCCGACGCTCCGGCGCCTCAAGGCTGAAGGGGTCGACTTTCTGTATATCCCGCCATCCAATTTCTTCGGCGCCCATGCCGAACTGGTGACCCGGACCGCAACCGAACTCGGCCTGCCGACCTTTTGCGGCGTCGAGACCCTGATCCGTTACCACTGCATGACCGGGCTGGTCAGCCCGCTGTACGCCGTCGGACAGTTCGCCGCCTTCAAGGCGGAGCAGATTTTGACGGGCGGCAGGGACCCCGGAGAGATCCCGATAGAAACGCTCTCCCGGTTCTCCTTCGTGGTCAATATGGAGACAGCTCACAAGCTGAAGGTGTATCCGCCGATGGAAATTTTGCGTTTCGCCCAGTTCATCAAGACCGGAGCCGAGTCTTGATCGCCCTGAAACGTTTGGACGACAGACGCCGCGCTACTCTGAGAATTCTGTATCTCGCGCCCCACGCGCCCTCACCCGACACGCCGAAGCCTCCGGCGATTCATCCCGATTACGGGGTCCAGCCCGCTTATCAGTACGAGATATGCGACGTGCTGACCAACGGGCTCGGTCTGGACGTTGTGAGCAGTTCCGACCTGAACGCCGTGCCGCAGGCGTTCGAAGGCCGGAATTATGTCTTTTCCCTCTACAACATCGCGCCGTTTCCCAACTCCGAGGTCTATGTTGCCGCATTGGCGGCCAGAGCGGGCATAGCCTGCATGGGCGCGCCGGCAAACATACGCGCGCTCGCCGAGGACAAATGGCTGAGCAAGCTGGCGGCGCAGGCGCTGGGCATCCCGACGCCCGCCGGAAAAGTCTATGGCCCGGGCGCTCCGGTTCACGAACCGGGTTTCGATGGTCCCTATGTGGCGAAGCCGCGCTTCGGCGCTGCATCGACAGGCATAGATGCCGAGAGCGCACAGGCGGACTTCGGCGCGCTCGCGGCGCGCATTGCGCAACTCCGGGCGACTACGGACGAATGCCTCGTCGAACAGGTCTTCGGCGAGTTCGATGTGACGGTGCCGATCCTGGTCGGCGAAGACGGACCTGTGGCCCTGCCGCCCGCCACCCAGACATGCGACAGCCCCTACGGGCTCTTTACTCACCGCCAGAAACGAAAGCTCGAACCGGGCCTCACGCGGGAGTTCCCGGGCGACGAACCTTGGCTGGAGCCCATCATCGAAGATGCGCTTCGGTTCGCGCGGGCGGTTGAGCCTTACGACTATCTGCGCTGCGACTTCCGGTTCGGCCCTGCGGGCCACGCCTTTCTCGAATTCAACCTCGCCTGTTCCATAGGCAGCGCGATGGCCTTCGCCCAATGTGCCGCGCGTGTCGGAGTCTCTTCGGAAGCTCTGGTGGAGCACATTCTGGTCACCAGCCTCGACCGGCAGTGGGGTCAGGGGGCGTCCGCACCGTCGCCGAGGTAGCGCAATGCGACGGTCGTTATATCGTCGCTCTGCTCGACGCCGGTAGAGAACGCCTCGACCGACGCCCGCATCGCGTCGCAAATGGCGGCAGGCGGCGCTCCGGCAGTGGCTTCCAGTTCGGCTTCCAGACGCGGCTCGCCGAATTGCTCGCCCGCTTCGTTGAAGGCTTCGTTGACGCCGTCGGTATAGAAGAACAGTGTTTCGCCGGGCGCCAGGAGGGTTTCGCCTTCCTGGAAACTGAAGCCCGGCATGATCGCAAGCGCCAGGCCGGCATCCATCGGCAAGGTTGATATCTGCCCTCCGGCGTCGATCCGGTAGGTCGGGTTATGTCCGGCATTGGCGAATGTCACATGGCCGGTCTCGGCATCGACAACCGCGTAGAAGGCAGTGACGAACATCATTTGTTCGTTCTCCGCCTCCAGCATGTCGTTCAATGCCGTCAGCACCCTGGACGGAGATTCGCCGATCAGCGCCGTGGCCTTTAGCAGGGTGCGTGCGATCAGCATGAAGAACGCGGCCGGTATTCCCTTGCCCGAAACATCCGCAATGACGATCCCGATACGGCGCTCGTCGATCGCGAAATAATCGTAGAAGTCGCCGCCCACTTCCTTGGCCGGCACCATCTGGGCCGCGATCTCAACAGTGCGTTGAGGCGGCGTTTCGCGCGGCAGGACGGAGAGCTGCAGATCATGGGCAATGGACAGCTCGCGTTCGATCGCGACAAGGCGCTCCTTGTGCTTGAGGGCCTCGCGAAGTTCCTCGACCAGTTCGGTCAGGCGGCCGTGCTGTTCGCGGATGCGCTGGGCCATTTGCTCGAACACCAGCGTGAGGGCTTCGAACTCGTCGCTCGCTCCCTCCTGTTCGAGCTGGGCGAGCTGGTCGGTGACCGCCTGCCGGGCTTCCGCGCCGACCGCCGAAGTGAGGCCGGTCATCTGCTGGCGCAGGAATCGTTCGCGCCGCCTTTGCGCCCTGCGGCGCTCCGCGGACAGGCGCTCAACCTCGCCCAACGACGTGCGGTAAGCCTCAACCGCCCTGGCGATGCGGGCGATCTCGTCCTTGCCGGCCTCCTGTTCGAGCCAGACTCCGCGCCGACCGTCGGACAGTGCTTCCAGCACGCCGATCACCCGATCGAGCGGTTGCAGCGAGCCGCGCAGGTTCGCGTAAAGGACCCATAGTGCGATGCAGGCGAAAATCGCCACCGCTCCGAAGAAGGCGATACGCAAGGCCTCCTGCCGTGCCGAAAGCTCGCTGACGTCGGTTATGACATGAAGCGCCGCAAGCCGCCCGCCATTCAGGGCCGGGATATTCGCGGTCGTCCTGGCATAGTCGCCGCTATCGCCATCGAGCCCCTGCCAAAGCGGCGGATCGGTGCCGAAGATCAGCCCGCCTTCGCTCCCCACCAGGAACGCCTCTCCGCCGAGAACCGCCCCTGCCTCCAGCACCGCCGAGGCAAGGGGGACGCTCGCAGCGACGATCAGCACATCGCCTTGTTCCGGGTCTCCCAAGGCTTCCGCAACTGTCCAGACAGGCTTGCCGTCAGCATCGAGGTCGCCGCCGCTTACCCGGCTGCCCGTGTCCATGATCCGCTTGGCGACACGCGGCGACAAGGGGTTCCGCCCCACGAACAGGCGTCCCCCTCCCTCTTCGGACGGATCGAAGGTCACGAGTTGTTTGAGACCGCTGCTCGTGGCGATATCTTCGATCAGCCGCGCTGCAAGCAACGCGTCTCCCGCAAGGAGCGCAGACCGGATACCCTCATTGACGCGAAGCGAAGCCAGTTGGCGCGCGACCAAATCCGTCTCGCGTTGCGACAGGGTTTTCCAGACGGTCCTCAGCGCAGTCTGGCGGTCTTCGTCATAACTCTCGGCCAACAGGCGCTCGCGAACGATGCTGCCGTAGCCCAGGCCGATGGCCAGCAACAGCCCCCCGAGGCTTATGATGGCCGTCAGCCGCAGGCGTATCGAGATATTCCTTCCGAACCGGCCTACCGCGGTGGGGGGCGTCGGAGGAATGTCGCGGAATGTCGGTTCCAGCCGCTGAACCAGTCCCCGCCGAACGCGTTCGAGCGAATCCCGCACTGTCCGCCCGACCGCGGCATCGCGTGCGTCTTCCGCCTGATCCAGAATCGAATCGTACCGCGCCCGCAGACCGTGCAGCACCGAGTTGAATGCACGGGCTGCAAAGCCGATTTCGTCCCGCTGCCCCAAATCCCCGAGCAGCACCGGGCGCCCGCCGGCCGCTTGCGCGATGCCGCTGTCGAGCCGTTGCAGGCGGCGGCCGACGCGCAACCCCAGGAATAGCGCGCACAGCAACCCGGCGATGACGCCGACGGCGCCCGCTATGGCGAAGCTCGGCCAGTTCCGGCGCAGAATATGCGTCACGAAGTCCTTTTCGACGGCGACATGCAGAAGAGCCAGCGGGTAGTCAGCCGGACCGATCGGGCGGATGTCGACGGAAAGCTCGCCGAAGATGTGACGGTTGCGGGCTTCCGTCATTCCCCCCGCCATCCGCCGCTCCTCGAAAACGGTATCGGCCGCTTCCAGAACCTCTTCGAGCCGCTCACGCGCAATGCCGCTGAAATAGACCGGTCTCTTGTCCGGCGACGTCATAGCGATAAAACGGATATCCGGATTGTCGTCGAGAAAGCGCTGGAAGAAGGGCTCGACCCCCCGAAGCTCCGCAAGCGGGATGCCGACCCGAGCGGCGCGTTCCATCTCGGTCTTCATCGCCTGCCCGACCGCCAGCGCCTTGCGGTCAAGTTCGTCGGTCAGCGGCTCTTCGGCCCACCAGTGGAAAGCAGCAGCCGTCAAGACCGCCTGCAGGAGTGCGACTATGACGGCGGCTGCGCAGGCTTTCAGCCAAATTGTTCGCGAGAGTCCGCCCATGCCCATCATCCGATCCGGTCCAGCCGGTCGATTTCGCGCGCGTCGGTATCCATCGTGGCGAGCATTCCGGTTGCGGCCTCGTGGAAACGGGCAAGCGATTCCGGGGCTCCCTTGAGGTCCGCCGCCTGACCTTCGGCCATCGCCAGCAGAGAGGTGTCGCTTTGCCTCAGCATGTCCAGAACGGGGCGCAACACCCATCGGGCAAACACGGAAACGAGCAGGAGGCAAATCGCGAATACGACAGCGGCGATACCGAGAACCGTGATCGTCGCGCGCTCCAGCAACGGGGCGCTGTGCCGGACTTCGCTCTCCAGCAGGACGCCGCCGACGACCTTCCCGAAATTATTGATAAGGGGGCTGCCCACGGTCACGGCCCTCTCATCGGCTTCGATCCAGCGTCCGGTCCGGTCGCTGATTTCCACCGTCGTGCCGAGGTCCGTCTGGTCGGTGGAGAACACGACCCGGCCATTGGCTCCGAAGACCAGCAGGCGGTCGATATCGGGGTCGGCGGCCTGGGTCCGGTCGAGTATGGCGGCAATCTCCGGAATGGTTTCCAGCCGGAGACCCAGATCCGTCCGGACGGTAATTGTGTGGGCGATCTCATCGACGGTGAAGCCGAAATGAGATGTCTTGACCGTCCTGAGTTCGCGGTCGAACGTGTCCAGCGCGGCATAAACGACGAACGCGAGCGACAGGGCGACGCCAACAAGAAGCGCCAGTCCCAACTTGATCCGCAGTCTCATGATCGCCGGCCTGCTCCGCCGCCATCGACTCGGTTAATCTTAGCGCGTGCCGCCATAGCCGCGCCAGCGTCCCGCTTCACGCGCCTATAAGTCCCTGTCCGGTTCCGCATCCCAACACTCGCCAATCCCGCGCTCCCGCAATTCGTGGCGCGCAATCTCGTTCTTGGTCATCGTCCGCGGAAACTCATCCACGAACTCGATATAGCGCGGCGCCTTGAAATAGGCGATTCGTTCGCGGCACCAGTGGACGAGCGCTTGCGGGTCCACCGAGGCGGAAACCTGCACATAGGCCTTGATGTCCTCTTCTCCGAGATCGGAGGGCACGCCTACACAGGCGCAGTCGACGACGGCGTCGTGGGCGGTGATCGCCTTCTCGACCTCGAAGGCCGAAACATTCTCGCCGCGCCGGCGGATCCAGTGGGCCTCGCGGCCGACAAAGTGGACATAGCCGTCCTCGTCGAGCCAGCCGAGGTCGCCCGAGTGGTACCAGAGATTGCGCCAGGCGGAGAGGGTTGCCTCCGGCTTGTTGATGTATTCGATCATGTAGGTGTTCGGTACTTTGGGCCGCAGCAGGAGCTGCCCGGTCGTGCCCGCCGGCACCGGGTTGTCGTCCGCATCGACGACCAGAAGCTCCGTCCATCCGTGCGGCCGGCCGCATGTGCCGATCTTGCGGTCGTGCAGCCGTTCGGAGCAGATCAGCACGCCCATCTCCGTCATCGCATACACCTCGAGCATGGGAATTCCGAACCGGGCCTCGAACTCGTCCCGCAGCTCGCGCCGGACCTGGCCCGAGGCGATGCCCACCCCGACCTTGACCCGGTGCGAGCGGTCGAGCCCGCTCTCCGGGCGGCGCAGCAGCACCGACATCATTGTCCCCAGCGGGTCGATGATGGTGGCCCCGTGGCGATGCACCGTCTCCCAGTAGCGCGAGGCGCTGAACCATTTGTGCATCACGCCCGTCATGCCCGTGTAGAGCGGCCCGGTGACGCCGAATTGCTGGCCGCCGATATGGAAGAAGTGCGAGTTGGCGAAATGCACGTCGTCCGGCCGCGCTTCGGCGATCTCCGCATAACGAATGGCCGCCGCGATGTAATAGAGGTGGGAGACGAGTACGCCTTTCGGCATGGAGGTGCTGCCGCCGGTATAGACGATCGCAACAGGATCCGTCGGTCCGACCTGGGCCTCCGGCAACGCCTCGGAACCTGTCAGCAGCTCGTCCCAGGCGGCGTAGCCAGCGCATGGCGCGCCGTGGACCATCACTTCCGGAGGCGAGGCGAAACGGTCCGCCGCCGCTTCGCAGACATCCATCAGTTCGTCGTCGGCGACCAGCAGTTTCGCGCCGGTATCGTTCAGGCTGTAGGCGAGGTCGTCACGGGCCAGCGACACGTTCAGCGCCGCATAGACGGCGCCGATCTTGGCGCAGGCGAACCAGATGATCTCCTGCGCCAGCGAGTTGTACATGAAGGTCGCGACGACATCGCCCTTGGCCAGGCCGCGCTCCAGGAGCGCGTTGGCGACGCGGTTCGAGAGCCGGTCGGCATCCGCATAGGTCAGTGTCTCGTCCCGGCAAATTAGCAACGGCTTGTCGCCCAGCGAAGCCCGCATCGTCACCAGGTCGCGCAGGGTGGTCGCATGCGGCGTTTCGCCCATGATGCGGATCATCTCTCGCCTCCTCGGTCGAGCATGGGTGCAGGTTTGCGGAAGGGCGCCCGGTGTCCGTTCACGCGCCAGGGAGAAGCGACCAGAAGCTCCTTGCCGGTCACCGGGTGCTGCGCCTCGATCCAGCCGGAGCAGTCCGCGAAGACAGGCGAGGCATCGCTTTCATCCAGTTCCACGACAGCGGCGGTCATCGGCAGGGCCGGGCCAGCCGCGGGCGTTGCGGCGAGCGCGGCCGCCGCTTCGATCTGCGAGAGGTCGAGCGCCCGCCCCTGCCCGTCCCGGTCGCGGGCCACGAGCGCAGCGAGGGCCGCCAATGCCGCGAAACAGGCGGCGTTCGGGTCGCTGATCGAGAAGGTGGGCGAGCCTATGAACGCGCCCGCATCGTCCCGGATGAGTATTTCGGCGCCGGCGAGCGCACTCAGCACCAGCCCGTAGGAGCGCAGGCGCTCGACTGCCGAACCGTTGCCCGGTCCGCTCATCGACAGGCTCACCAGCCCCGGATTCGCGCGCGCCAGCACTTCGCGGCCAAGGCCCATGCGGTCCATCGTCCCAACGGTGAAATTCTCGATCAGCAGGTCGGCCCGGCTCACCAGCTCAAGCAGCCGCGTCCTGCCTTCGTCCGACTTGAGGTTGAGCGACAGCCCGGTCTTGTTTCGGTTCAGGCTGTGGAAGTAGAAAGAGCTCTCGAGCCGGACATGCTCGTCCATCTGGCCCCGCAGATGTTCCAGGCCCCGTGTGCGGTAGAGGTCGAACCGGCCGGGAGACTCGACCTTGATTACCTCCGCGCCGAGGTCCGCGAGAAGCTGGCCGACCATAGGCCCCGACCAGATCCAGCAGAGCTCGACGCAGACCAGCCCCTCCAGCGGTCCCGCGCGCCCGCCTCGTTTCCGGTGGTCCGCAGCGCTTCCGCGACCCGTAGGCTCAGCCAGAAACGGCATCGCCGGTTCCTCGAAGCCGGGCCGGAACACGCCTCGCTCCAGCGCCTCGCCATAGCTGTAGACGGGGGCGATCACCGCGCCTTCCTCCAGGCCGCGTGCGAGCAGGTCGTCGCGCGCCTTGTCCGCCAGCGTTTCCTCCAGCAGCGCATCCGCCTCGGCGCTGTCCCTTGCCAGCGCGAACGGGTTGTCGAAGCCGGGTCTGCGCGCCCATTCCGGGTCGCCGAGCGCCGTCGCGATTCGCCGCCAGTCCCGCCGCGAACGCCCGAGCAGTGCGACATGGCCGTCCCGGCAAGCGAAAAAACCCATCGGGAAGATGAGGCCGTGCTCGACGCAGATCCGCCCGTTGCGCTTCCACAGCCGGCGGCGTTCCTCCGGCGTGCCGGAGTTCTGGAGCGCAAAGGCGCGCATGATGTCCGCTGCGGACGCATCGTATTCCGGCGCGCCGCCGTCCGTTCCGCGCCAGGCTTCGGCGAGCGCCAGCATCGCCCCGACGAGCCCGCACCATTTCTCCGGCATGTCCGCCGGCAGCGGCAGGCCCGGACCACCGCCATGCCCGATGACAGCGGCAGGCCCGGCGACCGCAGAGGCGTCCGCGCCGCTGCCTTCCATGCCGACCTGGAAATCCCAGAGACGGATCGGCGGACCTCCCGGCGCCGCTGCGGCTCCGGCCAGTTCAAGCCACATGTACGCATAGGCGGGCGCGCGGCCCTTCCCCTCGAACGAGGCCGGGACAGTCCCTACCGGCAGCCGGCGCATCGCCTTCATGCGAGCGGCAGGGGCACCGGCCCCTTCCGGCGCGAGGGCAACGCCACGGTTGCCGTCCCGAAAGCGGAAACGGCGTCCGCCTGGTTCCGCGCCTCGACATCAAGGTCGGCAAACATGGCGCCGCCGGCTTCCCGCTTGCCGGTCACCCTGCCCCGCCACCAGATCGTGTCGCCGACGAGGTTGGGCCGGCGCACCGACACATTCAGCCGGTGCAGGAAGCCATGGTCGCCGACCCAGTCGGTCAGCATGTGCTGCGCCCAGGCGATGCGCTGCGGCCCGACATCGTAGGCTCCGCCCATGCCGACATCACGGCCCGTCGCGGCTTCGAGATGGCCTCGCCCCGCCGCGTCCTTGGCGCCCGTCTCCGGGTTGATGTGGTAGTCGTCATGGCGGCGCCGGTAGCGCACGGCGTCTCCATGCGCGCCGCCATAGGGCATGGCCCCCTGCGTCGCCGAATACCATGCCACGATATCGGTGATGGTGAGCGGCCCCTTGACGACCGGGGGAACCGCATCGCCGACACTGATATCCTCCCAGAAGAGCGGCTCCGGTCCGCGCCGCTGCTCGGCCAGAATTTCCCGCTCGATCCCTTCAAGTTCCCCCGCCGTGTAGCGGTGCGCCCCGGCGCCTGCGACTTCACCGCCCCGCTCCGCCTTCAATTGCTCGCCGCGCGGCGTCCGGGCTACCTGCCCGACCGCCTTGGCGATCTGCCGACCGTTGCTGTCGCGATAGCCTATCTCGCCTGTCTGCAACACCCATCGGGCGAAACGCCGGCCGGATTTCACTTCCTGGCGCACCAGCCGCGCCTCGACCTCGAAGCGCGTGTCGAGGCGGATGCGGTCGAACCAGGTGAAGTCCGTCCCCGCATAGATCCACTGCACGCCGGAGAGCTTGGGCGCCACGATGGTCATGTCCACGGCGTAGAGGATGCAGGGCGGCGCCACGATGCCGCCGGCGGGCGACGCCCGGGCATGGTCCTCATCCAGCCAGAGCGGATTATCGTCGCCCACGCCCCAGGCGAAATGCCGGATGGCGTCGCGCGTTGCGGTCTCGATCCATTGCAGCCGGGACCGGCGCAGGGGTTGTCCGATCAGCGCGGCCGCTTCCGCCAGCCGCTCTTCGGTAATCTCCCCCCAGGCCACCGCGTCTTACTCGGCGGCGCGGAGCGGCGCGGCCCCCGTTTCCATCCGCTTCAGTTCCGGCAGCACCTCGGCGGCGAAGAGCCGCAGCATGTCGAGCGTCCGCTCCACCCCGTAATAAGGCGGATAGTGAATCATCAGCGAGGTCGTGCCGACATCGCGGAAGGCCTCGATCTTGCGCAGCACCGTGTCCGGCGAGCCGTGCAGGATCGTGTCCTTTACAAGATGCTCGTAGGCGAACTGGCTCTCGTCCGCCTTCTCGGTCACGTCGCCCAGATAGCGCCCGACCGCGCCGCTCAGGAAGGTCTTCATGTGGTGGGTGATGCCAGCCTCGCTCTCTTCGCGGGCTTTGGCGTCGGTCGGCGCCACATAGGTCATGCGGACCACGTCCACCTCGCCGAAGGCCGGGTTGGCGTTGAGCGGGGCCGGCGCTTCGCCCATATGCTCGCGATAGACTGCGATGTGTTCGCCGATGGTGGCGGCGGAAGGCAGCGAGGACTGCATGAGGCCGAAACCGTTCCGCGCCGCCATGCGGATCGAGCCCTCCGTGCCGGCCCCCATGTAGAACGGCGGGTGGGGCTGCTGCACCGGCTGCGGGAAGACCTCGTAGATGTCGTCCATCCCGATCCTGAAATACTTGCCGTCGGCATTCACCCGCTTCTTGTGGAAGCCGTCGAGAATGAGCGGAATCGCTTCCGCCTGGATTTCGCGGCGTTCCTCATAGCTGATGCCGAGGCCCTCGAACTCATAGGGCCGGTAGCCCGATCCGAGGCCGAGCTGGAAGCGCCCGTTGCTCAGGATATCGACGAAGGCCGCATTCTCGACGATGCGCATGGGGTGGTGCAGCGGCACGACCATGACGGCGGCGCCGAGCTGGATTCTCGTCGTCTTCGCAGCCAGATAGGAGAGATAGCTGAACGGATCCGGCAGGATGCCGTATTTGTTGGAAAAGTGGTGTTCGGCGATCCACACGCTGTCGAAGCCGAGTTCCTCCGCCTCCAGGATTTCGCGGGTGGTGCGCTCATGGATGGCCTGGTGCGGATAGGGCTCGGACTTCGGGTCCGGGTGCGAGGTGAAGAGAATGCCGACCTTCATGGAAGACGCGCCTTTCGTGATCCGGCTTGTTCGCGAAGCCCTACCCTAGCAGGATGGCGCGGCTGCTGCACGGGGCCGGCGCAAGCCCGGCCCGGCCTGCCGGATGGGTGGCAGAGCGGTTGAATGCACCGGTCTTGAAAACCGGCGTGGGCGCAAGTCCACCGTGGGTTCGAATCCCACCCCATCCGCCAGCAGGGGTCGGGAATCCGTCCTGGCGGATCGCCGGCGCAAGCGCCTCCAGCACAAAGGCCGGGCGCGCGCCGGCAAGCACGGTGGAGCTTTCGAGTTTCACCGGGCCATCCGGCGCTTGCAGGTCCAGCATGACCGTCTCACGCACATTACCCGATATGTCGATGCGCCGGTGATGCAGACGGGTCTGCCGCTCGTGCTGGCGCCCGTAGCGTCGGGGCCGGACGGGAATGCGCTTGAGCATTCGCGTTTATCTTGTATTGTCTCCGGGCGTTGCCAAGTCGTGTTTGCTGACTCGTTTGTCCGCGGAAGCGGACAACCAGACTTCCTTCTCGACATTGTGAACGTCTTCGAGGAGTGGCGTATGCAGCGCCGCCCCGCCCCAATTTCGCGAAAGGAAGCGAACATGACTACCGGTACTGTCAAATGGTTCAACCCCGCCAAGGGCTATGGCTTCATTGCGCCCGAGGATGGCTCCACGGACGTATTCGTCCATATCAGCGCCGTCGAGAGGGCCGGCCTTTCCACGCTGAACGAGGGGAGCAGGCTGTCTTTCGAAGTCGTCGCGGGACGGAACGGCAAGATGTCCGCCGAACAGCTCTCGCTCGCCGACTAGCATCCTGCCGGGGCGGCCGCGGCCGCCCCGGACCCCGACCCGTCCAGCAGAAAGAGCCGAATGGCCCGGAGACCGAACTACAGTTTCGAACGGTACCAGCGCGATCTCGCGAAGGCCGAGAAGAAAGCGGCGCGGCGGGAAGCGCGGTCCCGGAAAAAGGAAAGATCTGTGAACGAAGGCCAGGCAGGCGAGGACGCCGGGCAGGCAGGCGACCGCCCGGATGAAGAGACTCTGCCGCCGGAGTAGCCTGCACTGCAGGCAGTCCGCACGCCGATTTCCCATCCGCGCCGTCGCCGATCGATTCCGCTTGCGGCGCGCTCCGGCGCCGGCAGCCTGTGGCTGAGGCGCCCGTCGACGCCCCTAATCGGAAAGCCGCTCGGCAATCAGCGCGTCGAGTTCCGGGAATCGCCTTCGGATCGCCAGCGCAAGCGCCTCCAGCACGAAGGCCGGGGTCGCGCCGGAAAGCACGGCGGAGCTTTCGAGTTCCGCTGGGCCGCCGGGCGCTTGCAGGTTCAGCATGACGGCCTCGCGGACATTGCCCGATATGTCGATGCGCCACATTTCCGGGACACCGAGGCGCCTGTAGGCGAGCGGCTTGTCGTCGTCGCCGCTGCTGCGCTCGACTTCGATGACGAGATCGGGCGGGTTCTCCAGCGCAAAGGCGTCCTGCGCATCCTCGTCGAGCGGGAATGTTTCGTCCCAGCGTTCGGCCGTCTCACCCAGATAGTAGCAGGCATCGGGTTCGGCCCCCGTATTGCGCGGGTCCTCCGGCCTGCGCCAGCGCGTGGAGCCCAGCGGCGCGACAGGAACCCCCCTTCTGGCGATAGCATCCATCACCCGGTCCGCGCCCCTCGAAAAACGCTCATGCGATGAGGATGGGGTCATGAGGTCCACGAAACCCGTCGCCGGATCGATGAATACCCGACGCGCCAGCAGGTTCCAGTCGAATTTCTCCGTCAGCAGGGGCACCGCTTCCGGGTCGAGGCGGAACCGGACATATTCCGAGCCCATGCTGCCCGTTACCCGTTCCATATCGCTCCTCCTCCACCCGCCCGAGCCGTCATCAGTATAGCCAGAGCCGGCGAAGGCGTCCCGCCCTGCCCTTCACGCATTCGACACCGAATGCCCGCCGTCCACGGCGAGCAGCTGGCCGGTGACATAAGCCGAGGCGTCGGAGAGGAGGAAGAGCAGCGGCGCGGCGAGGTCTTCCGGTCGGCCCAGGCGGCCCATGGGCACGCGGCGCATCAGCGCCTGCCCCGGCGGCGACGCGAAGAACTCCGCGTTGAGGTCGGTCAGCACATAGCCGGGCGCCAGCGTGTTCACCCGTACGCGGTCGCGGGCAAGCTCCGCGGCCAAGACGCGCGTCAGATGATGAAGCCCGGCCTTGGACGCCGCATAGCCAACGGCGCCGCGCCCGGTGCGCAGGCCCAGCAGCGAGCCGATATTGACGATGCTGCCGCCTTCGCCGCGCGCAACCATCCGCTTCGCCGCTTCCTGCGCCACGAACCAGGCGCCCGTAAGGTTGGTGTCGATGACGCGGCGCCAGTCTTCTTCTTGGGTTTCCAGCAGCCGGCGGGTCACAGCGACGCCGGAGTTGTTCACCACCGCATGGACGGGCCCAAGCGCCTCCTCGGCAGCGTCGAAGCCGGCGACAACCCGGTCGCGGTCCGTCACGTCCATGGAAATCGTTGCGGCGCCGTCGATCCCGGCAGCCACCTCGGCCAGCGCCTCCATGTCCCGCGCCGCCAGCGCCACGCGCGCGCCTGCCGCCGCCGCAATCTCGGCGAAACCCCGACCGAGGCCGCGCGACGCGCCGGTAACCAGCACTGTCCTGCCGTCGAGCCGCAGTATTCCGTCGACAGACACGCTTCCCTCCCTTCAGGGCCGCTCCTATATTGCCCGCCCATGCTGATCGAGATCTTCTCCGACGTCATCTGCCCCTGGTGCTTCATCGGGCGCAGGCGGCTCGCCCGGGCGCTGGAAGCCCGGCCCGGCCTGGACCCGGTAATCCGCTGGCGGGCCTTCCAGCTGAATCCGGGAATGCCGCCGGAGGGCATGGCGCGGCAGGACTACCTCGCGCTGAAGTTCGGGGCGCAGGGCGGCGGACCGGTCTATGACCGCATCCGCGATACCGGCCGGTCGGAAGGCATCGAGTTCCGTTTCGACGCCATCGAACGCACGCCGAGCACGCTCGCCGCGCACAGGCTTATCCGCGAGTCCGGCGAACGGCAGACGAGAGTCGTCGACGCGCTCTTCGATGCGTACTTCCTGAATGGCGAGGACATCGGCGACAAGGGACAACTGGCGGACATCGCATCCCGCGCGGGCTGGGACCGTGATGAGGCGGAGACTTTCCTCGCATCGGACACCGCCGTCCAGGAAGTCCGGCAGGAGGACGCGCGGGCGCGCTCAATGGGTATCCAGGGCGTGCCCTGCTTCGTGGTGGACAGCCGCTATGCGATATCAGGCGCCCAGGAGCCGGAATATTTCACGCCCCTTTTCGACCTCGTGCAGAACGGCGAGGCCGCCGCGGAATAGCCAGCCGCAATCGCAGCACATATCTTTTGCCCAAATGTCGAATGCGTCTTGCATTCGCAATTACAATGAATTATAAATCGATGGATGATGTCAGGAGCTCCGGAACGAGGGTGGGGACCATGAGGCCGGCGTTTCTGTCTGCCGGGCCGGACGCGCGGCTTGCCGGCAAGTCAGCGTCGGTTGCCGCAGGCCGAGCGAAAACCGTTCGTCCCATTCCGCATGAACGGCTTACTTCGGCGTCCCGTTGTCGGCGATTTTAGGCTGATGGAGACTTGGATCACACCGGCATTGCTCATTGCGCTGGCGGCGCTGATGGTCGGTATGATCCGGTCGCTTCGCGGCGACATGGACAAACGCATTGACGGCGTGCGGGACGAACTCGGCAACCGCATCGAAAGTGTACGGGACGAACTCGGCAACCGCATCGAAAGTGTGCGGGACGAGCTTGGCAACCGTATCGAAAGTGTGCATGGCGAACTCGGCAACCGCATTGACGGCGTGCGGGACGAGATCGGCAACCGCGTCGAAAGCGTACGGGGCGATCTTGGCGGACGCATCGACAAGGTCGAACAGCGCATGGACCGGCTCGAGTCCGGTCTGGTCGAGGTGAAGGAAGGCCTCGCCGAGGTGCGGGGTGAACTCCGGTTCGTCCGCGACTACATTCTGCGCCGTAATTTGCCGTCGCAGGAGCCGCCGGCCGCACCGGCGGAGTAGTTCGTTCGCCCCGGACCGCGAAGTAGCGGACAATCCCTCCGGGGGACCGTGCTGCGCCTACCCGCTTGCGATCGCGGCGAGGTCGCGCAACAGGCGTTCCGTGCCGGCGATGCGCGCCGGTTCCTTCTCCCAGCTTCGGCCGATGACGAGCTTGTGGTCGGGCCTGAGCCTGACGGTGCCGGCCTGCCTGCCGATATAGTCGATCAGACCCGCCGGATTCGCGAAATCGCCTCCCCGGAACGAGACCACGGCGCCTTTAGGCCCGGCATCGACCTTTTCCACGCCCGCTTCCCGGCACAGGCGCTTGATGGCGACGATCCGCAGCAGGTTCTCCAGCTCGTCCGGCACCGGCCCGAAGCGGTCTATCAGTTCGGCCGCGAAGGCCTCCGTCTGCTCCCGGTCCTCCAGCGCGGCGATCCGCCGGTAGAGCGACAGCCTCACATTCAACTCCGCAACATAGCTCTCCGGAATCAGCACCGGCGCACCGAGGCCGATCTGCGGCGTCCAGGAGGTGTCCTCCTCCGTCTCGTCAGAGCCCGAGCGCGCCGCGGCGACGGCTTCCTCCAGCATGTGCTGGTAGAGTTCGATTCCGACCTCGCGGATATGTCCGGACTGCTCGTCGCCCAGAAGGTTGCCGGCCCCGCGTATGTCGAGATCGTAGCTGGCAAGCTGGAAGCCGGCGCCCAGCGTATCCAGCGTCTGCATCACCCCAAGGCGTTTCTCGGCCGCCTTCGTGAGTTTGCGGCGTTCCGGCAACGTCAGATAGGCGTAGGCACGCAGCTTCGCGCGCCCGATACGGCCCCGCAACTGGTAGAGCTGCGCCAGGCCGAACATGTCCGCCCGATGGACGATCAGCGTGTTGGCCTCGGGGATGTCGAGGCCGGACTCGACAATGTTCGTCGAGACCAGCACGTCGACCCGCCCGTCATAGAAAGCGCCGACCGCCTCCTCCAGCACGGCTGCCGCCATGCCGCCATGGGCGACGCCGATGCGCGCGTCCGGCATCATGGCCTTGAGGCGCTCGGTCACTTCCGGCAGGTCGCGCACCCTGGGACAGACATAGAAGCAGCGCCCTCCCCTCAGGAGCTCGCGCCGGACCGCCTCGCGGATCACCAGCGCGTCGAACGGTCCGACGAAGGTGCGCACCGCCAGCCGGTCCACCGGCGGCGTGGCGATCAGGCTCATCTCGCGCACGCCCAAAAGGGCAAGCTGGAGCGTGCGCGGGATCGGCGTCGCCGTCAGCGTCAGCACATGCACATCGCTGCGGTACTGCTTGAGCCGTTCCTTGTGGACCACGCCGAAATGCTGCTCCTCGTCCACGACCAGCAGGCCGAGGCGCTTCATGCGGACCGACTTCGCCAGCAGCGCATGGGTGCCGATCACGATGTCCAGCCTGCCGTCGGCAAGGCGTTCCCTCACCTCGCGCGCTTCCTTGCCTGCGACAAGGCGGGAAAGTTGCCCGATCTCGACCGGCAGGCCCCGGAAGCGCTCCCGGAAAGTCTTGAAATGCTGGCGTACGAGCAGCGTCGTCGGCGCGACCACCGCAACCTGGAATCCGCTCATCGCCGCGATGAACGCCGCCCGGAGCGCCACCTCCGTCTTGCCGAAGCCCACATCGCCGCAAATCAGCCGGTCCATCGGCCGGCCGGCCGACATGTCTTCCAGCACATCCTCGATGGCTTTCAGCTGGTCGTTCGTTTCCGGAAAGGCGAAACGCGCCGCGAATTCATCGTAGAGCCCGGCGGGAGGCAGCAGCGTTTCCCCGGGCCGGAGCATGCGTTCCGCCGCGACCCGGATCAGCTGCTCCGCAAGCTCGCGAATGCGCTGCTTCATCCGGGCCTTGCGCGCCTGCCACTGGACGCCGCCCAGCCGGTCCAGCGCTACCGCACTGTCGGACGCGCCGTAGCGTGACAGGGTCTCGATATTCTCGACCGGCACGAACAGCCTGCCGTCGCCGGCATACTGGATGCGCAGGCAATCGTGCGGCGCGCCGGCGGCGGTTACCGTTTCCAGCCCCTCATAGCGCCCGATGCCGTGTTCGACGTGAACGACGATGTCGCCTTCGGCGATTTCGGAAAGCTCCTGCAGGAAGTCGCGCGCCCGGCGCCGTCCCCGCGCCCGGCTCGAAAGGCGTTCACCCAGAATGTCCTGTTCGGTGACGACCGCGAGGTCCGCGCTCTCGAAGCCGTGTTCCAGCGGCAGAACGACCGCGGCGAGCCGGTCGGGCGGCAGGCCGCCCAGCTCGCCGGCTGCCTCGACCGGCTGCGCCACCACCCCCTGCTCGCCCAGCAATCCGGCAAGCCGGTCCCGTGAACCTTCGCTATAGGCCGCGAGCAGCACCTGCCGGCCCGCCGCCGCATGGGCCGCCAGCCGGTCTGCGACGGCGCCGTAGAGGTCGATATCGGGGCGCGCCCGCGCTTCGGAGAAATCGACTGCCGGCCTGGCTCCGGCATCGGGACCGTCCGCCGCCGCGGGCAGCAGCAACGCCGTCGGACGGCCCTGAAGGCACGCTTCCCAGCCTGCAGCGTCGAGATAAAGCCTGTCCGGGGAGAGCGGCCGGTATGGCGCCTCACCCGCCGGCGGGTCGCGCCGCGCCGCATAATGGTCCGCAATGGCCTCCAGGCGGACGTCCCGCGCCGCGCCCGCCTGCTCGTCCTCGGCCACGGCAGCGTCCGGCAGATAGTCGGCAAGGGTTTCGAGCGCGTCGCAAAAGAGCGGCAGCCAGTGTTCGATCCCGACAGCCCGCCGCCCTGCGGATACCGCTTCGTAGAGCGGGTCGTCGGCCGTTACGGCTCCGAAAGCCGCACGGTAGCCTTCGCGGAAGCGGGCAATGCTATCGCCGGTCAGCACGACCTCGCTCGCCGGAACGAGTTCGAAGCGTTCCAGCCGGTCGGTGCTGCGCTGGTCTATAGGGTCGAACCGGCGGATTTCCTCGATCTCGTCGCCGAACAGGTCGATCCGAAGCGGCGCGGCCTCGCCGGCCGGGAACAGGTCGACCAGCCCGCCGCGGACAGCATACTCGCCCGGCTCCATCACCGTCTCGGCGCGCTGATAGCCATGCCGCTCCAGAAAGGCGAGCAGCGCCTCCGTGTCCACGGCGCCGCCGGTTTCGCCTGCGAAGCGGCCTCCTGCGACTTCGGCGCGCGCCGGCACGCGCTGGAGAAAGGCGTTGGCGGTTGTCAGCAGGATGTCGGGCCGCGCCCCGTCCGCCAGCGCCGCCAGAGTTGCGAGGCGCTCCGCCACGATGTCGCTGCGGGGCGAATTACGGTCGTAGGGCAGGCAATCCCAGCTGGGGAACCGCAGCAGTTTCAGGCGCGGCGCGAAAAAGCCGAGCCAGTCGGCCATCCGCGCCATCTGCGCGTCGTCGCGCGAGATATGGATGACCGGCCCGTCGCGTTCAGCCATCGATGCCAGCACGCGCGCGTCGTGACCGGGCGGCGCACCGCCCAGGCGAGTCCGTCCCGCATGGCGCAGCGGCGGAATCATCCGGGCCGGGGCACCGAATCTATCAGGCGTGCGACGACAGGATCGTCCGGCGGCTCCGCCGCCCCGGTCATCCAGTCCATGATCTCCGGGTCGGACCGGGCCAGAAGCGCCTCGAAGCGGGTGAGGTCGTCCGCATCGAGAGCGTCGAGATTGGCGTCGGCAAAGGGGCCGAGCAGCAGGTCGGCCTCCTTCGTGCCCCGGCGCCAGGCCCGGAACCGCAGCCGTTTCCGTCTTGTTTCGAGCGGGTCCTGCACGGCTTCGCTCCTCCCCCGGACGGGGTGTATAAATTGCCGGCCGAGCGATGTCAGCCACAGAGACGGGGCGTTGCGACCCGAAATCCTGTTTCCCCTGTTCCAGCCGGTCACGACGATCCCGGGTGTCGGGCCGCGTATCGCCGGCCTGATCGCCAGGGTTGCGGGGCCGCGCAAGATCGACCTCTGCTTCAAGCTGCCCACGGGACTCGTGGACCGGCGGTTCTCGCCCTCTGTCGCCGAGGCGCCGGACGGGCGCATCGCCACTTTCACCCTTGTCGTGGAGGAGCACCGCCCGCCCCCGCCCCGCACCCGCCTGCCCTACAAGGTCCGCTGCCGGGACGAAACCGGCGCGCTCGACCTCGTCTTCTTCAACGCGCGCCCCGACTATCTGGCTTCGGCGCTTCCGGTCGGCGAAAAGCGGGTCGTGAGCGGGCTGGTCGAGTGGTATCGCGCCGCTCCGCAAATGGCGCATCCCGATGTGATCGAGCGGCCGGAGCGCTGGACCCCGGCGATGGCGGTCGAGCCCGTCTATCCGTCGACACAGGGGCTCGGCCCGAGGATTTACCGCCGCGCCGTAACCGCCGCGCTCGATGCGGCCGCCGAACTGCCGGAGTGGCAGTCGCCATCGATGCTGGCCCGCGAGACATGGCCTGCATGGCGGGAGGCGCTTCTCGGCGCACACCGTCCCGAGGACGCGGGCGGCGTGTCGCCCGGCCACCCCGCCCGGCGACGCCTCGCCTATGACGAATTGCTGGCCAGCCAGCTCGCCATGGCGCTGGTGCGCCACCATCAACGGCGCAGCGCTGCGCGGCCCCTCTCCCTGGGCGGACCCGCTTTCACGGCTGTCGAGTCGCATTTGCCGTTCGCCCTGACGGGGGCGCAGCGCCAGGCTCTGGCGGAGATCGGCGGCGACCTGTCCTCCGGGCAGCGCATGATGCGCCTGCTGCAGGGGGATGTCGGCAGCGGCAAGACGGTCGTTGCCGCGCTCGCCGCTGCAGCCGCACACGATGCCGGCGGCCAGACGGCTATCATGGCGCCGACGGAAATCCTCGCCCGGCAGCATTTCGAAACCCTGTCAGCGATTCTGGCGCCCGCCGGGATAGAGGTCGGCCTGTTGACGGGCCGGGGCCGGGCGGGGTCCCGTCGAGGCGTGCTGGCGGCGCTGGCTTCCGGCGCGTTGCCCGTTGCTGTCGGAACCCACGCGCTGTTTCAGGAGAGGGTCGCCTTTGCCGACCTGCGCTTCGCCGTCATCGACGAACAGCATCGTTTCGGCGTGGAGCAACGCCTGGCGCTGACCGACAAGGGCCGGGATGTACACACTCTCGCCATGACAGCGACGCCCATTCCGCGGACCCTGCTGATGACGGCCTATGGCGACCTCGACACGTCGCGCCTCGACGAAAAGCCGCCCGGTCGCAAGCCCGTCGAGACGCGCGTGCTGCGCATGGGACAGATCGACCGCGTCGTGGAGCGCATCGGCGCTGCGATTGCCGCCGGGCGGCGCGCCTATTGGGTCTGCCCGCTCGTGGAAGAAAGCGACACGACCGACGCTGCGGCTGCCGAAGCGCGCTTTGCGGAACTGGCGCCCGTGTTCGGAGACCGGGTGGCGCTCATTCACGGGCGCATGGCGGCGGACCGGAAAGCGGCCGCCATGACGGGGTTTGCGGAAGGAACCGCAAGCCTGCTCGTCGCCACGACGGTAATCGAGGTCGGCGTCGACGTTCCGGCAGCGGACATCATGGTCATCGAACAGGCCGAGCGGTTCGGTCTTGCGCAGCTGCACCAGCTCCGCGGACGCATCGGACGCGGGGGCCAGACCGGCGCCTGCCTGCTGCTCTACGGCGAACCGCTCGGACAGGCGGCGGAAAAACGCCTGAGACTCCTCAGGGAATGCGACGACGGGTTCCGGATCGCAGAGGCCGACCTCGAACTGCGGGGCGCCGGCGAACTGCTGGGCACGCGGCAGAGCGGGCTGCCGGCTTTCCGCATCGCCGATCTCGACGAACATGGCGACATGCTGCGGATGGCCCGCGACGAGGCGCGCCTGATCGTGGATCGGGACCCCGACCTTTCCGGACCGCGCGGCGAGGCGCTGCGGACTTTGCTCTATCTCTTCGAGCGCGATGCCGGGGTCAGGCTGCTGCGCTCCGGCTGAAACCGCCGTTCGAACCGCGCCCGGTCCGCCTGGTCGAGCGCGACCGTGAGCGACACCCGGTCGTTGTCGTCCTGGCGGCGTTGCACATCGCCGTGCCGATAGAGCCAGGCGATCGCGGCCCCGTCGCCGGACGGCAAGACGAACTCGCATACCCTCTGCGAGCGTGCGAGCTCCTCATCCACGGCGCTCAACAGGTTTTCGATCCCCTCCCCGGTGATCGCCGACACCGGGATGCCGGCGCCGTTCGAAGGCGGCGCATCGAGCAGGTCGATCTTGTTCCACAGTTCGATCCGGGGCGTGCGATGCGCGTCCAGTTCGTCCATGACGAGATCGACATCGTGCTTCTGCGCGGCGGTGTCGGGGTCGGCGATATCCCGGACATGCACGATCAGGTCCGCCTCGACCACCTCTTCCAGCGTCGCCCGGAACGCGGCGACAAGCTGTGTCGGCAGGTCCGATATGAACCCCACCGTGTCGGAGAGGATCGCCCGCCGCCCGGACGGCAGGTCGATGCCGCGCATGGTCGGATCCAGCGTCGCGAAAAGCTGGTCCTGCGCAACAACGCCGCTGCCGGTCAGGCGGTTGAAGAGCGTGGACTTGCCGGCATTGGTGTATCCGACCAGCGCGACGACCGGAAACGGCACGCGCCTGCGGGCGCGGCGCTGGATGCCCCGGGTGCGGCGGACGTCCTCCAGCTGGCGTTTCAGCTTGACGATTTTTTCGTCGATCAGCCTGCGGTCGATCTCTATCTGGGCTTCGCCCGGCCCGCCGAGGAAGCCCGCGCCGCCGCGCTGGCGCTCTAGATGCGTCCAGGACCGGACGAGGCGGGTGCGCTGATAGCTGAGCGCGGCCAGATCCACCTGCAACACGCCTTCCCGCGTGCGCGCCCGGGCGCCGAATATCTCCAGAATGAGCCCCGTGCGGTCGATGACCTTGGCGTCCCAGGCCCGCTCCAGATTGCGTTGCTGCACCGGGGTCAGCGCGCCGTCCACGACGACCAGTCCGGCTTCCTTCTCGGCCAGCGCATCCTTCACATCGTCTATCGCGCCGTTGCCGAGCAGGGTCGCCGGACGCGGCCGGGCAAGGCGCGCGATGCGCGTCGCCGCGACCGCGACGCCTATCGACTCCGTCAGCCTGACGGCTTCCGCGAGACGCGCCTCCGGCGCTCTCAGGGCATCCTTGCGGACAACCGGGTGGACAACGAGCGCTGCTTCGTTCAAGCGGAATCGTCTTCGCGGTCGAAGAGATTGACCGGCGTCGAGGGCATGATGGTCGAGATCGCGTGCTTGTACACCAGTTGCGAATGCCCGTCGCGGCGCAACAGCACCGAGAAATTGTCGAACGAGACCACCAGGCCCTGCAATTTCACCCCGTTGACGAGGAACACCGTAACCGGCGATTTCGCTTTCCGGATATGGTTGAGGAAGTGGTCCTGAAGATTCCTGTTCTTCTGGGCAGACGACATCGGCCTTGACCCCGGTTCCACGCATCGAAAGCTGCCCGCCGCCACCGGGAGCGCCGCAGCTTCCCTTGTTCTTCTAATTGATGCGGTGCGAGAATGCGACAAGGTCCGGGATTGCGGCCAGACTGTCGCAGCGCGCATCGGCGCTCAGCTCCAATGCAGGCCCGCCGGCGTAAGGCACGATTGCCGAGCGCAGGCCGGCATTGCGCGCCGCGCGTATGTCGGTATCCGAATCCCCGACCAGCCACTGTCCCGCCCGGCCGCCCAGAGCCGTCCTGACCGGCGCGGCATCCGGCTTGTCGCGGCAGGCGTCCCCCGCGCCCACCAGGGCCTCGAACCGGCCGGTCCAGCCGAGACGGTCGGCCTCGCGCCGAAGATAGGCGCCGTTCTTGTTCGACACGACCGCTACGGGAAATCCGGCCGCTTCCAGACGGTCCAGGCAGGACTCCGCCCCGGGCAGAAGCGTCAGCGCTTCCAGATGGCGCGCTTCGAACGCGGCGTAGAACGTGTCGTTTGCCCTCCGCCAATCCGCCCCGAACATCTTCGGAAAACTCTCGCGGCCCGAGCGCGAAACATGCTGCATCGTTTCGACGAAGGTCCAGGGCTCCAACCCGAACGACTCGCGCGCGATGCCGAGCGCCTCATGAATGACCGGCCAGTTGTCTACAAGTGTCCCGTCCCAGTCGAAAAGGACGATGGGCCGCGTCATGCAGCGGCGTCCCCCTGCTCCATATAGCGCGCATAGACCTCAAACAGGGCGCGGGCGGTCGAGCCGGGCTTGCCGTTGCCGATCACAGCTTCGTCTATCCTTACAACCGGCGTCACGTAGGAGGTCGCGCTGGTCACGAAGGCTTCGCGGGCCCTTCTGGCCTCCTCGATGGTGAAACGCCGTTCGGCGAAGGAAAGGCCCAGGCTCTCGGCCAGTTTCACGATGGTCCCGCGCGTGACGCCTGCGAGAATTCCATGGTCGAGTTCGCGGGTGAGCAGTTCTCCGCCGGGTGTCACGATCCAGACATTGGTCGAGCCGCCTTCCGTGACGAATCCCTGCTCGTCCACGAACACAGCCTCGTAAGCCCCGGCCTCTCGCGCAGTCTGCTTGGCCAGGACATTCGGCAGCAGGGAGACCGACTTGATATCGCAGCGCTTCCAGCGATTGTCCGGCACGGAGACGGTATCGACGCCCGTTTCCAGGATTCCCGGATCAGGCGGCGGTCTGCGGCTTCCCGTCACTACCAGAGCGGTTTCGGATTCAGCAGGAAACGGATGGTCCCGGCGGGCGACGCCGCGCGTTGCCTGGAGATATATAATTCCATTGTTTATGCGGTTTCGACGCTTTATTTCACTCAACACATGAGTAAGAGCGGATCGGCCCATCGGCGGCTCGATCCTCAGCTCGCGCAGCGAGCGGTCGAGCCGGTCGAGATGCGGGCCGGCATCGACGAACCGGCCGGCGCGCACGGTAATGACCTCGTAAACGCCGTCGGCGAACTGGTAGCCGCGATCCTCCACATGCACCGCCGCCTCCCGGTGCGGCACATAGCGGCCATTCACATAGGCTATTCTGGCCAAGACGGTTCCCTTTCCTGCTTCTAGAAGAATTCCAGTCGCACGGCGAACATCTGCTCGACGCGCTTGAGCACGCCGGTCATGCAAAACAGGACGATCCGGTCTCCCGCGCGGATAATGGTGCGGCCGCGCGGAATGACGACGTCATCGCCCCGCAGGATGGCTCCCACGATGGACCCTGCAGGCATCTTCAGCACCCTCAGGTCCTTGTCCGCCACGACGGATGTCTCGAGAATTTCGACCTCCAGCGCCTCGCCGAAATCGTCGCCGATCGAAAATGCCGCCAGAACGCGCCCCCGGCGGACATGCTGCAGGATCTGGGAGACGGTAATTGCCCGCGGGTTGATGACCACGTCGATGTCCAGCGGACTTACGAGCGCGCTATAGGCGGACTTGTTGATGAGCGCGACCGTACGCGACGATCCGGCCCGTTTCGCCAGCAGCGAGGCGAGGATGTTGGTCTCGTCGTCGTCGGTCAGTGCGATCGTCAGGTCGGCATTTTCGAAATTGGCTTCTTCCAGAAGGTCTTCGGAGAGCGCATCGCCCTGCAACACGGTGGTCCGCCGCAAGGTATCGGTGAGTTCCGCCGCTTTTTCCCGGTCCCGTTCGATCAGGCGCAGGCGCACATGAGGGAGTTCCTCTTCGATCAGGCTCGCCAGCCGGTGTCCGATATTGCCGCCTCCGATTATGACCGCGCGCTCGGCCTCTTTTTCCTCATGGCCGAAGGCCGCCATCGCGCGGGCCACATGGGCATTGTCCACGATGAAATAGACCTCGTCTCCGACCAGCATCTGATCGCGCGCCTTGGGCACGAAGTTGCGCTCCCCGCGCACAATGCCGACGACATTGATGTTCAGGTCCGGGAACAGCGCCGTCAGCTGGCGCAGCGGCGTGTTCACGATCGGGCATGAATCGTCGAGGCGGACCCCGATCAGCCTGACCCGCCCGTCTGCAAACGGGATCATTTCGGTCGCGCCAGGTCTCGACAGTCTGCGCATGATCGCGCTCGCGACCTCGCGCTCGGGAGAAATGATCGTGTCGATGGGCATCCCCTCGCGCGCAAACAGGTCGGCCCAGTGCCCGTCGAGATAGGACGGACGCCGGATACGGGCGATCTTCGTCGGGATATTGAACATCGAATGCGCGACCTGGCACGCAATCATGTTGATTTCGTCGACGAGCGTGACAGCAATCAGCATGTCCGCATCTTCCGCTCCGGCCCGCGCCAGAACGTCGGGGCTGGAAGCGTGGCCGGCCACGGCCTGGATATCCAGGGTCTCGGCCAGTTGCTCGATCAGTTCCGAGGACCGGTCGACGACGGTGACGTCGTTGCGCTCGGCCGCCAGGTAGCGGGCGATATTGATGCCGACCTGGCCCGCTCCGCAGATGATTACGCGCATGGCCGCGGCATCACCCGGGCCGGTTCCGATCGCCGGCCGGCGAAGAATTCAGTCCCTTGAGCTTGCGGTGCAGCGTCGAGCGGTCCATGCCGATGAATTGCGCCGTTTGGGAAATATTGTTGCCGAAACGGCGCATCTGGGCGAGCAGATATTCACGCTCGAACATGTCTCGCGCTTCGCGAAGCGGCAGGGACATCATCGCCGCGCCCCCTTCGAAATGCGAGATGACGGGCGCCCCCTCCCGAAGTTCCGTGGGCAGTGCGTCGGCGCGTATGGGTACGGCGTCGTCGACCGGCCCCAGTATCGAAAGCCGCTCCACGATATTGCGCAACTCCCGGACATTTCCCGGCCAGTCATATGCCTGCAGCGCCGCCATCGCGTCTTCGGCAACGACCGGCGGAGTCACGCCGGCCTGCTTGGCGAAAAGCTCCAGGAAGTGGTTCACCAGGTGGGGAATGTCCTCACGGCGCCGCCTGAGGGGCGCGATTCCCACCGGCACGACGTTGAGCCGGTAGAACAGGTCCTGGCGCAGCCGCCCCTGCTCCACCTCCGCTGCGAGGTCGCGGTTGGAAGTCGCAATGACCCGCACGTCGACACTCACCCGCTGCGATCCGCCGACACGCAGGAATTCCTGTTCCTGAAGGACGCGAACGACCTTCCCCTGGGTCTCGGGCGGCATGTCAGCGATCTCGTCCAGCAGCAGGGTGCCGCCATGGGCGCGCTCCATCAGGCCGGTCTTTCCTGCGCCCTCCTCGCTGCCGAACAACTCCTCTTCGAGGCGCCCGGGCGCCATGGTGGCGCAATTGGCCACGATGAACGGCCCTTCGCTTCGGCGCGAACAGAGATGGATCATTCGGGCGGCCACTTCCTTGCCGCTGCCCGGGGGCCCCTGGATAAGGATGCGGCTGCCCGTCGGCGCGACGCGCTCGATCAGGTTCCGCGTTTGCGCGATTTCCGCCGACTTGCCGACCAGTTCCGTAGCGGCGCCCGTATGCAGGCGCAGTTCGGCATTCTCGCGCCGCAGCCGGAAAGCCTCCATCGCGCGGGAAAGAGCCAGGAGCAGCCGGTCGGTCGTGAACGGCTTTTCGACGAAATCGTAGGCCCCGTCCCGGATCGCCGCCACTGCGGTCTCGATGCTGCCGTGGCCGCTTATCATCAGCACCGGCAGGTCGGAATGCCGCTTGCGCACATGGCGCAGCAGGTCCATGCCGCTCAGACGGCTGCCCTCCAGCCATACGTCGAGCAACAGGACGGTCGGCTCGCGTTTCTGCAGCTCCTCCAGCGCCTGGTCGCTGTCGCTGGCGCTGCGCGCTTCGAAGCCTTCGTCTTCCAGCACGCCTGTTATGAGCTGTCGAATGTCTTGCTCGTCATCGACGATCAGGATGTCATGCATTGTGAAGTCGGCCCCGTTCCGGCTCCATGACGGTTTCGCCGTGTCCGAAAACGATCCGGACACGAGCGCCGCCAGCCTCGCCATCCTCCAGATGAAGCGCCGCTCCCTGATCCTCGACGATCTTCTGGACGATGGCAAGTCCGAGGCCGGCGCCGCGCCGGCCCTTACTGGTGACATAGGGTTCGGTCAATCGGTGGCGCAAATCCGGCGGAAAGCCCGGCCCGTTATCCTCTACCGTTATTTCCGCGCTTTCGGGCAGTGCCGCCAGCGCAACCGTTATCCGGCCGCCCCTGTCCTCCAGCGCCTGCGCCGCGTTGAGCAGGAGGTTGGTGATGGCCTGGCCAAGCAGTTGCGGGTCGCAGACCTGCATGACAGGGCGTTCCGGCAAGCTCATTTCGATTTCGATGCCCTGGGCTGCACCCGTTTGCAGAAAGACCGCCCGGCGCACGACGTCGCCAAGGTCGGCTTCCGCCAGCACCGGGGCCGGCATACGGGCAAAGGAGGCGAACTCATTGACCATCCGGCGCATGTCGTCCACCTGGCGCACGATGGTGTCGATGCACATCGAGAAGGTCTCGGGGTCGTCCTCGATCTGGTGGGCATAGCGCCGGCCGAGACGCTCCGCGGCAAGCTGGATGGGCGTGAGCGGATTCTTGATCTCGTGGGCGATGCGGCGCGCCACATCGGACCACGCGGCTGTCCGCTGCGCAGCCTGCAAGTCCGTGATGTCCGCAAATGTCAGCACGAATCCGCCAGTGCCGCCCGGGGAGGTCTCGGCCCTCGCACGGACCTGGAAGGTCCGCAATTCGCGCTCGCGCTCGATTTCCACCTCGGTCTCGACGGTGCGGTCCGGGCGTCTCGACGCATCCTCCAGCGCTGTCCCGAATTCGGGAACGATCTCCGCCAACGGGCGGTCGAGATGCCCGGTCAGGTCCACGCCCAGCAGGTCGGAAGCCACCCTGTTCGGCAAATGCACCCGGCGCTCCGCGTCCAGCCCCACCACGCCGACCGCGACGCCGGCGAGCACGGCCTCGGTAAATCGGCGCCGCTCCTCCAGCTCCCGGTTCGCGTCGATAAGCGCGGTGCGCTGATGGTCGAGCTGGCTGGTCATGCGGTTGAAGGCCCGGCCGAGCGCATCGATCTCCCCGCGTTCCCTGTCGTTTACCGGCACGCGCGCGGTCAGGTCTCCGCCGCGCACCCGGTCGGCTGCCGAGATCAGGTTCATGACCGGCTCCGCCAATTGCGCGGCGAGGTTGAAGCCCACCCAGATGGCGGCGAAGATGAACAGGGCCGCCACGGTCGCGAACATCATCGCGAAGGTGTATTCGATCTGGGTGCGCCGTCCCTCGAAGGCTGCATATTCGGCCACGGCCGACCGCACGCGCGTCACCTGGTTGACGACAATCGGGTCCACATACCGTCCGATATAGAGGAAGGTGTCGTTCACGCCCGCGATGCGCAGCAAGGCCCCCAGGCGGTCTCCGTCCCGGTCTTCGACGATGGCGACCTCCCCGCGCCGGGCGGCCTTCAGCGCCCACTCGGGGACGGGCGAGAACACCGCCCCGAACGAGAACATCGAGCGTGCGAGAACGCGCCCCCCGGCATGCAGCACCTGGGCGTCGGAAAGCGAACGCGCGCTCGCATGCGCCTCCAGCACATTCTCCAGGCGGCGGGTATTGGCGAACAATTGCGGCCCGCCCCGACTGAGGTCGTTCGCCATTGCAAACGCATCGGCGACGACCACGCGCCTGTGCTCCTCCACATAGGCCTGGGCGACGACCAGGGACCGCTCGAGAGCGGTCTGCACCCTCTGGCTGAACCAGCCCTGCAGCCCGTAGTGGAAGAAGAGCACGGTAAACAGCGCAACGAGCGCCGTCGGCACGAGCGCAACGACGGTGAACAGCACGGCGAGGCGCACATGGAGCTGGGAGCCGCCCCGCCTGCGCCGCCGCGCGCGCCAGAGCGCCACGACCCGGTATCCGACCACCGTCGCCAGCAGCACCAGCAGGACGAGATCGACGACGAGCAGGACGACGACATTCTGCACGGTCGGCGGAATGACGGGCACCGTGCCGGTCATCACCAGATAGGTGAGCACGCCCGAAAACGCCGCGAGACCGGCGAACGCGAAGGCGGCCCATCTCCGCATGACCGGGCGATTCCCGAATCGCCGCAGCATCAGCGCAGGCCGCGGACCACCGGAATCTCCAGATACCGGATCTTCTTGCGCAGCGTGTTCCGGTTGAGGCCGAGGATTTCGGCGGACCTAATCTGGTTGCCGTTGGTCGCCGCCAGGCAATGCTGGATCAGCGGCCGCTCCACCTCGCGGAGGATGCGTTCGTAGAGGCCGGGCTCCGGCAGGCCGTCGCTGTCGAGCGGGAAGTGCCGGCGCAGGTGCACATCCACCGCTTCGCCGAGCGATTCCGCCCGTTCGACGGGCGCCGGCATGTCGTCCGATGCTTCCTCCGCGATCTCCGCCAGTTCCGCTTCCACGATTTCGTCGCCGACCGTGTCCTGGGGATAAAGGGCGGCGATCCTGCGGATAAGGTTTTCGAGTTCGCGCACATTGCCCGGCCAGGAATAGGCGCGCAGGCGGCGCATCGCTTCGCTGTCGATCGTCTTGGCGCCGAGGCCCTCGCGGCGCGCGACGGCAAGGAAATGGGCGACGAGTTCCGGGATGTCCTCGCGGCGCTGGCGCAGGGGCGGCACGCGCAGCGGCACGACGTTCAGCCGGTAGAAGAGGTCTTCGCGAAACAGGCCCTGCCGGATGGAGAGGCGCAGGTCGCGATGGGTCGCCGCCACGATGCGGACATTGGCGCGGAGCGGCTGCCGGCCGCCGACCCGCGTGTATTCGCCCTCCTGCAGCACGCGCAGCAGCCGGGTCTGCGCTTCCATCGGCATGTCGCCGATCTCGTCGAGGAAGAGCGTGCCGCCTTCCGCCTGCTCGAAACGCCCGGCCATGCGCTGCGAGGCGCCGGTGAAGGCCCCGCGCTCATGCCCGAACAGCTCCGCCTCGATGAGGTCCTTCGGGATCGCGGCCATGTTGATGGCGACGAACGGTCCGTTGCGCCGGGCGCCGTAGTCGTGCAGGGCGCGTGCGATCAGCTCCTTCCCCGTCCCCGACTCGCCGGTGATCGTCACCGTGAGGTCCACGCCGACCAGCCGCGCGACGACCCGGTAGATTTCCTGCATGGCCGGGGACCGGCCGATCAGGGGCAGGCGGCCGGCTTCGTCCTCCTCCCGCTCGACCGGCGGGTCGGCCAGCGGCGCGCTCAGCGCGCGCTGCACGATGCCGATCAGCTCGGCAATGTCGAACGGCTTGGGCAGATATTCGAACGCGCCCCGCTCCGCCGCCGTCACGGCCGTCTGTAAGGTCGATCTGGCGCTCATCACGATCACGCGCAGTTCCGGCCTTCGCCGGCGGATCCGCGGCACCAGGTCCAGGCCGTTCTCGTCCGGCATCACCACATCGGTAATCACCAGGTCGCCCTCGCCGTCCTGCACCCAGTGCCAGAGGGTGGCGGCGTTGCTGGTCGCCTTCACCTCGTAGCCAGCCCGTCCGAGCGCATGGCTGAGCACGGTGCGCACGGCGCGGTCGTCATCGGCGACAAGAACGGTGGCGTTCACCGCACACCTCCTTCCTCGATATCTACAGGCAGCAGCACGCGAAAGACAGTGCGCCGGGGCTCGCTCTCGAATGCGACCGCGCCGGCATGCTCGTCCACGATCTTGGCGACGAGCGCGAGGCCGAGCCCCTGCCCTCCCTGCCGGCCGGTCACGAACGGGTCGAACAGCGTCCTGTGCAGCTCCTCGGGAATGCCGCGGCCATTGTCCTGCACGGACACCTCAAGCGGCAGATGCACGCGCCTGCCGCTTCCCGAAACCGCAAGCCTCTCGCCGTGGCGAAACACTGTGCGGAGCAGAATCTCGCCGCCCTCTCCCGGGCAGGCTTCGGCCGCGTTCTTCACCAGGTTGAGAAACACCTGCACCAGCCGGTCATGGTCGCCCGGAACCGGGGGCAGGGACGGGTCATACTCCTCCACGAACGCGATTCCGGAAGCGAAACCGGCCTCGGAAACCCTGCGCACCCGGTTCAGGACCTCGTGGATATTGACGGGCTTGCGGTCCAGCCCCTCGGGCCCGGCGAACGCCTCCATCCGGTTGACCAGCGCCGCCACCCGGTCCGCCTCGTCGCGGATCAGCGCGGCCAGTTCCCGGTCGCCGGCATCGACATTCGCCTCGATAAGCTGGGCCGCCCCCCGGATTCCGGCGAGCGGGTTCTTGATCTCGTGGGCGAGCAGGGCCGCCATGCCCCCGACCGACCGCGCCGCGCCGCGGTGCGCGAGATGCCGGTCGATCTCGCGCGCCAGCGTCATCGGCACAAGCATGACGGCGACGACGCCCGGATCGTCGCTGACGGGCGACAATTGCGCGACGACCACGGGCAGCTTCACGCGCGGCGTCTCGATGGAGACCTCGTATTCGGTGAGGTTGACATCCTGTTCGCGCACGGTCTCGATCATGCCGAACAGGGGGTGGTCCGCCGGCAGGATGCGGCTCAGGGGCCGGCCCAAGGCCTGGGGCGCACCGGTATTGAGAAGACTCTCGGCCGCCGGGTTGAAAGAGGTGACCCTGCCGGCGCGGTCAACTGTAAGCACCGCCGCGTTGAGGGCGGAGAGTATGGCCGCCGCGCCTGTCATGAGTCCTCGAATTGCCTACTTTGTCACCAACATAGTGATTGCATAAATGATAATCAGTCAAGGGATGGCACCTTAGTGTCCGGATGTCGATGTCAAGGGTATCAGGAAAATGCTTGCGGGCTCCCGGCCGATTGTGTATATACAGACTGCTGCTCTAGTGCGGCATCTGCTGCAGCGGCAGAAACAGATGATAGAATCGAAAGGTATTCATAAGGTGATCGTCATGTCCCTCAACCACCATAATGAAAGGAAACAGGACGGATGTGTATTGGAGAAGATTTCGAATGGGACGATGTTAAATTAGAAGCGAATATAACCAAGCACGGAATCGATTTCACGGACGCAATCGGGATATTCTCCAGCTTCATACGGGAAACACGATCTGTTAAGTCAGATGAAGTTCGATGGAAGGCAACCGGTTACTGTGAAGGCATACCACTCACGGTGATCTATACATGGAGAGGCCGCAGGCGCCGGATCATTTCGGCCAGGCGGGCGAAGCGAAATGAGCGAAAAGAATATCACTTCGATGAGTCTCAGCGAGGCCCTCCTCCGGAGGGGTGACAGCAGGACCGACTGGGACCGTCTCCGCCGGGAAGAGGCCGCCGGGGTCGATCCCGAAGCCGATCCCGACGAGGGCGAATTCGACGAGTCCACGGCCAGGTTCGTCGAGCCTGGCCGGAAACAGGCGATTTCGGTCCGGCTGGACCCTGACATTCTTGAATTCTTCAAGGCGGACGGGCCCGGATACCAGACCCGCATGAATGCGGCCCTGCGGCTCTACATGAACAGTTGCCGGGAACGCACCCGCGCGAAAGAGGCCGCTTCCTGAGAAACCTGCGAATGCGGCGGCGCGGAAGCTGTATGCTCTCCCGCCATGCGGGACCGTATCGCCCTTATCGTTGCAGCCGGCCGGGGAACGCGCTTCGGCGGCCCTTTGCCCAAGCAGTATCTGCCCTTCGGGGATACGACCGTCCTGGGCGCCGCCGCGATGGCGCTCCGCCCGTTCATGCCGGTCGCCTGCGTCATCCACCCCGACGATCTGGAGCGGTACCGCTCGGCAACCGCCGGGCTCGACCTGCTGCCCCCGGTCTTCGGCGGGCCGGACCGGCAGGCAAGCGTTCGCAACGGCCTGGAGGCGTTTGCTGACAATCCGCCTGAACATGTTCTGGTCCACGACGCCGCGCGCCCGGACCTTCCGGCGGCGGTCGTCCGGCGGATACTCGCTGCGCTGGAGGCGCATGATGGAGCCGCTCCGGGCCTGGCGGTCGCCGACACGCTGAAGCGGGTCGAAGACGGCCGGTCCGTCGGCACCGTCTCCCGCGACGGCCTCTGGCGAATCCAGACGCCCCAGGCGTTCCGGTTCGCCGCCCTGCTTGAAGCGCACAGGCAGGCCGCGCCCGCCGCATTTTCCGACGACACGGCGCTTGCCGAGGCCGCCGGCCTCCGCATCGCCGTCGTGCAGGGAGACGCAAGGCTCGAAAAAGTGACCGGTCCCGACGATGCCGCAAGGCTCTCGGGACCCGACATTCGCACCGGCCACGGCTTCGACGTCCACCGTCTGGTGCCCGGCGACAGCGTCACGCTCTGCGGCGTCCGCATCCCGCACGACAAGGCGCTTTCCGGCCATTCCGACGCCGATGTCGGCATGCACGCGCTCACCGACGCGATCCTCGGCGCGTTGGCCGAGGGCGACATCGGGCAGCACTTTCCGCCAAGCGACCCGGAATGGCGCGGCGCGGCCTCCGGGATTTTCCTCGCCCGCGCGCAGGAGATGGCGGCGGCGCGGGGCGCGCGCATCCTGCATTGCGATGTGACGCTGGTCTGCGAGGCGCCGAAAATCAGCCCCCACAGAGCCGCCATGCGCGCCGAGCTCGCCCGCATCCTGGCGCTTCCGGTCGACCGGGTGTCGGTCAAGGCGACGACTTCGGAGAAGCTGGGCTTCACCGGACGCGGCGAAGGCATAGCCGCCCAGGCGACGGCAACCCTGGCGCTGCCGTGAAGTGGGAACGCCCCGTCGCCACCGTCTTCGGGCTGGGCCTTCTGCCCGGGGCGCCGGGCAGCTGGGCTTCGCTGGCCGCCCTGCCGCCTGCATGGGCGATTGTCTGGGCGGGCGGCCCCTGGGCGCTGGCTGGCGCAGCGGCGCTGGTCGGGATCGCGGGCTGCCGCGCGGCCACGGCGTATGAACGGGCGACGGGCGAGCGGGACGCCAGCGCGGTTGTCGTCGATGAGGTCGCGGGACAATGGCTGGTGCTGGCGACGTTGCCGCTCGACCTCCTCGCCTACGCTCTCGGCTTCGCCGCATTCCGCCTCTTCGACATGGCCAAGCCGCCGCCGATAGGATGGATCGAGAGAAAGATATCGGGAGGACCCGGCGTGATGGCGGACGATATTGCGGCGGCGGTCTGCGCAGCCGCACTGCTCCATCTTGCCGACTGGGGGTTGGGCGATGGCGTTCTTTTCCGCTGAACTGCTTGAAGCGACGGAAGCTCTGCTCGATGCGTGCCGCAGCGAAGGGCTTCGGCTGACGACGGCCGAATCCTGCACCGGGGGCCTCATTGCCTCGCTGCTGACCGAGATACCCGGTTCCTCCGACGTCGTCGGGCGCGGCTTCGTCACCTATTCCAACGAGGCCAAGCAGGACATGCTCGGCGTGCGGGCCGAAACGCTCGCCGCCCATGGCGCGGTCAGCGGCGAAACGGCGCGAGAAATGGCATCCGGCGCGCTCGCCCGCGCCGGCCCGGACGCCCATTTCGCCGTCGCCGTTACCGGCGTGGCCGGCCCGGGCGGCGGTTCGGTCGAGAAGCCCGTCGGCACCGTATGGCTTGCAGTCGCATCCGCCGGGGGCGAAACCGTGGCATCGAAGCACACGCTCGACGGCGACCGCGCGGAGATTCGCCGCGCCGCGGTCGAATGTGCGGTAACAATGCTCCGCTCGGCTGTAGAGCGGGACGTTTGACGACATTCCAGAACACAAGGATGAATCGATGGGCTGGTCCCGCGAGATTGAGGATATTCACGCCAAGCGCCGCGCGGCGCTGGAACAGGGCGGCGCGGAGGCGGTGGCGCGCCAGCACGCGCAGGGCCGGCTGACCGTCCGCGAGCGCATCGACGGGCTCGTCGATCCCGGCGCCTTCCGCGAGCACGGACGCGGGGCCGGCGGGGCCGAGCGCGATGCCGACGGCGCGCTCAAGAGCTTCACGCCGGCCAATTTCGTGGTCGGACTGGGGCGCATCGACGGCCGGCCGGTGGTTGTCGGCGGCGAGGATTTCACCGTGCGCGGCGGCTCCCCGAACGCGGCGGGCCTGCGCAAGAGCGTCTATATCGAGGATCTGGCGCTGCAATACCGTGTGCCTCTGATCCGCCTGCACGAGGGCGGCGGCGGCAGCGTCACCGGGGCCGGCGGCGGCGGCCCGGTCGGCGAGGCGGTCTATGCGCCGCGCCGGTTCGCCTCGGTGGCCGAGTGCATGGGCGTCGTGCCGGTGGCGACGGCGGCCCTGGGCCCGGTTGCGGGGCTGCCGGCATCCCGGCTTGTCGCCGCGCATTTCTCGGTGATGTCGAAGGAAAACGCGCAAGTGCTGATCGCGGGTCCGGCGGTCGTCAAGCGGGCGCTCGGCGAAGACGTGACCAAGGAAGAGCTGGGCGGCGTCCAGGTGCATGCGAAGAGCGGCGCCATCGACAATATCGCCGAGGACGAGGCCGACGCGCTCGCGCAGATCAGGCGTTTCCTCTCCTATCTCCCGCAGAATGCCTGGCAGGTGCCGGCCCGCGCCGGGACGGACGACGACCCGGCCCGCGCCGAAGAGGCGCTGCGCAGCATCGTGCCGGAGGACCGCCGCAAGTTCTTTAACATGCGCCGGGCCATCTCGCTGATCGTGGACCGCGACTCCATGTTCGAGATGTCGCGCCAGTACGGGCCTGGGCAGGTCACCATGCTGGCCCGGCTGAACGGCTATCCGGTCGGCGTGTTTTCCAACGATGCGCGCTTCTATGCGGGCGCCATGACGGCGGACGGCGCGCGCAAGGCCAGGCGCTTCATCGAGTTCTGCGAGACCTTCAACCTGCCGATCGTGAGCTTCGTGGACGAACCCGGTTTCATGATCGGCAGCCAGGCGGAGCAGGAGGGCGCCATCCGCGCCGGCACCGCCGCCGTGCTGGCGGCCGCCACCTGCCGGTCGCCCTGGGCATCGGTCATCGTGCGCAAGTCCTTTGGCGTCGCCCAGGGCGCGCATTACGGCCCCGGCGCCTATGTCCTCGGCTGGCCCTCGGCGGAGATGGGCGCCCTGCCGCTCGAAGGCGGCGTCGCCGTGGCCTTCGGGCGCGAAATCGCGGCCGCGGACGATCCTGAGGCGAAGCGCGCCGAGATCGAGGCGCGCATGGCTGCGACGCTGTCCCCTGCCCGCCGCGCGGAGAGCTTTTCCATGCACGAGCTTATCGACCCCCGCGAGACCCGCGCCATGCTCTGCGAGTGGATCGAATGGAGCCAGCCGCGGCTCGAAACCCAATGCGGCCCCTCCCGCTTCGCCATCCGCCCGTGATCGGCCTCCGGTTCGCGTAACGCCTGATCCGTTCGTGTTGAAACGGCCCCGTTCACATAACCTCAACCGTCACCCCGGACGGAGCGGAGCGAAGATCCGGGGTCCGGGGCGACGGTTGGGGGTGGCTCCGCCTGTCCCTGCTGCCGGCGTTTCAAGAAAAATCTCCGGCAGTTTCATTTTTTGTTCCCGTGCGGGCTTGACATTTGGCGGTATGGTGTAGAATGAAAGTAGAGAGAGGCGGCTTCCGGGGCCGCCTTTCGGCGTTTCTGCAGAAAGCGACCGGCTGGGGACCGAAAAAGCCCCCGGCGTGAGCAAGCGCGAGAGGTGCGTGCGCCGTCTCGCGCGCGCAATCAGGTGCGCGAACCGCGCCGGCGCCGACACCCGCCCGCGCCCGCACGCGAAACGCGCGCAAAACAGGGACGCCCGTCCCGCCCTTTGCCCGAAAGGAGATGGCATGAATGGGGAGTGAACGGTCGGGCTCCCGTCGCCATGCTGGGCGTTGGGAGAGGCGGATAGGTGACAGGTTGCATTCGTGCGGTAGGGCTCTCGACCCTGTAAAGGAGATTAATCCGCGCCTGTTTCCGAACGACCCTGGTGAGGCCCGGAGATCGCCGGTGACCTCGTATAGGAGTTTGGCTCGGCCGTTCACGCCCCGCGCGGGGCTCCGCCTCCCGCCAACAGGAGGATGTTAGCCATGGTCCATATCGGTG
>JAJDVH010000204.1 GCA_022826185.1 Alphaproteobacteria bacterium
TCGTCATGCCGAATCGAATAGGCGAGGTTCGGCCTGATCTTGCTTCGGCTCGTCACATATTCCACATGCTCCAGGCTCGAAACATCGCCGACGCGGGCCCGCAAGGCGCGCTCCACTTCGCTCGGCTGCGCAACGCGGACCGGGCGGCGATAAAGATGGGCCCTCACCGTCGCCAGATGGTCGCCCTTGAGTTCGGCGTCTCCGGGCCGGGTGGACAGGATCTTGCCGACGGAGATGCTGACCGACTTGATCGACGTGCCTTCCAGGTCCTCGTTCACGCCCTCGGCCGCGTCCCTGAAGCGCTTGGCGGCGGCCAGCGTCGCCTCGAACGGCGAGCCTGCCGGCAGGCGCAACTCCACCTGCACCATGTTGGAAACGCTCGCCCTCGCCTCCGCGAACAGGACCCGGACGGCGTCGTAGCGCAGAAGCAGCACCGCGCAGGCCACGATGGCGATGCCGATCGCGAGCGCCGTCCAGACATGGCGCACCGACCAGGAGACGGTGGCCGTCACCACGCTGTCGCGAATGCCGTCGAGCCATCTGCTCACCGCCCCCTGCCACCCGCTCAGCGGCGGCGCGCTCCACGGCCGGTCATGCGACAGGTGCGCCGGCAGGATTAGGAACGCCTCCACCAGGGATATCGCCAGCACGAACAGCGCCACATAGGGAATCACCCGAATGATCTGCCAGGCGCCTTCGGTAATGAACAGCAGGGGAGACAGCGCAATCAGCGTCGTGGCCGCGCCGACGACCAGCGGCCCGACCACGGCCCTTGCGCCCGATATCGCCGCGGCCAGCCCCGTACTGCTGCGGCTCCTCTCCGTCGCGATGCTTTCGCCGACGACCACGGCATCGTCCACCACGATGCCGACCATCAGGAAGAAGGCGAACAGGGTGCCCATGTTCAGGGTCATGTCGGCCGGCGCAAAGAAGATCAGCGACCCGACAAAGGCGAGAACGATGCCGAACGTCGTCCAGAAAGCCACCCGGAGGTCGAACACCGCGACGAGGCACAGGAACACCAGGACCGCACCGATTACGGCGTTTCCGAAGATCCTGGTCAACCGCTCGATAGTCAGTTCGACCTTGTCGTCCCAGACCTGGACCGAAACATGCTCGGGCGGGCTGTAGCCGCCGAGGAACCCGGTGACGATGTTCCTTACCTCCTTGGTGGATTGCCTGCCGGTTGCGCTGATCCGAAGAAACACCGCCGGCACGCCGTCCAGTTCGGTCAGGACATTCTCATCGACGAAACCGTCGCGAATTCTGGCGACGTCGCCAAGCGTGACCACCGTTCCGTCGAGTCTCGCAATGAGCGGTATATCCTTGAATTCACCGCTATATTTCCGCTTTCCCACGACCTGCAGCACGACGCCGCCCGCGTCGGTGCGCAATTCCCCGAACGTCAGGTTGAGCGATGCGCGCCGGATCGCCTGCCTTATGTCGCTGATCTTGAGGCGGTTGCGCCGCAACTCCTCCTCGCTCAACTCCAGCGTTATCTCCCGGTCCCGCGTGCCTTCCAGCTGTATGTGGGACACCGTCGGCAGGGCCAGCAGCGAGTCGCGCAGGTTCTCCGCCGCAAGTCGAAGATCGGCTTCCGTCGCCGAACCGGATAAAACCGCAATCGTCACGACATCGTTTCGCCATCTGAAAAGGGAGACCTTGGGCCGCTCCGCGTTGGGAGGCGGAAAGTTCTCTAAGGTATCGATGGCGCCTTCGATGTCGTTCAGGACCGCCTCGTCATCGGCGAAGGTCTCGAGCTCCACATCGATCAGGCCAACGCCATCCTTCGCCGTGCTGACGACCCGGCTGACGCCGGATATGCCGACAATCGCTTCCTCGACCCGGCGGACGACATCCTCCTGCACTTCCCTCGGCGATGCGCCGGGCGACGGGATCTTGATGGCAATACGGCGTAAGTCGAACTCCGGGGTGTTCTGGACCACAAGCCGCGAGCCGGCGATTGCGCCCGCGACGATCAGGAAGACCATAAGCAGGTTGGCGGCAACGGGGTTCGCCGCAAACCAGGCAATCGGGCCCCGAGGCGTTCCGGACCCGCCGGCGCCTCCACCAGCGTCGGTGTTGCTCATGCGCCGCCCCCTATGCCTGCGGCTTTGCGGTCGTTACCGCGAGGCCCTCCCGGGCTCCCGGCAAGGTGCCGAGCACGACGCCGTCGCCTGCATCGAAGGCCTCCACCACCCATCCGCCCTCGATCCGTCCCAGCATCCGCGGCTCGACCGAAGTCAGCGCGCCGTCCCTGACGACCCAGACGCGGTCGTTGGCCTGCGCGGCCGCTTCCGGCAGCACATAGACACCCTGATGCACCGGGCCCTTGATTGAGACCTCGGCAAAGGTACGGGGCAGCGGCCGGTTCTCCGTCGGCAGCTCGTCGGAGAATTTCAGGAAGAGCGAGGCGAGCCGACTCTTCGGCGCCACCACCGAGGAGACGCCTGCGACTTCCGCCCGGTAAATTCCCGTCCTGGTGCGGACCACGGCCGGCCGTCCGACGACGGGCGAGAGATGCCTGAGGTCGCGCTGCTCGACGGGAGCAGTTACGCGGATCGCTTCGGGCCGATAGACGACTCCCAGCACCGCCGCCTTGCCGACCTTCTCCGCCGGCCCTGCAAGTTCGCCGACCTCGACGCTCGAGGAAACCACGCGGGCATCGAAGGGAAGAGAAATACTCGTTCTGCGGAGCTGAAGCGTCGCAAGCCGAAGCGCAACAAGCGCCTTTTGGAGCTTCAGAACCGTTCCCGTCTTATCCTCGTTCCGGGCCTCCTTCTCGCTTATTTCATGTTCGAGTCCCTCAACCTCCAATTTGGCCTCTTCGACCCTGAGTTCGTATTCCTCGGGGTCGATCCTGATGAACACCTCATTCGCTGCTATCGAGCCGCCGGGCTCGAATTTCGGCGAGACCCAGATGACGCGGCCCACGACCTCGGACATCACCGTCGCCCGTTCCTTCAGCTTTACCGATCCCGTCAGGCTCAGCGTCAACGCCTGCTCGGTCGGCTCCGGCCTGACAACGCTGACGACCGGCCGCCTTTCCCCGCTCGCCAGCGCCGCCCTGTCGATGCGCTCGACCCGTTCCGGCGCGCGGGCGAAGTAGAGCGCAACCGCGATGGCGCCGAGAATGACGACGAGTTGCAGGTAACCGAACCATCGCGGCCTGTCGGCGCGCGTCTCCGGGCCTGTCGTATCCTGCGGCATCGTTCTCTCCGATCTCGCATCAGCACCGACGCGCAACCATGGAGGCGCCTCGCAGTCCGGAAGCGCAGGCGGCCCGCCGGCAAGGTCGTTATAGTATCGTTATAATAAAGGTCTTTATATCAAATCTGAATAGCAGGCGGTGCAATCGGGCCGGACGAAGCATCAATTCCCGGCCAGCGTTGCGACATGCGCGCCGACGCACTCCTCCAGCGCCGCGAGGTCGTAGCCGCCCTCGAGCACGGCCGCGAGGCGGCCCCCGGCATGACGGCGGGCTACGGCCAGCAATCGGCGCGTGGCCCAGGCGAAGTCCGCGGCTTCGAGTTCGAGTTGCGCCAGCGGGTCGGCGCGGTGGGCGTCGAATCCGGCCGACACCAGGACCAGTTCCGGGCGGAACGCCTCCACCGCCGGCAGGACGCGCTCCTCGAAGCGCTCGCGGAACGCCTTGCCGCCGGCCCCCGGAGGCAGCGGGGCGTTGACGATCTGCCCGTGCGCTCCGGATTCGCGCTCCGCGCCCGTACCCGGATAGAGCGGCATCTGGTGCGTCGAGGCGAACAGCACCTCCGGCTCGTCCCAGAAGACCGCCTGCGTGCCGTTGCCGTGATGGACGTCGAAATCGACCACGGCGACGCGGCCGAGGCCGTGGACCGCGCGCGCATGCGCCGCGCCGACGGCGATGCTGTTGAAGAAGCAGAACCCCATGGCGCGGGCGGGCTCCGCATGGTGGCCCGGCGGGCGCATGGCGCAGAAGGCGGTGTCCGCCTCGCCGCCGGCCAGCGCGTCCACCGCCGCGACCGCCGCGCCTGCCGCCCGGAGCGCCGCATCCTTCGTTCCCGGCGAGGCGACGGTGTCGGCGTCGAAGCGCACATAGCCCCGCTCCGGCATGTTGCCGAGCACGAGGTCCACATAGTCCCGGGAGTGGACGCGCTCCAGCGCCTCCCGCCCGGCTTCCGGCGGCTTCCGGCGCTCAAGGCCGCGAAAGTCCGGGGCGTCAAGCGCGGCCGCAACCGCGCCGGCCCGCGCCGCGCGTTCGGGATGGCCCGGGCCGGCATCGTGGCCGGCGGCGCATTCGTGGTGGAAGAGCAGCGTGGTCATGGCGACTCCGGCCTCCCGGCCGCTCGGGGTTGCCGATCCGCCATCATAGCCGGAACGCCCGCAACCGCGGCCGGGCCTGCCGGAGAGGCAGCCCGTCTCGTTGACTTCCACCGCGCCCGGTCCCAATTTGCCGCGCCGTCCGTCGGCAGAGCGGCGGCAAGAGAGCTGCCCATGACAATCATCGCGGCGCCGTCCCTATCGTCGCATTTCGTTGGCTTCGCCGCCGGTTCGGCATTGCTGGCGCTTTCGGCGCTCGGGCCTTCCGGGGCCGAGGCCCAGCGTCCCGCTCCGGTCCGGGTGGACAAGGTCGTCATCCAGCCGCTGGCCGAGACGGCGCCGGTGTTCGGCAGGCTCGTTTCCCGTATGCGCGGTTCCGTGGCCGCCCAGACGATCGGCGCCGTCACCGAAATGCGCGTGCAGGTGGGCGACCGGGTTTCGGAAGGCGATGTGCTGGCCGTGCTCGACATCGAAAAGCTCACCTCGGAGCGCGACGCGCGCGCCGCCACGGCGGACGCCGTCGCCGCCCGCGCCGTCGCCGCCGGGGCCCGGCTGGAGCGCGTCGAGCAGGAAATCGCGCGCTACGAGAAGCTCCGCCGCTCGGCGGCCTTCAGCAAGGCGCGCCTGCAGGACAAGGAGCAGGAGCGGTCGTGGCTGCGCTCCGAGCTGGACGCGGCGCGCGCGCAGCTCGTTCAGGCGAAGGCCGGCCTGGCACTGGCGGAAATGAATCTCGCGCGGGGCACCGTCCGCGCGCCCTATGACGGCGTGGTCACCGCGCTTCACACCGAAATCGGCTCCTATCTGAAGGAAGGCGGCGCGGTGGTGGCGCTGGTCAACGACCGCGACCTCGAGATCGAGGCGGACGTGCCGGCCGCGCGCATTGCCGGGCTGGCGCCGGGGGCCCGGGTGGCGGTGCTGCTGCCGGACGGCACGACGCACAGCGCAAGGGTGCGCGCAATCGTGCCGGACGAGAATGCAATGACGCGCACCCGCCTGGTGCGCTTCACGCCGGATTTCGGCCGGACGGCGACGCCGCTGGCTGCGAATGCGGCCGCGACGGTCGTCCTGCCTGTCAGCACCCCGGCTCCCGCGCTCACGGTCCACAAGGACGCCATCGTGCGCCAGGGGCCGCAGGCCCTTGTCTATGTCGCCAACAACGGCAAGGCGGAGCGCCGCCCGGTAAGCCTCGGCCGCGCTTCCGGGACCCGGTTCGAGGTGCTGGACGGGCTGGCGGAGGGCGATCTCGCCATCGTGCGCGGCAATGAGCGGCTGCGCCCCGGCCAGCCGGTGCTCGTGCCCGGCATGAAGGCGGCCGAACCCGGCGGGTCCGGCAAGGGCCCGCAGAAGGCGAAAACCGGATGAACCTCGTCCGCTTCGCGATCGACCGCCCCATCGCCGTGATTGCGGCGGTGCTCATGGTCGTGCTGTTCGGGCTGGTGGCGCTGGAGACGATCCCGATCCAGCTGACCCCGGATGTGCGCAAGCCGGTGATTACCGTCCAGACCTACTGGCCCGGCGCCGCGCCGGCGGAGGTGGAGCGCGAGATCGTCAACCGCCAGGAGGAGATGCTGAAGGGCGTCGAGGGCCTGGAAGAAGTCGAGAGCCGGTCGGAGAACGGACGCGCGAGGGTGACGCTCACTTTCGCCATCGGCACGAATATGGACCGTGCGCTCCTGCTGGTCGCAAACCGGCTCGACCGCGTGACCGGCTATCCGGACGAAGCCGACCGCCCGACCCTGCGCACGGCGGGCGCCGAAGACAACGCCATCGCCTGGTTCGTGATCCAGACCGCAAAGGACAACCCGCGGCCGATTCACACCTACGGCGATTTCGTGGAGGAGGTGGTCCAGGACCGGCTGGAGAGGGTGCAGGGCGTCTCGCGAACCGACGTTTTCGGCGACGTCCGGCGCGAGTTGCACATCACGGTCCTGCCCGAGCGGATGGCGCAGTTCGGCCTGACCGTGACCGAGATCACCCAGAGGCTCCGGGCCGCCAACGCATCCGTTTCCGCAGGCGACGTGGAAGAGGGGAAACGCCGCTACCTCGTCCGCGCCCAGGGCGAACTGGATACGCCGGAAGCAGTGCGCGCTGTCGTGCTGCGCACCCAGTCCGACGGCGCCACGGGGCGGATCGGGCGGGTCACGGTGGGCGACATTGCCGATGTCTCCTACGGCTATTCCGAGCCGCGCGCCCGCATCCGCCGGCTCGGCGACAACGCCGTCGTGATGAACGCCAAGCGGGAGGCGGGCGCCAATGTCATCGAGACCATGGAAGGCGTGCGCGCCGCCGTCGCCGAGCTGAACGACTCCGTGCTGCCCGGCGAGGGCCTCGTCATGGAACAGGTCTATGACGAGACCGACTACATCGTCTCCGCCATCGGCCTCGTGCGGCAGAACATCGTCGTCGGCGGCGCGCTTGCCGCCATCATGCTGCTGCTGTTCCTCCGGTCCTGGCGGCCGACGCTGATCGTCTCGCTGGCGATTCCGGTCTCGGTCGTGGGCTCCTTTGTCGCCATGGCCATGCTCGGCCGCTCGCTCAATGTCGTGTCGCTCGCCGGCATCGCCTTTGCGGTCGGCATGGTGGTCGATGCCGCCATCGTGGTGCTGGAGAACATCTACCGGCTGCGGGAGCGCGGCATGCCGCCGCGCGAGGCCGCGCTGCGCGGCGCCAGCCAGGTATGGGGGGCGATCCTGGTCTCGGCGCTGACCACGGTGCTGGTCTTCGTGCCGATCCTCGCCATGGACCTTGAGGTCGGGCAGCTGTTCCGCGACATCGCGGTCGCGATCTCGGTGTCGGTCATGCTGTCGCTTCTGGTCGCGATTACGGTCATCCCGGCATTGTCGCGCCGCCTGCTCGCGACGCGCGTGTGGACCGGCGGGCGCTTCGAGGTGCCGGTGCTGGACGGCCTCGCCCGGCGCTATGCGCGCGCGACGCTCGCCTATGCCGGAGCGGTGGTGCGGAACCGCAAGGCCGCCCTGGTCTCCGTCGCGGCCATCGTCGGGCTTGCCGTCGCCGTCGCCTGGTGGCTGACGCCCAAGCTGGACTACCTGCCGGACGGCAGCCGCAATTTCGTGCTCGGCCGGGTGCTGCCGCCGCCGGGTTACAACCTGAGGACGAACAGCGAAATCGCGCGCGAGATCGAAGACGCGACGCGCGCGCTCTGGGCGAGCGAGACCGGCCCGGAGTCCGAGCCCGGCCAGCCGCCGAAAATCGCCAACTTCTTCTTCGTGGCCCTGCCGTCCTACACATTCGTGGGCGCGTCCTCCGTCGATCCGACAAGGCCGGAGGAACTGGTGCCGGTCCTGCAGCGTTCCGCGCTGCGCGAGCCCGGCACCTTCGGCTTCTTCACCGTGGCGTCCATCTTCGGGCGCGGTATCGGCGGCAAGCGGTCGATCGACCTCGACATTTCCGGGCCGGACCTGGAAACCGTCATGGCGGTGGCGGGGCGGGCGACCGGCATGACGGCGGCGGCGCTGCCGCGCAGCGAGGGCAACCAGCTCCGCCCCATTCCCGGCCTCGAACTCGGCGCGCCGGAAGTGCGCGTGATGCCGGACCGGCTCCGGCTCGCCGACAACGGTGTGTCGGCGCGCGAACTCGCCGACACCATCGACGCCTTCAATGACGGGCTCCGGGTCGCGCGGGTGACCATAGACGGGCGGCGCACCAACCTGATCCTCAAGGGGCCGACCGACAATGTCGCCTCCACCCAGGGCATCGACTTCCTGCCCGTGGTGACGCGGAACGGCTACATCCTGCCCGCCTCCTCGCTCGCCACCATCGAGGTGACCAGCGGGCCGACCGAAATCCGGCACAAGGAGCGGGTGCGCACGGTCACGCTGCAGATCCGGCCGCGCGCGCAGATGCCGCTCGAAGAGGCGATGGACCTGGTGCGCGCCGAGGTCATCGGCCCGCTCCGGGCCGGCGGCCTGCCCGACGGCGTCAAGCTCCGGCTGTCGGGCGCCGCCGACCAGCTCACGATCACCTGGAACCACATCGTCATCGACCTGCTGATCGCCGTCGCCATCGTGTTCCTTGTGATGGCGGTGCTGTTCGAGAGCTTCGTCTATCCGCTGGTCATCATGATCTCGGTGCCGCTGGCGACGGCCGGCGGCGTGCTCGGCCTTGCGGTGCTGAACCTGTTCGCCTTCCAGCCGCTCGACATGCTCACCCTGCTGGGTTTCATCATCCTGGTCGGCA
>JAJDVH010000108.1 GCA_022826185.1 Alphaproteobacteria bacterium
TGACCGCGCCGGCCGGCCAGCAAGCGTCCGAGGAACCCACCGCCGACTCCGGAACCGATCCGGCGGAGGCGGTACCCGACGGCAACGGCCATGTGACGGAGGCCGCTCCCGAAACGGACCCGTCGGACGATGTGACGGCCACCCACGAGGCCGCCGCCGTCATACGCCGCATGTTCGACCGGCCCTCGGTCAACGGCGTCTTCATCGACGAGCTCGCCGCCGCCCTTGAAGAGTTCGGCTGGGCGCCGGATTACGCCGTCCGCCACCCGAAATACCGGAATCGCCGTTTCGCCCGGAGGGAGCAAGTCTGGGAACGCATCTTCGCCGGCGTTCCCTCCGACGAGCGCGCGATCACGCTGGGTACGTTCCTCGACCCCGCGCGCCCCGGGACGTGGGCGATTTCGGCGGGCAATCACTTCGTGGCGTATGCGGACGGCTTCGTCGCGGACTCCGGCGCGTTCTTTTCGCGCAAACCCGCTTTCTGGTTCCGCTCCATTCCCGGCCACGACCGCGTCGCGCTCCGGCGCATCCATGAGGCCGTCCGGTTCGTGCGCGTCACCGGCGGCGGCAATCCACGCAACCCCCGCCAGCAGGAGTGCTGACCATGCCGCAGGTCATCGAGATCACGGTCTACACGATCGACGAGCTTTCGGACGCGGCGAAGGAGAAGGCCCGCGCCTGGTATCGCGAGACGGGCCTCATCGACGAATGGCACGACTACATCTTCGACGATTTCGAGGCCATCTGCCGGATCATCGGCATTACGCTCGATACGCACCCGGTGCGTCTCTACGGCGGCGGCACCCGGGACCGGTCAAAGATCTGGTACCGGGGGTTCTGGTCCCAGCAGGACGGCGCCTGTTACGAGGGCTGCTACACCCACGCACGCGGCGCCGCGAAGGCACTCCGCGCCCACGCACCGAAAGACACGGAACTGCACGGAATCGTCGATGCCCTGCAGGACGCCCAGCGACGCAACTTCTGGCAGCTCCACGCGACCGTCCGCCAGACCGGTCGCCACCCGCACGCGAGCAGCTTGCAGATCGACGTCGAGCGCGACAGTCCGATCTGGCAGCCAATCGCCGACGGCACCGACGACACCGTCGTCGAAGCGCTTCGGGACCTGGCCTACTGGCTCTACCGGCAGCTCCGGGACGCCTACGAGGCCGAAACCTCCGACTGCGCCGTCGACGAGGCCATCGCGGTCAATGAGTGGACGTTCAAGGCGAACGGCGAACGCTTCGGCTGACCGCCCCGCCTGAGCCGGCCCTGGGCGGCGCGGGCTCCGCAGGCGCCCCCACACCTTCCTGAACCCGTCCACCGGCCGCGCCCGCGCCGGGTCTCCCCGACGCGCCCTGCGCCGGCGGGAATCCGGTCAGCCGGCCGGGGGCAGTCCGGCGGGTCCGGCGCGGGAGGTCTCGCGCCGTCTGCCCGCCGCCGCCTTCCAGCACGGAGATCGCCCATGCTCGACGCCCCGCAGGCGCCGGACGCCCTCGCGCGTCCGCTTCCTCCCGCCGCCGCCATCGACCCGCCCGCCGAGCCGGCCCGCCCGGTCGCGGGCGACGCGCTGATCGCCGCGGCCCGCACCCTGCTGCCGGTGCTGGAGGCCGGACGACCGCTCGATGCCGCGACGCTGCGCGACGCCATGACGAAGGCATTCGGCGCCACCGACGCCGACGGCGCCTGGGTCTGGAAGGACGCCTACGAGGCCGCGGAGGCCGCCGTCGTGATCTTCATGCAGCGCTACGGCCGGGGCATGCGCCGGAACGCCGGCGCCGCCGGGCCGCGCCGCATGCTGGCCATGCTGGAGGCCCTCGCGGTGCTGGAGCCCTCGCACACCCGGCGGTCCGAGGAGCAGGTGCGTCTCCAGCAGTTCTCGACGCCGCTGCCGCTCGCCTATGCCGCGCTCCAGGCCGCCGCGATCCGGCCGGGCGATGTCGTGCTGGAGCCGTCGGCCGGCACCGGCATGCTCGCGGTGATGGCGCACTGCGCGCTCGGCAACTCCGCCGTCGGCAATCTCCATCTCAACGAATACGCGCAGACTCGCGCGCGGCTGCTGACGCAGCTGTTTCCCGAGGCCGTCATCACCGCGTTCAACGCCGAGACCATCGCCGACCGGCTGCGCGACGTCCGGCCGACGGTGGTGCTGATGAACCCGCCGTTCTCGGCGACGCCCGCCGTCGACCGCATCACCCGCGACGCCGACCTCCGCCACGTCCGCTCGGCCGCCTCGATGCTGCCGCCCGGCGGCCGGCTGGTCACGATCACCTCGGCCAATTGCGCGCCGGCCGACACCGTCGGCCGTCTCGATCCGCCGGCCCGCTGCATCTTCACCATGGCCATCGACGGCCGCGCCTATGCCCGCCGGGGCACCGGCTTCGACACCCGCCTCACCGTGCTGGAACGCGGCCACGGACCCGCTGTCGAGCTGGACGGGACGGCCCGCGCGGCGAACGCCGCCGAGTTGCTCGATGCCGTGATCGCGCGGATGCCGCCGCGCCAGACGATCGAGCCCGCCGCGGTCCCGTCCGGCCCGGCCCGCGACCTGTTCGGCAAGGCGGTGGCGCCCAAGCCCGAGAAGCGGCGCGGTCCCAGGTCGGCATCGACGCCCGAGACCCGCCGGTCCCATGAGTGGGGGCCGGTTTCGGATCTGGTCGTCGTGAGCGGGCCGGTCGAACCCGCCGATACGGGTTCCGATGCTTCTACCGACGCCGGCCCCTACGCCCCCTGGCGGCCGGGCGTCGTGCGGGTGCCGGGCGCCGTCGAGCATCCGACGCCGCTGGTGCAGTCCGCCGCCATGGCCGCCGTCCCGCATCCTGCGCCGGCCTGGCGCCCGATGCTGCCGGAGAGGATCGTCACCGAGGGCCTGCTGTCCGACGCCCAGCTCGAGAGCGTTGTGCTGGCGGGCGAGGCCCATTACCGCCATCTTGCTGCGGAGTACCGCATCGGCTCCCAGTGGGAGACCGTCCACCGCTGCCCGAAGGACGGCGAGGACGGCAACGACGAGGAGGTCGATACCTCCCTCGTCACCCAGCAAGGCGAAACGCTTTCGGAGCCGGTGCGGTTCCGCCGGGGCTGGATGCTGGGCGACGGCACCGGCTGCGGCAAGGGCCGGCAGGTCGCCGCCATCATCCTCGACCACCGCCTGCGCGGACGAAAGCGCGCGCTCTGGCTCTCGCAGTCCGACAAGCTGCTGGAAGACGCGCGCCGCGACTGGACGGCGCTCGGCGGTCTGGAGAGCGACGTCATCCCGCTCGGCAACTTCCGGCAGGGGATGGAGATACCCCTCGACGCCGGCATCCTGTTCGCGACCTACGCCACGCTGCGCTCGCCGTCCCGCCAGGGTCGGCCTTCGCGGCTGGAGCAGATCGTCAAGTGGCTGGCCGGCTCGCTCGACGAGGAGGACCGGCACGCCTTCGACGGTGTGATCGTCTTCGACGAGGCGCATGCGATGGCGAACGCCGCCGGCTCGAAGTCTGAGCGCGGCGAGACCAAGCCCTCGCAGCAGGGACGGGCCGGTCTGCGATTGCAGAACGCGTTGCCGGACGCGCGCATCGCCTATGTGTCCGCCACCGGCGCCACCACCGTGCCGGGTCTTGCCTATGCCGGCAGGCTCGGATTGTGGGGCGCCGGCGAGACGCCGTTCGAGAAGCGCGTCGAGTTCGTCTCCGCCATGGAGGCCGGCGGCGTCGCCGCGATGGAGGTGGTGGCGCGCGATCTGAAGGCGCTCGGGCTCTACCAGGCGAGAGCCTTGGCCTATGACGGGATCGAGGTCGACATCCTCGAACACCCGCTCACCCCCGAGCAGCGGCGCATCTACGACGCCTATGCCGGCGCCTTCAAGGTGATCCACGCCAACATCGAGGAGGCGCTGAAGGCGACCGGCATCGTCCAGGGCGAGGACACGCTGAACAGGAACGCCAAGGCGGCGGCATTGTCGGCCTTCGAGGGCACCAAGCAGCGCTTCTTCGGCCATCTGCTGACCGGCATGAAGTGCCCCTCGACCATCCGCGCGATCGAGGCCGACCTCGCCGCCGGCCGGTCGGCCGTGGTCCAGCTGGTCTCGACCGGCGAGGCCCTGATGGAGCGCCGCATCGCCGAGGTCCCGGCCTCCGAGTGGGACGACCTCAACATCGACCTGACGCCCCGAGACGCCATCCTCTCCTACCTGATGCACGCCTTCCCGGTGCAGCTCCAGGAGCGCTTCACCGACGACGGCGGCAATCTGCTCAGCCGGCCCGCCAGGGACGCCGACGGCAACCCGGTGATCTGCAAGGAGGCCGAGGACCGGCGCGATGCGCTGATCGAGAAACTCGCCGCGCTCCCGCCGGTGCCGACGGCGCTGGACCAGATCGTGCAGCATTTCGGGCACGAGGCCGTCGCGGAGGTCACCGGCCGGTCGCGCCGCGTGCTCAGGATCGTGGACGCGAAGGGCGAGCGCCTCTCGCTACGCAGCCGGCCCGCGTCTGCCAATCTCGCCGAGACCGCCGCCTTCATGGACGGCGAGAAGCGTATCCTCGTGTTCTCGATGGCGGGCGGGACGGGGCGCAGCTACCACGCCGACCTTTCCTGCGGAAACACCGAACGGCGCATCCACTATCTGCTGGAGCCCGGCTGGCGCGCCGATCAGGCGATCCAGGGACTCGGTCGCACCCACCGCACGCACCAGGCAAGCGCACCACTGTTCCGGCCCGTCACCACGGACGTGAAGGGCGAACGGCGCTTCATCGCCACCATCGCCCGGCGTTTGGATTCGCTCGGCGCAATAACGCGGGGCCAACGGGATTCGCAGACCGCCATGGGCGGCAGCGACGCGGCGCTGTTTCGCGAGAGCGACAACCTGGAGAGCGCATACGCGAAGGCGGCGCTGCGCCAGTTCTACGGCGCGCTCTGGCGCGGCAGCATCAAGGGCTGGACTCTGGAGCGGTTCGAGAAGGCCACCGGGCTCAAGCTCACCTGGGAGGGCAGTCTCAAGGAGGACCTGCCGCCCATGCCCAGGTTCCTCAACCGCCTGCTGGCGCTCCCCATCGCCGAGCAGAACCAGCTCTTCGCCGAGCTTGAAGAGCGCATCGCCGCCAATATCGAGCAGGCGATCGAGGCCGGCAGCTACGAGGTCGGCGTCGAGACCGTGACCGCCGACTCGCTTATCATCGCCGGCCGGGAGACGCTCTACGAGCATTCCGGAACCGGCGCGGCCACCGAGCTGGTCGAGATCGTCCGCCGCGACAGGCTGGTGCCGCTTACGCCCGAGGCCGCGTTGGAGATCGGCGAACGGGATCCGGGGCCGGACGGCAAGCCGCGCCTCGCCGTCAACGCCCGCTCCAAGCGTGCCGCGGTGGTGCTGCCGGCGGCATCACGCATGCTGGACGACGGCGGGGTGAAGGAGCGCGTCCGGCTCATCCGGCCTGCGACCGCCGAGACCATGGCCAGGGCCGAGCTCGACGCCTCCAATTGGCGCCGCGCCGACGAAGCCGGATGGCGCCAGGTCTGGGACGCCGAGATCGCCGGCCTGCCGTCCCACCGGGATTCGCGTTTCTGGCTCGCTTCCGGCCTGCTGCTGCCGGTCTGGGACCGCCTGCCGGCCGAGAACATGCGGGTCCGGCGGCTCACGTCCGATGACGGTATCTCTCTCATCGGGCGCGTGCTCGACGCCGAGCAGGTGCGGGCGGTGCGCGCGGGCTTCGGCCTCGACGGCGGCCTCGCCATGACCGGAGCGGAGGCCTTCGCGGCCGTCATGGAGCGCGGCAATGCGCTCGCGCTCGCCAACGGCTGGCGGCTCGCCCGCCGGCGCCTGATGGGCGGCAACAGGATCGAGATCGAAGGACCGGCGGACACCGACATGGCCGCGCTGAAGCGCATGGGTTGCGCGACCGAGATCGTCTCCTGGCGCACCCGCGTGTTCGCGCCCAATCCGGAGACGGTCGAGCGCCTCCTCGACCGCTAGCCGCTCGCCGCGTGACTCCCGACCAATTCACCCGTTCAATGCCCGGCCGGCATACGTATTGCCGGCCGGGCGGCGGCCGTTACTCGCTCACCGCCGCAACCGAAGGAGTTCCCCCCATGACCGCGCAGACCCTGCCGGACTGCCCCAACTTCTGCTTCGTGCCCGCCTACGACGTCGAGACCGACGTGCAGCAGATCAGAATCGTGATCGAAGGGCTGGCCGGGCATGTCCCGACCGCGCTCATCGCGCTGACTCTCGAAGATGCACAGTCGATCTGCGACAAGCTCAACCTGAGGCTCGGCTATGACCGGGCTGCCTGGCAAGCCATGGCGGCGGCGTCCATGCGCGCCGAGACCACCGAGCCGGGCGACCCCACCGAGCACTGATGCGCCGCCCGGCTTGTCCGCCTATGGCGAAACCCCTATAGTGCGGAGCCGAAACTGCAATGCTGAAGCCAGTCGAATGGATCGGTTCGAGCAAGGCGGACCTGAAGCGTTTTCCCGGCCCGGTGCAGGACCGCATGGGGTTCGCGATCTATCGCGCCCAGCTCGGACGGCAGCACCGCGACGCCAAGCCGCTCAAGGGGTTCGGCCCGGGCGTCGTGGAGATCGTCGCGCGCCACGACGGCGACACCTTCCGCGCCGTCTACACGGTACGGTTCGAGACCGCCGTCTATGTCCTGCACGCCTTTCAGAAGAAGGCCCGGCGGGGCATCGCGACGCCGAAGCGGGAACTCGACCTCGTGCGACGGCGCCTTCTGGCCGCCGAGCGGCACTACCGTGACACCCATCATGGAGACATCTGACGCCATGGAACCCGACGACATCGCCGTGGAGCGCGGCAGCGGCAACGTCTTCGCCGATCTCGGCCTTCCCGATGCCGACGCGCACCTGGTCAAGGCCGAGCTCGTCAGCCGCATCGACGATATCGTCCGCACGCGCGGCATCACCCAGACCG
>JAJDVH010000129.1 GCA_022826185.1 Alphaproteobacteria bacterium
GTGCAAATCGCATCGGGGTCGGGTTACACTCTGTAAGCATCGGGGCGCTCCTCTGCAACCGGGCAAGGCTTTGTTGCAAAAGAACTTTCTCATATGCAGAGCCCCGATGCACCTACCCCCGGTGAGAAATCCGGGTTAGCCCGGATTTCTCACCGATGTCATGGCCTGCGCTGCGCTGTCGGGCCGGATGGGGCAGCGTATGCTACACCCGACTTGGAGCGAAGGGCCCGGAACAATGAGCGAAGAGCGTATTACCAGAGTCTCGCTTGAGGAGGCGCGCCTCCTTCAGAAGGACAGCCGGACGGATTGGGACCGCCTCCGCCGCGAGCAGGCCGAGGGTCTGGAGCCGGAAATCGATCCCGACGAAGGCGACCCCTCCGCCATCGACTGGTCGAAGGCCAAACTGGTCGTTCCGCCGCGAAAGACGCTCGTGTCGATTCGCGTGGACGACGACGTGCTGGCTTTCTTCAAATCGCAGGGGCGCGGATACCAGACCAGAATGAACGCGGTGCTTCGCAGCTACATGGACGCACAGCGGGCCGGCGCAAGCTGAGCAGTCCTTGTCTCCGCCTCACCACAGCCAGGTCTCGATATTCGGACAGGGCTCGGAGCGGGACACGCGCTGGAGGCCCTTGACGCAGCGGACGATCCACCAGACCAGCACCGCCAGCAGCATCAGCCAGCCGACCAGGAACACCGTCGAGACGGCGCCGACGGCCGAATAGAGCAGGCCGATCCAGAAGGTCCTGATCTGGAACCGGTAGTGGTCGTTCGCCCAGCCGCCGCTGTCGTTCCGGCTGACATAGGCGATGATGACGCCGATCAGCGCCAGCAGGCCGATGACGATGGCGGCGAGATAGAGGATATAGACGATCCTGGCGTTGCCGCCGCTCTCCCCGGCGCCACCACTCGCGGGCAGTATGTCGTTGCCCTGCATCCCTCGCCTCCCGTCGCCTTCAGCGCCTCACCACAGCCAGGTTCCCGGATTGGGATAGGGCTCCTGCCGGGACAGGTAGCGCAGGCCCTTGACGCAGCGGATGACAAACCAGACGTTAATCGCATAAGTGATTATTTCGCTCGCGAAATATAATAATCCCGGCCATGGGGAAATTGCCGCCGAAACCATAAAGACCAGAATGTTGATCCCCGTATAGAGCCATGAAATCCAGAAACTCCGGATTTGAAGCCGGAAATGGGCGGCGGTCCCCTCATCGGCATTCTTGCGATCCCCGTAAGCCCGGACCACGCCGATTACCAGCATGATGAACGCCAGTAGGCTAAGCGACCCTACAACGGGAAGCACCCAATCCGCAGCGTCCGAAGGGTCGCCGGGCAGGACACTCACAACAATCCAGACGCCGGTTGCGACGAGATAAAGCAGATAGTTCGACCTCGCGCGCCGGGCGCTTTCCGCCCTGTCGGCTGCGGGCCGGCTCTCGTCGGCTTCGTCCATCAGTCGTCCCCGGCGGCCGCGGCCTTTTCCCTTTCCATCGGGTCGGCGGCCGGGACGGTGATGTCGGCGGCGGCGTGGTGGGTGGAGCGGGCGTCCGGGTCCTGGTCGGTCTGCACGATATTGCGCCCGAACGCGGCCACGAGCGGGATGTCAGCTTCGGCAACCGGCTCCATGCGCGGCTTGCGGGCGAGCGCGGCCTCGATCCAGGGCGCAAGCTCCTCGGCCTTCCGCGCCTCGCGCTCCTCTTCGCCCGCTTTGAAGTGCGGCATGACCTCGGCCGAGAACAGCTCCATCGCCTCGCAGATATGACGGTGCTCGTTCTTGCCGCCCTGCTGGATGAAGATCACCTGGTCCACGCCCGCATCCGCGAACTCCTGCAGATGCTCGCGCACCTCGTCCGGCGTGCCGATGCCGCTGCCCTTGCCGACATCGTCCATGTGCTCGCGCGCTTCCTCGAAACGCTCCCAGACCCCCGTCACGCCGGGCTTGTGCTCGCCGAAGACGTAATAATGGCCGAGCGAATAGCCGAAATAGCGGAAGCCGTCCGCGCCCCGCCGCTTGGCCTCCTCGGCGTCGTGATGCACGGAAAAGCCCGTGCACATGGCGATGTTGGCGTTGACCGCGTGGCCGATGGGCACGCACTCCTCGGACCTGATGATGGCGTAATATTCCTCGACCCATTGCCGCGCCACGTCGGGGTTGACGAAGGCGAAGGTGAGCGCGCCGATGCCGGCCCGCGCCGCGGCGTGGATCGTCTCCATGCGCGAGCAGGCGACCCAGAGCGGCGGATGCGGCTGCTGGTAGGGCTTCGGCAGCACATTGCGGCAGGGCATGGAGAAGAACTGCCCCTCGAAGCCCGGATAGGGCTCCATGGTCATCATGTTGGCGGACTGCTCGGTCGCCTCGAACCACATCGCCTTCTTGTCGTCCATCGGCACGCCGAAGCCTTCCATCTCCATGCGCGACGCGCTCTCGCCGGTGCCCCAGTCCACCCGGCCGTCGCTGATGAGGTCGAGCGTGGCGATGCGCTCGGCGACGCGCGCCGGGTGGTTGTAGGGCGGCGGCGAGAGCACCACAGCGTGGCCGAGCCGGATCCGCTCGGTGTTGCGCGCGCAGGCGGCGAGGAAGACTTCCGGCGCGGAGGAGTGCGAATACTCCTCCAGGAAGTGGTGCTCGTTCTCCCACACATAGTCGAAGCCCAGCCGGTCGGCGAGCTCCACCTGCTCCAGGGCCTCGTGCAGCAGGTCGTAGTCCGACTTTTCCTTCCAGCTTCGCGGCAGCTGGTGTTCGTAAAGCAGTCCGAATTTCATGGCGGCCGGTCCCTCCGGGCAGGCTTGCAGCGGCCAGCATAGCGCCTCGGCCGTGACAATGGGGAGATTTCCGGGCTAGGCTGGCCGGTGAGTCCAGAGAAGCAGGAGCCGGAGCCCATGGCCGCGCCCGCCCGCGAGATCGCCTCCCCGCCGCCCTTCGCGATGAAGCCGCTGTCGCCGGTGGGCGGCGTCGAAATCCGCGGTATCGACCTGGCCGCGCCCTTCGGCGACGAGGTCTTCGACGCCATCATGGACGCCTTCCTGGAGCACCACATCCTGGTGTTCCGCGACCAGGACCTGCCGGGCGAGGCGCAACTGGCCTTCACGCGGCGCTTCGGCGAGATCGAGGAGCATGTCGGGCGGCTGCCGAACGGCGAGAAATACCCGCTGCTGCACGTCATCCACAATCTCGACGAGGACGGCAACCCGGTCCGCATCTCGGGCGGCAACTATTTCTGGCACACCGACAAGTCCTACCATGCCGTGCCCTCGCTGCTGACCATGCTGCACGCGGTCGAGACGCCGAGGCAAGGCGGCGACACCCAGTTCGCCAACATGCACATGGCCTGGGATTCGCTCGACCGGGAGACGCAGGAGGAGGTCTCGGACCTCTGCGCCATCCACAGCTGGGAGGCCAACCGGCGCAACACCAAGCAGTCGCCGGCGACCGAAATCCAGAAGCGCGAGCGCCCGCCCGTCAGGCACCCGGTCGTGCGCTCTCACCCCGTCACCGGGCGCAAGGCGCTCTATCTCGGCATCCACACGAGCCATATCGACGGACGGCCGAAGGAAGAGGGCCACGCCTTCCTCAACCGGCTGCTGCGCCGGGCGACCAAGGCGGACTTCATCTACACGCACCAATGGCGGAAGGGCGACCTCGTGCTCTGGGACAATCGCTGCCTGCTGCACCGCGCGGTCGCCAATTTCGATATGGAGAGCGAGCGGCGCGTGCTGCACCGCACGGTCGTGAAGGGCACCGTCCCCTACTGATCCGTTTCCGGCGGCCCGTCCGCGTCGACAACCTGCCGCGCCACGTCCAGCCGGAAGCCTGCCCGCGCCATCGCGGCCAGGTCCTTCTGCCGCCGCTCCGCGCGCTCCGTCGGATCGCGCCACGGCCCGAGCCTTCGCCGCCGCGCCAGCGCCCGGGCGGCCTGTAGTTCCGCAGCATCATCTTCCTCGCCAAGCAGCCGCTCGATCTCGTCACGCGGCGCGCCCCTCGACGAAAGCCGGGCTGCGACCGCGCGCGCCGAGGCGCCGCGACGGCGGAGCGTCCGCGCCTGCGCCTCGGCCCACGCCCGCTCGTCGATCAGCCCCATGCGGACAAGGTCGGCGAGCAGGGCCTCGATGTCCTCCGGCCCGACGCGCATTTCCGCCCCGCGCGCTTCGGCGCGGTCCAGCCGGCGCTGCAATATGCGCCTGACATGCGCCGAAGGCGCGGCGTAGCGCGCGAGATAGGCCAGCGCCGCGCGCCTCAGCCGCGCCCGGTCCCAGACGCCCGGTTTCCGGCGCTTCACGGCCTTGCGGCGCGGGACTTCCAACGCCTCAGGCGCCCGCCCCCATCGGTTCGCTGCGGTCCACGACGCGCTCGGCGGGGCCCAGGATCATCGGGTCGGGATCGACCACCACGTCCACATCCTTGTCCGGATAGGGCAGGTGCGAGAGGAAATGCTGCATGCAGGCCAGGCGGGCGCGCTTCTTGTCGTCGGACTTGATGACCGTCCAGGGCGCGTCGGCTGTGTCGGTATAGAAGAACATCGCCTCCTTGGCCTGCGTGTAAGCATCCCACTTGTCGAGCGACGCCAGGTCGATGGGAGAGATCTTCCATTGCTTCAGCGGGTCGGTGAGCCGGCTGTCGAAGCGGCTCGCCTGCTCGTCCTGCGTCACCGAGAACCAGTATTTGAACAGGAAGGTGCCGCTGCGGACCAGCATCCGCTCCAGCTCCGGGCACTGGCGCATGAACTCCAGATATTCCGACCCGGTGCAGAACCCCATCACCCGCTCGACGCCGGCGCGGTTGTACCAGGACCGGTCGAACATCACGATCTCGCCGGCCGCCGGAAAATGGCGGACATAGCGCTGGAAGAACCACTGGCTGCGCTCCCGCTCGCTCGGCTTTTCCAGCGCCACGACCCGGGCCCCGCGCGGGTTCAGGTGCTCCATGAAGCGCTTGATCGTGCCGCCCTTGCCGGCGGCGTCGCGCCCTTCGAACAGCACGATCACCTTGGCGCCGGAATCCCGGACCCAGTGCTGCGCCTTCAACAGCTCGACCTGGAGCGCCGCCTTGAGCCGTTCGTATTCAGCCCTCGGCAGCCGGTCCGGATAGGGATAGACGCCCTCGCGAAAGACCCTGGCGACAGTGTCCTCGGTGGCCTGACCCTCCGGCGCCGCGCCATTGCCCTGGGTTGCTGCGTCCTGCATCGTCGGCCTCCCCGAAGGTTCCCTGCCGTGCGACGGTTCGCCGACCCTGGCGCGCTGGAACGACGGCCGATGCCCTTCCTAACCCGGATTTCTCACCGGGGGTAGGTGCATCGGGGCTCTGCATATGAGAAAGTTCTTTTGCAACAAAGCCTTGCCCGGTTGCAGAGGAGCGCCCCGATGCTTACAGAGTGTAACCCGACCCCGATGCGATTTGCACGCCTGA
>JAJDVH010000177.1 GCA_022826185.1 Alphaproteobacteria bacterium
ATGGCGCGAACGGCAGGGGCGCCGCGAGGAGCGCGAAAAGGAAGCCCTGGCCGCGCAGCCCGGCAGGGACGGCCCCGCATGACGAAACATGACATTTCCGCAGCGCCGCCGGGCAAAAACATGACAATTCATGACATCCCCTCAGGGGTCCCCGCCGCGCGCGCCCCCGACCGCCGTCCCGGTCCTCCTCCCGTCATGCCTCTTCCGTCATGCCTCCTCTCGTCATGCCTCCTCTCGTCATGCCCGGACTTGTTCCGGGCATCTCCATCGGGGCCATCGCGGCGGCGGAAACGGATGCCCGGAACAAGTCCGGGCATGACGGAAAGGGAGAAGCGCAAGAGGCGCGCGGACCTGCGGTCGCGAGAGGGCTGCTGCGATGAAAACATGACAATTCATGACATCGCCGTGGGTCCCCGCCGGGGCCTCCGGTTCGGGTTCGCGGATGGTGGTATAACGTCCGGCCCGAGATACCGGCCGGAAAGGAAGGAGAGGCCCATGCGCCCGACAGCGGCTGAAAAGGCGGATTTCGACCGCGACGGCGCGGTGCTGATGAAAGGCGTCGTGCCCGACGAGTGGCTCGGCATTCTCGCCGATGCGGTCGAACGCGATATCGCCGAGCCGGGGCCGTTCTTCAACGGCTACATGCCGGAGGCGGGGCGCTTCCACGGCAACCTCCGCATCTGGGAAAGCCATGAAGGCTTCCGCGCCTTCTGCTGCGAGGGCCCGCTTCGCGAGGTCGCGGCGCGGTTCCTGGGGGCCCGGCGGCTCAACCTCTTCTACGACCAGCTCTTCGTGAAGGAGCCGGGCACGCCGCAGCCGACCCGCTGGCACAACGACCAGCCCTACTGGCCGGTGCGCGGCTGGCCGGTCATGTCCTTCTGGCTGCCGCTCGACCCCGTGACGCGCGAGAGCGGCGCGCTCTCCTTCGTCGCCGGCTCGCACCGCTGGGACCGCTGGTTCCAGCCGGAGCCCTTCGCGAAGGGCGCCGCGGCCTACGAGCGCGGCGAGGGTTACGAGCCGATGCCGGACATCGACGCCGGCGGCCACGACCTCCTCTCCTGGGACATGGAGCCGGGCGACGCGCTCGCCTTCCACGCCATGACCGTCCACGGCGCGGGCGGGAACCTGACCGCCGGCACCCGCCGGCGCGGCTATGCGGTGCGCTATTGCGGCGAGGACTGCGCCTATTTCGCCGGACCCGGCCCGAACGACAACCTCCGCAACCCGGCGCTCGCCGACGGCGCCCCGCTCGACAGCGAGCAATTCCCGGTCGTCTGGCCCTGAGGCCGGCGCCGTCGCGTGTGCCTGCTACTCCTTGACCCAGCGGGGTTTTCTTGCTTGGCTGGCGTATTGGCCGTGGGCCTGCCGCAGCCATAATCGCAGGAGGAGGAGCGCGATGCCCGACGGTTTGACCGGACGAGACGGATTCGAGAACGGGAGCGGCAGCGTCCTCAAGAATGTGGTCTGCACGAGCTGCGACGGGTTCTGCCCGGTCGCGGCCAAGGTCGAGGACGGGCGCGTGGTCAAGGTCACGACGCGCGACCATCCGATCCTCAAGGACGTGATCTGCATGAAGGGCGCCTATGCGCCGAAGCATTTCGCGCATCCCGACCGCATCCTCTATCCGCTGAAGCGTGTGGGCGCGCGCGGCGACGGCCAGTGGCAGCGGGTCACCTGGGACGAGGCGATGGACGACATCGCCGAACGCCTCCAGGCGGTGATCGACCGCTACGGGCCGGAAGCCTTCGCGGTCGGCCAGAGCGGCGCCACCGGTCTTTCCGACCACGGCCTCTGCCGGCGCTTCATGAACCATGTCGGCTCGCCCAACTGGATCAGCGGCGTCGCCTATTGCGCCGGCAACACGGCGGCGGTGAACCGCTATGTCTATGGCTGGTTCCCGCGCGGCGACATCCTCCACTCCAAGTGCATCGTGCTGCTCGGCCACGACCCGCGCCGGCACAGCTGGACGATGGAATACAAGGCGATCCGCATGGCGCAGGCCGCGGGCGCCAAGCTCATCGTGGTCGATCCGCGCCGCAGCGGGAACGCCGAGCGCGCCGATATCTGGCTGCCGCTCCGGGCCGGCACCGACGCGGCGCTGCTGCTCGGCTGGCTGCGGGTCATCGTCGATGAGGAACTCTACGACAAGGCGTTCGTGCGCGACTGGACGGTGGGCTTCGACAAGCTGGTCGAGCGCCTCCGGGAATATCCCGTCGAGCGCGTGGCGGAGATCACCGGCCTCACGGAAGAGCAGATCCGCGACTCGGCCCGCATGTATGCCACGACCGGGCCCGCCTGCATCCCCTGGTCGCCGATCACCGACCAGCAGGTGTCCAGCACCTCGGCGATCCGCCTGCAGGCCATGCTGCGCGCGATCACGGGCAATGTCGATATCAAGGGCGGCGACGTGTTCGTCGGGCCGAGCCCGGTCGTGCGCTCCGACTCCGAGATCGAGATGGAGCACCTGCTGTCCGAGGAGCAGAAGGCCAAGCAGCTCGGCGCGGACCGGCACCCGGTCTTCACCTTCCGCGGCATGAAGGCCTTCGAGGACGCCACCGAGCGCGTCTGGGGCCACCGCTACGTCAATCTCGTCAACGGCTGCTACATGGCCAACCCGATGGCGGTGTTCAAGGCCATGGAGGACAGCGACCCCTACCCGGTCCGGGCCTTCTTCATGATGGCCAACAACGCGCTGATGGCCTACGCCAACGGCGACCGCGTGTACCGCGCGATGATGAAGCAGGACCTGCTCGTCTCCTTCGAGCACAACATGACGCCGAGCGCGCAGATTTCGGACTATATCCTGCCGGGCGACGCCTGGCTGGAGCGGCCCTGCATGCAGGCCGGCGTCAGCGAGCAGGCGATGGAGCCGCCGGGCGAGTGCCGCAATGTCACCTATTTCTGGCATATGCTCGCCAGGCGCATGGGGTTCGGCGACGCCTTCCCCTGGACGAACCAGGAGGACTTCATCAACTACCGGCTGGAGCCGGGCGGGGCGGTCTGGACGGACGTCGTCGCCGCCGGGCGTGCGCCCAACCTGCATCGCGGCCAGGCGCCCGATCCCGGGGAGAAGCAGTATCTCAGGACCGGCTTCGCCACGCCGTCCGGCAAGGTGGAGTTCTATTCCGAGGTGCTGGAAAATCTCGGCTTCGACCCGCTGCCCTACTACCGCGAGGCGGCGGAGCCCTGCGAGCGCTTCCCGATGGCGATGTTCGTCGGCTGGCCCGAGGACGAGTATTTCCGCTCCGGCCACCGCCATATCCCGGAGCTGCGCCGGCGCGCGGCGGACCCGATGTACATGATCGCCCCGTCGGAGATGGAGCGGCTCGGCTTCGAGGAAGGCGCCTGGGCCCGGCTCGAGACCTCGACCGGCGCCATGGTCGCCCGCGTCTATGGCCGCTCCTCCATGCCGGCGGGCCTGGTGCGGGTGCCGCATGGCTGGTGGAAGCCGGAATCGCGGCCGGGGCTGGAGAACATGTCCGGCATGTGGGCCTTCAATGACGGGCAGGTGACGCCCGACGACGAGGAGGCGCTGATCGACCGCGAACAGGGCATCCCGCACATGAAGGGCATGCCGTGCTCGCTGGTCGCGCTGACGGCGGACGAGGTGGCGGCGCTCGAGGCTGAATTCGGCCCGACCAACGAGCTGCCGCGCGGCCCGGAAGGCAAGGTGCTGCAGTCCACCTCCAGGCCCGACGATTTCATGTTCGACGATGTCACCGGCGACGGCGTGGAGTTCGAGGCGGTGGCGCTCTCCATCTACGGCCGCACCTCGGCGATGTAGCGAAAGACTGCGCCCCCTTCCCCGGTCTCCGGCCGGGCGAAGGGGGCGGCGGTTCCACCCGCAGCGTAAATGCTGTAGGGGACGGCGCATGTCTCTTCGGGGGATGCGCCGTTGTCTTATGAAACGCTCCGGGCCGAGGTCGAGGACGGCCTGCTCACGCTGACGCTCAACCGGCCGGACCGGCTGAACGCCGTCAATGCGGCGATGATCGGCGAATATGTGGCGGCGCTGGACGCGGCCGACCGCGACGACGGCGTGCGCGCGGTCATCGTCACCGGGGCGGGCCGCGCCTTCTGCGCCGGCGCCGACCTCTCGGGCGGGCCGGGCACCTTCGACCGCGCCCCGCCGGATCCGGGCGCCCGCCACCGCGACGGCGGCGGCCTCGTGGCGCTCAAGCTGTTCGACATGAAGAAGCCCGTGATCGCGGCGGTGAACGGCCCGGCGGTCGGCTTCGGTGTCACGCAGATCCTGCCGATGGACATCCGCCTCGCCTCCACGGAGGCGCGGTTCGGCTTCGTCTTCTCCCGGCGCGGCGTGGTGATGGAGGCCGCGTCCTCCTGGTTCCTGCCGCGCCTGGTGGGCATGCAGCAGGCGATGGAGTGGGTCGCGACGGGCCGCGTCTTCTCCGCCGAAGAGGCGTT
>JAJDVH010000074.1 GCA_022826185.1 Alphaproteobacteria bacterium
ATCCCCCGGCAGGAACCGCGCCTCAGGCGCAACCCATACCCCTGCGCCCTCAAACCGAAATACAAAACCCGCCACCGCCAACACCCAGCCGATTGCTAAACTTGGCCGGACGACGCTCGCGGTGAGAAATCCGGGCTAACCGCGGAAGGCATCGGAAGCCCAGGCGCGGCGGAGCGCGGCGAGCGCGTCCTCCTCCAGCGGCCCGAGGCCGGGGGCCGCAAGCGCCTGGTGGACATGCGACATCTCGGCGACGCCGAACACCACGGTCGAGACCGCCGGGTGGCTGAGGCCGAAGCGGATCGCCGTCTGCGAGCGGGTTTCGCCGCGTTCGCCGAGCGCGGCCAGCACCGCGCGGGTACGGGCTTCCTCCGCTTCCATCCCGGCATTGGCCGTGATCGGGATTTCGCGCCCGTGGCGCTCGTCCGCCGCCAGCACGCCGGCTGCGAAAATGCGGATGTTCATCACGCCCACATCGTGCTCCCGGCAGGCGTCCAGAAGGCCGGTGAAGTCCGAGTCCGACCAGCCGGCGCCCGTCCCGCCGCCGAGCGCGAAGCCGGCCGTCGGGTTCAGCATGTTGTAATAGACCTGCGCCACGTCGAAGCGGCCCGACGCGATGGCGGCGCGGACGGTCGGGCCGTCGCCGAGCGCGGTGAAGCCCACATGGTCGAACAGGCCCTCGTTGCGGAGGCTGTCGAAGCAGTCCATGACGCCGAGCGCCTCGTCGAGCGTCAAGGTTGCGCTGTCGGGTTCCGGCACCAGCGGATTGTGGAGGATCAGCAGGTCCACCCTGTCCACCTTGAGGCGCTCCAGGCTGCCCTCTATCGACGCGCGCACCTGGTCCGGGAAATTGTCGCGCCGCGAGGCGTCGAGCCGGACCTTGGTGCTGATACGGGGCCGCCTGTCCGCCGGCAGCTCGCCGACCAGCCAGCTGATCGCCTTCTCGGATTCGCCGCCGCCATAGTCGGCCGCGGTGTCGATCCAGTTCATGCCCGCGTCGAGGCAGGCCGCGATGCACTCCCGCTTCACCTCGTCCGGCTTGTGCAGCAGCAGGCCGCCGACGAAGCCGCCGCCGAGCGTCATTTCCGAAATCTCGATATTCGTGCGGCCGAAACGTCGCCTGTTCATGGGGCAGGACCTCCGATGGTGCGATGGGATGAAGCGTGCCGGCGCCTGTGCGCGTCCTGTCAGCCGCCGGCGGCGAAGGATGAGCGGAAGGCCCAGCGCGTGGTGCGCATCTCGATGAAGGCGAACAGCGCATACATGGCGATGCCCTCGATGGCGAGCGCGATCAGCCCGGCGAAGACGAGCGGCATCTGGAAGTTCGTGCCCGCGACGCTCATCAGGTAGCCGATGCCGGAATTGGCGGCGATCGTCTCGGAAACGACCGAGCCGACGAAGGCAAGCGTGATCGCGACCTTCAGCGAGCCGTAGAAATAGGGCTGGGCGCGGGGGATGCCCACCTTGAGGATGATGTCCAGCTTGCGCGCGCCCAGCGCCCTCAGAACGTCCTCCAGTTCGGGCTCGGTGGTGGCGAGGCCGGTCGCGACATTCACCACGATGGGGAAAAAGGAGATCAGGAAGGCGGTCAGGATCGCCGGAATCTCGCCGATGCCGAACCAGATGACGAGGATCGGCACGACCGCGACCTTGGGAATGGAGTTGAAGCCGACCATGACCGGGTACAGCCCCCGGTAGATCGCCCGCGACCAGCCGACGATCATGCCGAGCACGACGCCGAAGGCGACCGCGATCGCGAACCCGGCGAGCGTCGTCCACATGGTCGCCCCCGAATGCCGGAGCAGCGGCTTCCAGTGCGTCACCGTGGCTTCGACGATGGCGGAAGGCGCGGGCAGGATGATCGGATTGACGCCGAAGAGCTGGCAGACCGCCTCCCAGAAGACGAACAGGCCGAGCGTGAACGCGAACGGAGCCGTCCGTTCGAGGAACGACGCCGGCGTCATTGCCGGACCTCCGAGATGCGGCTGCGCAGGTCGTGCACGATATCCACGAACTCGGGCTCGAAGCAGACATCGAGCTCGCGCGGCCGCGGCAGGTCTATGGCGCGCGACGCCACGATCCTGCCCGGCCGCGCGCTCATCACATGGACCGTGTCGGCGAGGAACGCGGCTTCGCGCAGGTCGTGCGTGACGAGAACCACGGTGAAGCCGATCCGCGCCCAGAGGTCGCGCAGCACGCACCAGAGTTCCTCGCGGGTAAAGGCGTCGAGGGCCGCGAACGGCTCGTCCAGCATCAGCAGGGCCGGTTCGTGGATGAGCGCGCGGCAGAGCGAGGTCCGCTGCTGCATGCCGCCGGACAGCTCCCAGGGAAAGCGCTCGGCGAAGCCGTCGAGCCCGACCAGGGCGAGCAGCCCGTCAGCCCGCTCGGCGTATTCCGCCTTGTTCCTGCGGAAGCGCCGGCGGTGCGGCTCGACGATTTCCAGCGGCAGCAGGACATTGTCCCGGATGGTCCGCCAGGGCAGCAGGTTCGCGTTCTGGAAGGCCATGCCGGCGATCTTGACCGGCCCCTCGACCACGGCTTCGTCCACTGCGATGCGGCCCGCCGTCGGCCGCACGAGGCCGGTGGCGAGCTTCATCAGCGTGGATTTCCCGCAGCCCGAGGGGCCGACCACGGCCGCGAACGCGCCGCGCTCGACATTCAGGTCCAGCCCCTGGACGGCGGTGACGCCGCCGCCGGAGGCGCCCGCATAGGTGAGGGTCACGTCCTCGATGACGACGATGGCGCGTCCTCCCCCTGCGGGCGCCGCGCGGGCGCTAGAGCTGGCGGTCCGCCGCCGGCGGCAGGTAGGACGGGTCGAACACCGCCGAAGGCTCCGGCCGGTTGGTGAACTCGTAGGTGACGCCGATCTGGTCGAGCGACGTGGCCAGCCTGTCCGCATCCACCCCGCCGAAGCCGTTCGCCTTCACCTCGTCGGTCACGATATTGTCGCGGATCGCCATCTTGAGCCGCGCGAGCTCAAGCGCCTCGTCCGCGATCTCGTTGCGCTCCATCACCGACTTGATCGCGGTTTCGGGGTCGGCGACGACAGCCTGCACGCCCTTGATGGTCGCGGCGACGAAGCCCTTGACGACATCGGGGTTGGCCTTGGCGTAGTCCGTGTTGACCATGATCGCGTTGCCGTAGAGCTTCAGCCCGTAATCGGCCATCATCATGACCTTCACGTCCTCCTCCGCGACGCCGTTGCGGATCAGGTTGAAATGGGACGAGAAGGAATAGCCGGTGATGGCGTCGACCTCTCCGCGCGCCAGCATCGGCTCGCGCACCGGGAAGCCGACATTCTCGATCTGCACCTTGGAGGCGTCGATGCCGTTTTCCTTCACGAAGGCCTTCCACTGGGCGTAGGCCCCGTCCGGCGCCGGCGCGCCGAGGATGCGGCCTTCGAGGTCCTTGGGCTTGAGCACGCCGCGCTCCGTCGTCGAGACGATGGCGAAGGGCGGGCGGTTATAGACCATCAGCACGGCGGTCACGGGCGAGCCCGGGTTCTGGTCGAGGAACTTCGCCAGCGAGTTGATGTCCATGAAGCCGATGGGATAGGTGCCCGCCGCGATGCGGGTGATGCCCTTCACGGAGCCGGGGCCCGAGTCGATGGTGACGTCGAGTCCCTCGTCGGCGTAGTAGCCATTGTCTATGGCGACGAAATAGGGCGCCGAGGGACCCTCGAATTTCCAGTCGAGCGCGAATTTGACCGCGGTTTCCGCGGCCGCGGCATGGGCCGAGAGCGCCAGCGCGGCGGCCGAGAAGAGCGCCATGCCGGAGCGGCGCAGTCGGGGAAGGCGAAGACAGCGTGACATCATGGGTTTCGTTCTCCCGTTCTGTGGACCTGTGCGCAACGCCTCGACGCCGCGCATCGCAAATCAACCTTGCAGGACCCGCGCCAGGGCGTGCCGGCCCGTTGCGGGTCCTTGTCCAGCCGCGCGCATCATCCTCCGTTCGGGCGCGCGGCGGAAGCCGAAAATCGCATCCCGGCGAAAAATCGCGCCGTCCCGCCAAGCCTGCCGCATGCACACGCCCCGTCCCGGTTTGCGTCCGGTATGCCTGCCGACGCGCCTGCGCCGCGCGCCGCCGGGGCCGGGGCCGGGGCGACCGCCGCGTATCGAGGAACCCCTGCGGAAGTGTCATGAAGTGTCATGTTTTGTCATGCGGGGGCCGCCTCCGCCGGGCTGTGCGGCCAGGGCTCCCGCGGCTGGCGCGAGCCTTGCGGCCGGTTTCGCCGCCAGTTCGGGGCGGGGTCGGTTGCAGTCATGCGTGCCTCCTTGGGGGCAAAGGGCGGGAGGGTGTCCCTGTTTTGCGCGCGTTTCGCGTGCGGGCGCGGGCGGGTGTCGGCGCCGGCGCGGTTCGCGCACCTGATTGCGCGCGCGAGACGGCGCACGCACCTCTCGCGCTTGCTCTCGCCGGGGTCTTTTTCGCGGCCCCAGCCAGTCGCTTTCTGCAGAAAAGCCGAAAGGCGGCCCCGGAAGCCGCCTCTCTTTACTTTCATTCTATCACACTTCGCTTCAGGTCAAGCCCTTTCGGGAACAAAAAATGAAAATACCGGATATTTTTCATGAAGCGCCGGTGGAACCGGACAGCAGCGGTCCGGACACCGGGGCGGCGGAGAGGGGCATGCAACGCAAAGTCGCCGGAACCGGATGTGGGGAGCCGGTAGCCCGCCAGGCCCGGCCCGCCTTCAATCCAGGCGGGTAATCCGCCCTTCCACCGCCGGGGAGACCGTGCCCGAGGCCTCGACGAACTCCATCGCATGGGCGGCCATCAGGGAGGCATCCCGTGTGTCGAGGCGCCGCTCGGCGTCCTCGAACATGGCGTAGCCGTCCCCGCCGCCGGCGAGGAAGTCGTTGGTCGCCAGCGTATAGGTCCGGTCGTCCTCCAGAGGGGCGCCGCCGATGGCGACTTCGACGACGCGCCCGCCTTTGGGCCGGCTTGCATCGAACGAGAAGGTCAGGCCCGACACATGCGGAAACGCCCCGCTGGCGTTCTCCACATTGCCGACGCCGTGCTCCAGGGCCTGCCTGATCCGCGCGCCGGAGAGGGCGAGCTTCACGGTCTTGTTTCCGAACGGAAGCTCGGTCAGCACGAGCTTGCCCGTGATTTCGGAACCGGCAGGATAGACGGTATCGCCGCGAATTCCGCCGCCATTGGTGAGTCCGGCGTCGGCGCCCACTGCAACGCGCATGGCGTCGGCCACCAGATTGCCGAAGGCGTTTTCGCCCGAGCGCACCGAGGCGCGGCGCGTGTCCAGTTCGGTTGCCGTCTTTCCGAGCGCAACGCCCAGACTCCTGTCGAACTGCCTGCGGCGCTTTTCGACCGCCGCAGCGAGCGCCCGCTGGCCCCGGACATCGTGGGTGGAGCGGAGCTCGTATCCCGGCGTCCAGACCGGCCGGGCGCCGCCCTTGCTGTCTTCGACGCGGTCGAGCTCCAGCGTGAGCAGCCCGATATGGGCGCCCTGCGAACCGGCCTTCATCACCGCCTGCCGCCCGTCGTACCGGGCCACCACCAGATGGTCGTGCCCGCCGAGAACGATGTCGATCCCGCCGGCAACGCGCAGCAGCTCCAGGTCCTGCGCGAGGTCGTTGTGGGTGAGCGCGATCACAAGGTCGGCGCCGGCGTCCTTCAGTTCGGCCGCCAGCGCCGCGCCCGTTTCGACGAACGGGGCGAAGGAAACGTCCTTGCCGGGAGCCGAAATCTCCGCGGTCAGGGGCGTGACCAGGCCGAGGAAGCCGATCCGGTATCCGCCGAGTTCCACCAGCGCCGTGGCCTTCGTGCCGGGAAAATCCGCGCCGTCCCTGTAGCGGACATTGCCGGCGAGCCACTGCGCTTCGGACTCCGCCAGACGCTCCATGAGGATTTCGGGGCCGAAATCGAACTCGTGGTTGCCCGGCACCGCGAAGTCGAAGCCGACGGCATTGGCGAACTCGATCATGTGTTCGCCCTTGTCGAGCCCGGAGAGCATCGACGGGGAAATCATGTCGCCGCCGAACGTGGCGATGACGAAACCGCCTTCGGCTTCGGCGCGGGCTCGCTCCCCGGCGACGACGGCCGCGATCTTCGCCGCGCCGCCCCGGCCGTCCACGCCTTCCATGCGGTCCCAGTCGTTCACATGGACCAGCGTGAGGGAAAGCGGTTCTGCAGCCGCGGGCGTCCAGAGCATGCAGACCAGGGCGAGCAGTGCGGCGGCAAGGGCGAGCGGGCGGCTGGTTCGGGGCATGAGCGGCGGTCCTGTGACGGTCCTGGCGATCTTTTGGAGGCGGCGGGCTGCGGCGAGCCCGGCGCAGATGACAAGGCGGGCGGGGCCGACTATGGAATCTCTTGAGCGGAGTTTTGCGCCATCGGCGACCGGAGCGCAAGGAGACGACGGCTTTGGCAGGGGGCGATGAACGCCGCGGCGCTCCGGTGCTGATGTGGTTCCGGCGCGATCTCCGGCTGTCCGACAATCCCGCGCTTGCACGGGCTTCGGAAACGGGGCGGCCCGTCATTCCCTTCTTCCTTCTCGACGATGAAGAACGCCGGAGGGGCGGGGCGTCGCGATGGTGGCTGCATGGAAGCCTGAACGCGCTCGGCGCCGGACTCGCGCGAATCGGCAGCCGGCTGGTCCTTCGGAGCGGCTCCGCCCGCAGGGCAGTCGCCGCGCTCGTGCGGGAGACGGGCGCGGCGGACATCGTCTGGAACCGGCTTTACGAACCGGCGCTCGCCGAACGGGACAAGACCGTCGAGGCGCAGTGCCGGCGAATGGGCGCGGCGCCCCGGTGCTTCAACGCGGCGCTGCTGTTCGAGCCCTGGACCGTCCGCACGCAGACGGGCGGGCATTACCGGGTGTTCACGCCCTTCTGGCGCCAATGCCTGAAACAGGGCTTCGAACCGGCCGGGGGCGCCCTGCAGCGCCTGCCGCCGCCGGCCGATTGGCCCGCAAGCGAAGAGCTGGCGGATTGGCGGCTCCGCCCGACCGCGCCGGACTGGGCCTCCGGCCTGCGCGAGGCCTGGCAACCGGGCGAGGCGGGCGCCCGCCTGCGGCTCGAACGGCTTGTGAGGCAGCGTGTCTCCGGCTATGCCGAAGGACGCGAGTTCCCGGCAGGGCGGGGCACGGGGATGCTCTCGCCGCATCTGCATTTCGGCGAGGTCGGGCCCCGGCAGGTGGCCGAGGCGGTCGGCCCGGCCGAACCCGGCAGCGGCGCCTATGCCTTCCTGCGCCAGATCGGCTGGCGCGAGTTCAGCTACCACCTGCTGCACCACAATCCCGACATGGACTCGGTCAATCTCCAGCGCGGTTTCGACCGCATGCCCTGGCGCGACGACCCGGAGGGCCTGCGGGCCTGGCGGCGCGGCCGGACGGGCTACCCGCTGGTCGATGCCGGCATGAGGGAGCTTTGGACGACCGGCTGGATGCACAACCGGGCGCGGATGACCGTTGCGTCCTTCCTGACCAAGCACCTGCTGATCGACTGGCGTCTCGGCGCCGACTGGTTCCTCGACACGCTCGTGGATGCGGACCTCGCCAACAACAGCGCCGGCTGGCAATGGGTCGCCGGCAGCGGCGCCGACGCCGCGCCTTATTTCCGCATCTTCAACCCGGTCGCCCAGTCGCGGCGCTTCGACGCCGAAGGCGGCTATCTCCGCAAATGGCTTCCGGAACTGCGGCAACTCCCCGACAAATGGATACACGCCCCCTGGGAAGCGCCGGAAACCGTCCTCGCCGATGCCGGGATAAGGCTCGGCGACACCTGGCCCCGGCCCATCGTGGACCACAGGGAAGCGCGCGAGCGGGCTCTCGACATCTACAGGACTGTCGTTCGCGAGGGTGAGTGACAGCAGCGCGAGGCCAATTCGTCTATTTCGGCCGAATTGACTATATTGACTAAAATGCTTGACTTGGGACTACAGGGGAGGATGCAGAAGATGGAGAAGTGCGTTCCTGCTGCGGAGGCCAAGACGAATTTCGGCGCGCTTCTGGAGAAAGCGCAGCGCGGGCCGGTCGCGATCTCGAAAAAAGGCCGCCCGGTGGCCGTGTTGATGTCGATGGATGAGTTCGAGGATCACCAGAGGTTCAAGCTCGAACAACTCCGTCGCGAGGTCCGAGCCGGGCTTGAGGACCTGGAGGCCGGCGAGGTTGTCGATGGCGCGGAAGCATTCGAGGCTGTCAGGCGAGGCCTGCAGGATTGATGCCGGGCTACCGCCTTACGCGGCGGGCGCTGGCCGATCTTCGGGATATAGCCCGCTACACCGGCGAAACCTGGGGCCGGAGGCAGGCGCGGCTTTATGTTGACGAACTGGAACTCCGCATCCGGAAGCTTGCGCTGTCGCCGGAGGTGGGGCGCGTGCGGGACGACGTGGCGCCCTCGGTGCGATCGTTCCCCATCGCCCGGCATGTCGTGTTCTATTTGAGAAGCGAAAGCGGGATTACGGTGCTTCGCGTGCTTCACCCGCGCATGGATGTCGCCGGCGCGTTTCGGGGCAATGAGTCGTGAGCGGTTGCGCACCCGGTGCTTGTAAAGAAGAGGCAGCAAGGATGCTTCGCCTGTTCGTCGATGCCGAACTCCGCGAGGGAGCGTCCGTTCCGCTCGACGGCGGGCAGGCGGCGTGGCTCGGCCGCGTGATGCGGCGGCGCGCGGGCGGGCGGTTCGCGATCTTCAACGGCCGGGACGGGGAGTGGGAAGCGGAAATCGCGGCGCTGGAACGCGGCTCCGGGCAGGCGACGGTGCTGCAGCGACTGCGCCCGCAGCGCGCATCCCCGGATATCCGGCTCGCCTTTGCGCCGGCCAAGCGCGGCGCGGCGGACCTCGCCGTGCGCCAGGCGACGGAGCTTGGCGCCGCGCGCATCCTGCCCGTCGTCTGCGAACGCAGCGTGGTGGACCGGCTCAACAGGGCGCGCCTGCGCCGCATTGCCGTCGAGGCGGCGGAGCAATGCGGGCGGCTGGACGTGCCGGACATCGCGCCGCTTGCGCCCCTGCGCGACCTGCTCGCGGACTGGCCCGCCGGGCGGCCCCTGGCGGCCTGCCATCCGGGCGGCGGACCGATGCAGGACGGGCCCCCGCCCTGTGGGCTTTTGCTCGGGCCGGAAGGCGGCTTTGCAGCGGCGGAACTTGACGCTTTCGCCGAAACCGGTTTCGTTCGCCTCGTCGATCTCGGCCCGCGCATCCTGCGGGCGGAAACGGCGGTCGTGGCCGCGCTCTCCATGCGCCACGCGATCTGGGGTGACGGGGCTTGAAGCGAAGGAACGGCCGATGGCTGCGGCGGTAGAGGCGCAAGACGCGATAGAGGACCGCCGCGAGCTCGTGGAATGGTTCGAGCGGGGCTGCAAGCCGCCCGGGGACTGGCGCTGCGGCACCGAGCACGAGAAGTTCGTCTTCCGGCGTTCCGACCTTACCCGCCCCGGCTATGACGATCCGGACGGCATCGGCGAGTTGCTCCGCCGTCTCGAGGCGTTCGGCTGGAAGCCCAAGCGGGAGGCCGGCAACACCATCGCGCTCGCCATGGACAGGGCGAGCATCACGCTGGAGCCGGGCGGACAGTTCGAGCTCTCCGGCGCGCCGCTGGAGACGGTCCACCAGACCTGCGACGAGGTGCACGACCATCTCGACCAGTGCCGGCAGGTCGGGGACGCGATGGGCCTGGGCTTCGTCGGCCTCGGCTTCGACCCGAAATGGCGCCGGGAAGACATTCCCTGGATGCCGAAGGGCCGCTACGCCGTAATGCGCCGCTACATGCCGACGGTCGGCTCGCTCGGCCTCGACATGATGCTCCGCACCTGCACCGTGCAGGTCAATCTCGACTATGCCGACGAGGCCGACATGGTGGACAAGTTCCGCCTGTCGCTGGCCCTGCAGCCGCTGACGACGCTGCTGTTCGCCGACTCACCCTTCAAGGAGGGCGGGCTGACGGACTGGCTGAGCCTCCGCTCCCATGTCTGGACCGACACCGACCCCGACCGCTGCGGCATGCTGGGCTTCGTCTTCGAGGACGGTTTCGGGTTCGAGCGCTACGCGGAATACTGCCTCGATGTGCCGATGTATTTCGTCTATCGGGACGGGCGCTATATCGATGTGGCGGGCCGGTCCTTCCGCGACTTCCTGGAAGGGAAGCTGCCCGAGCTGCCGGGCGAGCGCCCGCATATCGGCGACTGGGAGGACCATGTGACGACCGCGTTCCCGGAAGTGCGGATGAAGCGCTACCTGGAGCTGCGCGGCGCGGACGGCGGACCGTGGGGTCGCCTCTGCGGCCTGCCGGCGCTCTGGATCGGCCTCCTCTACGATGGCGCGGCCCGCGCTGCCGGCTGGGACCTCTGCAAGCACTGGACCGACGAGGAGCGGGAAAGGTTGCGTGTCGAGGCGCCGCGCCTCGGCTTCGCGGCCGAGGTCGGGGGCCGCTCGCTCCGCGACGTGGCGAAGGACATGGTCGCCATCGCCCGGCAGGGACTGAAGGCGCGCGCGCGTCTCGACGGCGCCGGCAATGACGAGACCGGCTTCCTCTCCGATCTCGAGGAGATCGCGGAAAGCGGCGTGACCGCCGCCGAGCGCAAGCGGGATTTGTTCGAGGGCCGCTGGGGCGGCACGGTCGATCCCGTATTCGAGGAGTTCGCATATTGACCGAAGATGCGCGCGCAAAGGCCGCCGGCCTGGGCCATCTGGAGGGCGAGGACAAGGCCGCTCTCGACGCCGGCACGAAACTGGCCGACGAGCTTGCCGCCGAGCTGCCGCGCGACCACCACATGTATGAGGAGCCTGCGTTGACCTGGCGCCCGGAGCCCGGCCGGTGACGGCGCTCCACTGGCTGACGCTGGCCGAGGCGGCGCGGGCGCTCCGCCGGCGCGAGCTTTCGGCGCGCGAATACACCGAGGCGCTGCTGGCCCGGATCGAGGCGGTCAACCCGAAGCTCGACGCCTTCGTCGCCCTGCTCGCCGACCGCGCCCGCGAGCGCGCCGCCGCCCTGGACAGCGGCCCCGTGCGCGGCGCCTTGCATGGGGTGCCTTTCGGCCTCAAGGACATCATCGACGTGGCGGGCGTGCCGACCACGGCGCATTCGGCGGTGCTGAAGGGCAATGTCGCTGCGAAGGACGCCGGCGTGACGCGCCGCCTCGAAGCCGCGGCCGGCGTGCTGCTCGGCAAGCTCTCGACGCATGAGTTCGCCATCGGCGGGCCCAGCTTCGACCTGCCCTGGCCGCCGGCGCGCAACCCCTGGAACACCGACTGCCATCCGGGCGGCTCCTCCTCGGGCTCCGGCGCGGGCGTGGCCGCCGGGCTGTTCCCGCTGGCGCTCGGCACGGACACGGGCGGCTCGGTGCGCAACCCGGCGTCCTGCTGCGGCATTGTCGGCATGAAGGCGACCTACGGGCGGGTGAGCCGGGCGGGCGTGGCGCCGCTCTCCTGGTCGATGGACCATATCGGCCCGATGACGCGCACGGTCGAGGACAATGCGCTCGCGCTGGAGGTGCTGGCCGGCTTCGACCCCGAGGACCCGGCGAGCGCGGATGAGCCGGTACCCTCCTACACCGCCGGGCTGGAGGGCGGCGTCAGGGGCATGAAGATCGGCATCGTGCGCCGCTGGCACGAGGAGGACATGCCGGCCGCGCCGGAAATGCGCGCCGCCATCGACGAAGCGCTCCGCGTGCTCGAAGGCGAGGGCGCGGAGATCGTCGAGGTCGATCCCGGCCCGCTCCAGGACTATTCGCGGGTGAACCGCATCATCCTCTGGGCCGAAGCCTGGTCGATCCACGAGCAATGGCTGAAGGAGAAGCCCGAAGCCTATGGCCGTCTCGGCCGCGAGCGGCTGATCGCCGGCGCCTATCTCTCGGCGGGGGACTATCTCCGCGCGCTCCGGGAGCGGGGCCGCTGCACCCGGCGCATGTCGGACGCGCTGGCCGGCGTGGACGTGCTCATCTGCGCGTCGAGCATGGAGCCCGCCTGCGCCATCGAGGACGAGCCGGAAGTGCTGCGCACCTATTCCAGGCAGGCCCGCCAGCCCTTCAACGTCACCGGCCATCCGGCGCTCGCCGTGCCGGCCGGCTTTTCCCCTGCCGGCATGCCGCTCTCGTTCCAGATCGCGGGCCGGAATTTCGACGAGGCCACGATCTACCGCGCCGCCCGCGCCTATGAGCGCGCAACCGGCTGGCCGGACCGCCATCCGGACCTCTGACCCGGAAGGCGGGAGAGGCGGCGCCGCACAAGGAGGGACGGACCCATGGAGGCGCTGCTGGTGGTGGATGTGCAGAACGATTTCTGCACGGACGGGGCGTTGGCGGTGCCGGGCGGCGAGGCGGTGGTGCCCGGCATCAACCGGCTCTGGGACGGTTACGCCTGCAAGGTGCTGACGCAGGACTGGCACCCGCCGGGCCACGCCTCCTTCGCCAGCAGCCATGAGGGCAAGCAGCCCTTCGACACGGGCCGGCTCGACTATGGCGAGCAGGTGCTCTGGCCGGACCATTGCGTGCAGGGCACGCCCGGCGCGGCGTTCCACCCGGAGCTGCGCACCGACGGCGCCGACCTCGTGCTGCGCAAGGGCTTCCGGCCGGGCATCGACAGCTATTCGGCCTTCTTCGAGAACGACCGCACGACCCCGACCGGCCTCGCCGGCTATCTGCGCGAGCGCGGCGTCGGGCGGGTCCTGCTGACGGGGCTCGCGACGGATTTCTGCGTGGGCTTCTCGGCGCTCGACGCGCTTGCGTCCGGGTTCGAGACGGTCGTGCTGGAAGACCTCTGCAGGGGCCTCGACATGGAGGGCTCGCTCTCCCGGATGCTGGACGATATCCGAGTCGCCGGCGGGCGCATCGAACGCAGCCCTGCCTGATGCATTGCCAAAGCCCGGCCGCATCCCAATCTGAAAGGGAGCGGAGGCGGGTGAAGCGGGAGGACATATGCGCGCGTTGATCGAGCGGGGCGCGGGCTGGCTGACGACCGCGAGCCACCGCATCCGGATGCACGACTGGCGCGGCTCCCGGCCCTGGCTCCGCTGGTCCCTTGTCGGCGTCGTGCTGCTCCTGCTGCTCTGGTACCCGGTCGGCATGGCGGTCTATACGCATATCGACGACGACACCGGCTTTGAGCCGAGGCCCACCGCCTACGATGCCGGCGGCTCCAAGGCGGTGGCGACGGCCGCCGCCCTGGTCGAGCGCGAGATCGAGCGCTGGGCGCCCAACAAGCCCTTCTGGCATCCGGCGGCGGCGCTCGACAACATGCCGAACTACCAGCTGGGCCTGATGTATGCCGTCTCGCGCTTCGCCATCGAGATGGGCGACCAGTTGGGGCGCACGCGCGGGTCGAGCGCCATCGACAAGGACCTCGACCGGGCCGCCGGCCTGCTGAAATATGACGGCCGCATCTGGTACTGGGGCTCGGGCGGCCTGCTGCCGGTGGCGCCGGCGCAGCGGCAATACCAGAACGCCGCCAAGGCGCTCGCCCGCTACAATGAGCGCCTTGCGAACGGCGAGGCGACCTACGACCGCCGCGCCGACAATCTGATCGCCCTGCTCGACCGGGTCGGCGCGGACCTGGGCGCCTCCAGCGCCGCCCTCGACAAGCGCGCATTGGAGACCAATGCCGGCTGGTTCGACACCATCGCCGACGACCTGCTGTTCAACGTCAAAGGCCGGCTCTACGCCTACTACCTGCTGCTGCGCGACATCGGCACGGATTTCGACAAGGCCATCGCCGAGAAGCAGGCGAGCAAGATCTGGCAGCAGATGCTGGCGAGCCTGCGCCAGGGCGCGGAGCTCTACCCGCCCATCGTCTCCAACGGCTACGAGGACGGCCTGCTGATGCCCTCGCACCTCACCGCGCTGGGCTTCTACCTCCTCCGCGCGAGAACGCAGTTGAAGGAAGTGGCGGACGCGCTGTCGAAATAGGAAAGGGCGTATCCTGCGGTTTCGGGTTCAATTAACGCCGTCCTACCCATCGGAGTTCTGATTGTCCCAGGACGGACCCGACTCCTTCCTTTCCGCATTCCGCTTCTTTTCCTGAGCCCGGGACGGTCTTCGGAGCACATCCCCGTTGGCTACCTCGAACGGTTCATCCGCGAACCTTGCCCGGGAGAACTTCTGGCGTGCCTCGATAACGACTATCGATCCCCGGAGGGTCTCCTCGGCCCCGAGCACCTCCTTGGTGTCGGGATCGACTATCTTCTCGCCGACGCTGAACGCGGACAGGACGTCCCCTTCCTTGAGGAAGACGTTCCCGTAGTTCAGCACGAACGCACCGTTCGCCTGCACCTTTATGACCTTGATCGGTATCCGGGCCGTGACCACGGCCTCGGAGATCTTCGCGGCCACAACCCTCTGCACGTCCGCGAAGGGATCCTCGCTACCCTTGGACGACGACACGCCCCCTATCGAGAACGCCTGCCCGGTCGTGACCGATCCCTCGACGTGGTCGGCCACCACGATGCTCCCGGTCTTGACGTTCGTTACCTTCAGGTCCACGCCCATGCCCACGGTGGCCTTCTTGGTCGAGAACATCGAACCGATCCTGCCGACATTGCCTCCGAAGGCGGACAGCCCCTTCGTGGACATGCCCTCGCTCTTCTGTCCGAACTTGGTGATCGTCCCGTAAACCAGATAGTCTACCCCGGTAAGCCCGCCGACCTCGCCGCCGGCGTTCGTCACGCCCTCCTGTCCCAGCACCTGCTCCGCGAGGATCGGATCGAGCCGGGCGCGTTCGAAGACCTGCATCTTCCTCGACTTGACGATCGCCGTCTCCAGCATGGTGCGAAAGCCTTCCGCGAGCCGGCCGCAACCCCGACGGCAGTCAACATTCGCGGTCGATACCTCTATCCCCGCTACGCCGACGACCGGGCGGCCCTTCGATTGGGCCGCCGCGAGCACCGGAACCAATGACAACATCGCGACTGTTACGACAACAAATCCTCGCTTCATGGATTCGGTTCCCCGTTCATCGTGCACCGTGGCCCGGCTGGTGCCGGGCCGTTGCTAACGACACACGGGTGGTGTTGTTTCCCGCCTATTCGCCGGGCACGGGGAGCTACCCCTTGCCGGGTCGGTGGGCTGTTGTATTCGGCGGGCGACCCGACGGAGCGGGAAACCCGTGTTCGTTAGCGATAATGAGGATAGGTGCGGTGCGGGGGACCGTCAACGACCTTGCAGTCCGGACGCAGCTGAAAGAGATAGCGGACGCTCTGCCGGAGTAGGGTGGGGCAGTCCGCTAAGATTTTGTCACGGGGCGACCCGGGCTAGGCTGCGCCCGCAACCTGCCTGAAAAGCCAGAGAGGTATGGAAGCACCTTGACCCGTTCCCTGCGCCGCCGCCCGGCGACCTATCGCGACGTGCTGGATGCGCCGCCGCACAAGGTCGCGGAAATCGTCTCCGGCGAACTGCATCTCCTGCCGCGCCCGGCGTCACTGCATGCATTGGCGCGTTCGCGTCTGGGTGGAAGCCTCCAGGGTCCATTCGGCTTTGGCCAGGGCGGTCCCGGCGGATGGTGGATTGTTTTCGAACCCGAACTCCATCTCGGCGAGGACATCCTCGTTCCGGACCTCGCCGGCTGGCGCAGGACCACGATGCCGGACTATCCCGATGCGCCCTACTTCACGATTGCGCCGGACTGGGTTTGCGAGGTGCTGTCGCCATCGACGCGCAGTCTGGACCTCGGCGGAAAGCGGGACATTTACGCCAGGGAAGGCGTGAAACACCTCTGGTTCGTCGAACCCGTGGGCCGCAGTTTGCAGGCATTCGAGCTGCAGGCGGAAGACTGGGTCGCCCTCGGTACCGTTCACGGGGCCGAAACCGTGTCGCTGCCGCCCTTCGACGACATAGACTTCCCGCTCGACGCCCTCTGGCCCTGAAGCCGATTTCCCTACCGCGGCGCCAGCCTTATCGCGCCGTCGAGGCGGATGGTTTCGCCGTTCATGTAGTCGTTGCGGACGATCTCCATGACGAGGGAGGCGAATTCGCGGTCGCGGCCGGTGCGCTTCGGGAAGGGCACCTGCTTGCTGAGCAGGTCGAGCGTCGAGTCCGGCAGGCCGGCGAGCAAGGGCGTGTCCATGATGCCGGGCGCGATGGTGCACACCCGCACGCCCCACCCGGCGAGGTCGCGGGCCGCCGGCAGGGTCATGCCGACGATGCCGGCCTTGGCGGACGCATAGGCGATCTGGCCGATCTGGCCTTCGTAGCCCGCGACGGAGGCGGTGTTGACGACCACGCCGCGCAGGCCCTCGCCGTCCGCCGGCTCCAGCTTCGCCATGTCCTCCGCCGCCTGCGAGAGCATGTTGAAGGAGCCGAACAGGCAGATATCGACGATGCGCTTGTAGTTCTCGAACGGGATGCGCCGGCCGTTGCGGTCCACGATGCGCTGGGAGCCGCCGACGCCGGCGCAATTGATGCAGATGCGCGCGATGCCGTGCGCCTCGCGGGCGGTCGCGATGGCGGCCCCGACAGCTTCCTCGCTCGTCACGTCGCAGGGCACCGCCAGCGCGCCGATCTCCTGCGCGGTCTCTTCGGCGAGTTCGGCATTGCGGTCCAGCAGCGCCACCCGCGCGCCGGCCGCCACGAGCGCCGCCGCCGTGGCGCGCCCGAGCCCGGACGCCCCGCCGGTCACCAGCGCCGCTTCGCCCTTCGCTTCCATGCGCTTTCCCCTCCGCGTTCCGAAGCCGGGCGGACTCTGCCACAACCGGCAGCCGCTTTCGACGCGCTTGATTTCCGCGCGCCCTCGTCCATTATGCGCCCCTGCCGCGCGGCCCCTTCGTCTAGCGGTCCAGGACGCCGGCCTCTCACGCCGGAAACACGGGTTCGAGTCCCGTAGGGGTCACCATCGCGCTGATGTTTTGATGCCATTCCAGGGAGTTGCCCTCTTTCTTTGCCCGGCCGGACCCTTCGGCTGGACGCGGCTTGGCCGGCTCGACGGAGGCGGGGATGAAACGCCAGCTCCACCTGAACCTGTTCATCTATGCCCGCGGCCACCATGAGGCGGCCTGGCGGCACCCCAGGGCGCCCAAGCGTGAGTTGCTGGACATCGGCCATGTCGTCGAATGCGCGCGGAAGGCGGAAGCGGCGCACATGGACTCGATCTTCCTCGCCGACACGCTGGGGCTGGCGCCCGACGCGGACCGCACGGCCCGCATGTATCTGGACCCGCTCACCACCCTGGCGGCGACCGCCATGGCGACGAGCCGCATCGGGCTTATCGGCACGGCTTCGACGACGCACTCCGAGCCCTTCAATATCGCGCGCATGTTCGCCTCGCTGGACCACATCAGCCGGGGCCGGGCGGGGTGGAACATCGTGACGTCCTTCAGCATTGCCGGCGCCAACAATTTCGACAGCCGGGGCCGGCGCCCCCATGCCGACCGCTACGAGCGCGCGGACGAGTTCGTGGAGGTCGCCCGGAAACTCTGGGACAGCTGGGCGGACGACGCCATCCTGGACGACCGCGAGGCCGGCTACTACTACCGCCGCGAACGGGTGAAGCCCATCGACCACCACGGCCCCTACTACGATGTGGCGGGGCCGCTGAATATCCCGCGCGGCCCCCAGGGGTGGCCGGTGCTGGTCCAGGCCGGGTCCTCGGACACCGGCAAGACCTTCGCGGCAAGGCACGCCGAGGCCGTCTTCACCGCCCACATGACCAAGGCGACCGCGCAGGAGTTCTACAAGGACCTGAAGGCGCGGACGGTAGCGAGCGGACGGCCCGCGGACCAGTGCCTGATCCTGCCCGGCATCAGCATGGTCATCGCCGGCACGGAGGGCGAAGCGAAGCGCATGGAGCGGGAGCTCAACGAGATGGCCGACGTCGAGTCGAGCCTCTCCCGCCTCTCCCAGCGCTTCGACGGGCACGACTTCTCGCACATCCCCCTCGACCGCGTGCTGACGGCCGGCGATTTCCCCGACCCGGCGGAGAACCAGAGTTCGCGCGGCCGCACGGAGCTGATCGTGGGCGCCGTCGAGCGTGAGACGCTGACGATGCGCCAGTTGCTGGGGAAGCTGGCCGGCGCGCGCGGGCACTTCGTCATGGCGGGGACGCCCGAGCAGGTCGCCGACACCATCGAAGAGTGGGTCGATGACGGCGCGGCCGACGGGTTCAACGTCATGCCGCTGCTTCTCCCGCACATGCTGGACGTGTTCGCGGACGAGGTCGTGCCGATCCTCAAGCGCCGCGGACGCTTCCGCACCGAGTATGCGGGCGCTACGCTGCGCGACCATTACGGCCTGCAACGGCCGCCGGCATAGCGCCGGACAGTTGAACGGGGCGGACGCTTCGGGAGATTTTCCCATGAGGAACACAGGACATGGCGGCTTGAGCGCAAACGCCGAAGCCGCACGGCATATCGACGAAGCCATACGCGCGATGACGCTCAATTTCGGCGACGCCAATAGCTGCCTGGCTGAGGCGCGCGAGGCCGATCCCGGCTGCGCGATGGCGGATATCCTCGAAGCCTGGCTCCTGGCGCTGACCAAGGACGGCGCCCAACTGGCGCGCGCGCGGACGCTGCTCTCAGGCGTTTCCGAGGCCGGGCTGACGGAGCGCGAAGCGCAGCATCTGGCGGCAGCGCGCCTGGCTGCGGAGGGCCGGTGGCCGTCGGCCGTCGCCGTGCTCGACCGCCATCTGATGGAGGATCCGCGCGATCTGGCGGGCCATCAATGCGCGCTGCGCCTCGACGGCTATCTCGGCCGCTTCCATCGCGAGGCCGCCCGCGCCGCCCGCGCCCTGCCGTCCTGGTCGAAGGACGAGCCGGGCTACGGCATCATGCTGTCCTTCTACGGGTTCGGCCTGGAGGAGTTCGGGGACTACGCCCGCGCGGAGGAGGTCGCCCGCGCGGCGGCGGAACTCGAACCCTATGGCTACTGGCCGCACCACACCGTCTCCCACGTGCTGGAGATGACCGGCCGGCCGGAGGAGGGCGTCGCCTGGATGGACGGCCGGCTGCCCTACTGGTCCGATCCCGGGTGCAACAACCGGGTCCATATCTGGTGGCACAAGGCGCTGTATCACATCGAGCTCGGCCAGTTCGAGGACGCGCTCGCGCTCCATGACGGTGAAATCCTGCCTGTGATGCGCGTGGCCGGCACGCAGCTCTGCAACGCCGCGTCGCTGCTCTGGCGGCTGGAGACGCTCGGTTGCGAGGCGGGCGAGCGCTGGACCCGGCTGCTTCCGCTCTGGCAGGGGCTGCTGCCCGGCATGACGAGCCCGTTCAACGAGGTCCATGCCGCCATGACGGCGCTGCGCGCCGGCGACAGGGCGGCCTATGAGGAGGTGCTCGGCGGCATGAAGCGGACGGCCGCCGCGAACAGCGAGATTGCGCCCGCCTACCGGGACATCTCCATCCCCGCCGCCAAGGCGATGGCCTGCTTCACCGATGGCGACTATGCCGGCGCCGTTGACGGCCTGCTGACGGCCGAAGCCCATCTCTGGCGCATGGGCGGCAGCGTTGCGCAGCGCGATCTCGTGGTGTGGACGCTCGCCGCGGCGGCCGTCCGCGCGGGCCGGCGCAATGTTGCGCTGGCGCTCGCCAACGAACGGCTGGCGCTCAGGCCCGGGAGCGCCGTGAACCGGCGCTTCCTGCAGGAGGCCCAGGCCATCGCGGCCTGACGCCCGCCGGAAGGGCGCCGCGCAGAGCATGACCGTGGCGACACATGCGGGTCAGGGGTCGGTCGGGATTTCCTCGATCACTGCGACCGCGCCGTCGCGGCCGATCCTGAGCAGGAGGACCTCGCCCGAGGCGGCCCACCGGCCGGTGAGCGCCGTGATGTTCACCTGGTGGGTGACCAGGACCACGGTTTCATGTGGGGGCAGGCCGCGCAGGAATTGCCGGAGTTCCGCCGTCTGCCCATCGGCCCGGGCGCGGTTCCGGAAAAACGAGTTGAGCGCGGGCAGGGGCTCGACGGGACCCAGGTCCAGCAGCCGGGCCGTGTCACGGCAGCGGCACCACTGGCTGGTAAGGACGCGGTGGACGGTTACGCCGGCGGCGCGGATGGCAGCCCCGACCCTGCGCGCCTGCGCCCGGCCCCGCGCATCGAGATTGCGCTGGGAGGCGCAGTCGCCGAGCGCGAAGGACTCGGGGTCCCCGGTCCCCGGCGCGAGGGCGTGGCGCATGATGGCGACGGTGCCGGGTTCGGACAGGCCGGCAAAGCGCGTGTCGGCCGCTGCCGGCGCCGGGAGGAGCAGGAGCGCCGCCGCGAGGGCAGCGGCGAGAAGTCCGGACGGACCGATCGGCGGCTGCATGAAAGGCCGGGGGCGGACCGAAGCCCGCCCCCAAGATGCAGCCCTACTTCAGGGCCTCGTCGGTGATCGCGTGCGTCCAGGCGCCTTCCGGAGCCTTGGTGATGACCGGGTCCGAGCCGCCCTTCAGAAGCGTCGCGACGGTGCGCTCGTAATCGGCGGGGTCCAGCGCGCCGCTGCTGCCGGCGGTCAGCTTGGCGATCTCGCCCATCATGCGTTTCTGGTGCTTCTCGGTCTGGGCGCCGGTCGCGTCGTTCTCCAGCACGATCTCGGCGGCGTCGTCGGGATTCGCCTCGGCCCACTTCCAGCCCTTCATCGAGGCGCGCACGAAGCGGACCATCCTGTCCCGGAACGCCTCGTCCTCGAGCGCGGACTCGAGCACATAGATGCCGTCCTCCAGCGTGGCGACGCCCTGGTCCTCATATTTGAAGACCACGAGATCGTCGGCCGAGAGGCCGGCGTCGATGACCTGCCAGTATTCGTTGTAGGTCATGGTCGAGATGCAGGCGGCCTGGCCCTGCAGGATCGGATCGACGTTGAAGCCCTGTTTCAGGACGGTCACGCCTTCCGCGCTGCCGTCGGTCGGAATGCCGACCTGGCTCATCCACGACAGGAAGGGATATTCGTTGCCGAAGAACCAGACGCCGATGGTCTTGCCCCGGAAGTCCTCCGGCGTCTTGATGCCCGTGTCCTTGCGGCAGGTCAGCATCATGCCGGAGCGCTTGAAGGGCTGGGCGATATTGACGAGCGGCAGGCCCTTCTCGCGGGTGGCGAGCGCGGAGGGCATCCAGTCGAGGATCACGTCGGCGCCGCCGCCGGCCAGCACCTGCGGGGGCGCGATGTCCGGGCCGCCGGCCTTGATCTCGACCTCCAGCCCTTCCTCGGCATAGAAGCCTTTGTCCGCGGCCACATAGTAGCCTGCGAACTGCGCCTGCGTGACCCATTTGAGCTGCAGCGTGACCTTGTCGGCGGCCTGCGCGGAGGCGGCCGACAGGGCGAACATCGCCGCCGCTGCAAAGATTGCTGTCCTTCTCATGTCACTCTCCCTGGCAATGAAGCATTGCGGTTGCCGCTATCCCCGGATCGACGGATGCCAATGGGTGACGGTCCGCTCGACCAGCGTTACGCAACCATAGAATGCCGATCCTGCGAAGGCTGCAACCGCAATCTCGGCCCAGACCATGTCGAGCGCCATGCGGCCGATCTCGGTCGAGATGCGAAATCCCATCCCCACGATCGGCGTTCCGAAAAACTCTGCAACGATCGCCCCGATGAGCGCAAGGGTGGTGCAGATTTTCAGCCCGTTGAAAATGAAGGGTCCGGCCGCGGGAAGGCGCAGTTTCCAGAGCGTCTGCCAGTAGCCGGCCGCATAGGTGCGCATCAGGTCCCGCTGCATGGGCTCGGACATGCGCAGCCCCTCGATGGTGTTCACCAGCATGGGGAAGAAACACATCACGACGACCACGGCGGCTTTCGACTGCCAGTCGAAGCCGAACCACATCACCATGATGGGCGCGATCCCGACGATGGGCAGCGCTGCCGCGAGGTTGCCCATGGGCAGCAGGCCCCGCTGCAGGAAGGGCGAGCGATCGATGGCGACCGCCGTCAGGAATGCCGCCCCGCAGCCCATGGCATAGCCCGGCAGGACCGAGCGGATGACCGTCTGCACGAAATCGGCCCAGAGGATGGGCAGGCCGGCCGCGAAGGCCACCGAGATCGCCGAGGGCGCCGGCAGGATGACCGCCGGCACGTCGAAGCCGCGGACCAGCCCCTCCCAAATCGCCAGCAGCGCCGCCCCGAAAATCGCCGGCACCAGGGCGCGCGTCAGCCGGCCCGGGCGGCGCACGAGCCAGACATTGGCGGCCCATCCGCCGAGCCAGGCGGCGACGGCGACCGCGACCCAGCTCATCGCATCTGCCCCGTCCGGCCGAGCACCGCGCGCTGCGCCAGCCCGACCGCGCCCACCATCAGGGCCGCGCATATCGCGGCGCCGAAGAGCGCCGACCAGATAATCAGCACCTGGCCGTAATAGCTGCCGTTCAGCATCCGGGCGCCGAAGCCGCCCTGGCTGCCGGTGGGCAGCTCGCCGATGATCGCGCCCACGAGCGCGATGGCGATGGCGACCTTGAGGGACGCGAACAGGTAGGGCAGCGAGGAGGGCCAGCGCAGCTTCCAGAAGACCTGCCAGGCGGACGCATTGTAGGTGCGCATCAGGTCCAGCTGCATGTCGTCGGGCGCGCGCAGCCCCTTCACCATGCCGACCGCGACCGGGAAGAAGCTCAGATAGGCCGATATCGACGCCTTCGCGAGCAGGCCCGAGATGCCGATATTGTAGAGCACCACGATAATCATCGGCGCGATCGCCAGAATGGGGATGGTCTGGCTGGAGATGACCCAGGGCATGGCGGAAAGGTCCATCGCCCGGTTGTGCACGATCCCGACCGCCAGCAGGATCCCGAGGCCCACGCCCATGACGAAGCCGAGCAGCGTCGCCGACAGCGTGATCCAGCCGTGATAGACGAGGCTGCGCTTGGAGGTGATGCGCTTCTCGACCGTGGTCTTCCAGATCTCGACGGCGACCTGGTGCGGCGCGGGCAGGACGGGGCGCTCCTGCGACATGGTGGCGGGGACGATCTCGGCCCAGCCGATCCCGACGCCCGCGCGGGCGGCCTGGTCGCGCTCCCACTTGGCGTTGAGGAAGACGGCGCCGACATACCAGACCGCCAGGACGGCAAGGCAGATCGTCGCGATCGAGAGGACGGTCCGCATCAGGCCCGCCGTGCTGCCGGACGCTGCTGGAAACCTCCTCCCCCGCTTGCGGGGGAGGCCGGGCGGGGGGCCGCTTTCGCGCCAGCGGAAGCGGCGGGCGAAGCCTGGTGAGGACCCGTCACGCGGAGAGGCCCTCCCGCCTGGCGGTAGGGGGACATAGCGCGATGCCCCCGAACATGCGCCCTGGCGCGCGCAGCGCCGCCTCACTCATCGTAGCTGTGTCCGGCGCGCAGGCCTTCGCGGACCCGGGAGGCCAGCTCCAGGAAGGCCGCGCTCTCGCGGATGTCGAGCGGGCGCTCCTGCGGCAGGGTGCTGTCGATCACGTCGATGATCCGTCCCGGCCGCGGGCTCATCACCACGATCCTGGTCGAGAGATAGACCGCTTCCGGGATCGAGTGGGTGACGAAGCAGACCGTCTTGCCGGTGCGCGCATGGAGCGCCAGCAACTGCTCGTTCAGATGGTCGCGCACGATTTCGTCGAGCGCGCCGAAGGGCTCGTCCATCAGCAGCAGGCCGGCATCGAAGGCGAGCGCGCGCGCAATCGAGGCCCGCTGCTGCATGCCGCCAGAAAGCTGCCAGGGAAACATGCGCCCGAAATCGCGGAGGCCGACGAGTTCGAGCACATGGGCGACCCGCTCGGCGCGCTCCCTCGCCGGGTAGCCCATGACCTCCAGCGGCAGGCGCACATTCTTCTCTATCGTGCGCCAGGGGTAGAGGCCGGCCGCCTGGAACACATAGCCGTAGGCGCGCTTCAGCCGGGCCTCGCCCGGCGTCATCCCGTTCACCGAAATCGTGCCGCCCGTCGGCTGCTCCAGGTCGGCGATCACGCGCAGCAGGGTCGTCTTCCCGCAGCCCGAAGGCCCGATGAAGCTGACGAACTCGCCGGGCGCGACCTCCAGGTCGACATTCGAGAGCGCATGGACGGGGCCGCCCCTGGTCTGGAAGACAAGGTCGAGCGAAGAGGCGCTTATCGCACCCGTCTCAGGCATCGGAGACCGCCGCTCCGGTTCCGGCGAAGCAGCCGAACAGGACGGCCCTGCTCGTCGCGGGGCTCAAACCCCGCTCGGTATGTTCAGCGGGTTGCGCTGGACCTTGCGCGGCGCGGTCAGCTCCTTCCAGCGGGCCAGCGCCTCGTGCACCGCAGGGAACGCCCGGCGGCGCACGAACCGCCCGCGCCCGGGGCGGGGCTGCGAGTTGCTGCCATATTCCCAGATCACCTCGCCGCGGCTCAGCGTGTAGCGCGCCTGGGCGGAGACCTCGACCCCTTCGAAGACATTGTAGTCGATGATCGACTTCTGGGTGGTGGCGGAGATCGTCTTCCTGATCTTCGGGTCCCAGACCACGACATCGGCGTCCGCGCCTTCCACCAGCGCGCCCTTCTTCGGATAGACATTGAGGATCCTGGCGATATTGGTGGAGGTGACCGCGACGAACTCGTTGGGCGTCAGCCGCCCGGTATCGACGCCCTTGGTCCAGAGCACCGGCATCCGGTCCTCAAGCCCCCCGGTGCCGTTCGGGATCATCGGGAAGCCCGCCAGCCCCATGCGCTTCTGGCCCGTGGTGAAGGCGGCATGGTCGGTCGCCACCACCTGCAGCGACCCGGCCGCCAGCCCGTTCCAGAGCCCGTCCTGGTGGACCTTGCCGCGGAAGGGCGGCGACATGACCCGCTGCGCGGCATAGTCCCAGTCCTGGTCGAAATATTCCGACTCATCCAGGGTGAGGTGCTGGATCAGCGGCTCGCCATAGACCCGCATGCCCTTCTGGCGCGCGCGCCTGATGGCCTCGTGCGCCTGCTCGCAGGAGACATGCACGATGTAGAGCGGCACGCCCGCCGCATCGGCGATCATGATCGCGCGGTTGGCGGCCTCGCCCTCGACCTCCGGCGGGCGCGAATAGGCGTGGCCCTCCGGCCCGGTAAGGCCCTCCTCCATGTATTTTTCCTGGAGCGCGGCCACCACGTCGCCGTTCTCGGCGTGGACGAGCGGCATGGCGCCCAGCGCGGCGCAGCGGCGGAACGACGCGAACATCTCGTCGTCGTCGATCATCAGCGCGCCCTTGTAGGCCATGAAATGCTTGAAGGTGTTGATGCCGCGCCGGACGACCTCGGCCATCTCGTTGTGGATCTGCTCGTTCCAGTCCACGATGGCGCAGTGGTAGCCGATATCGACGCAGATCTGGTCCTTCGACTTGGCGTCCCAGGAATCGACGGCGCTCAACAGCGAGCCGTCCTCGCCCGGCAGCACGAAATCGACCAGCATGGTGGTTCCGCCGGTCGCCGCCGCCCAGGTGCCGGACTCGAAGGTCTCGGCGGCGGTCGTGCCCATGAACGGCATTTCCAGATGCGTGTGCGGGTCGATGCCGCCGGGGATCACATAGGCTTCCGAGGCGTCCACCACCTCGTCGCCCTTCAGGTTCTCGCCGATAGCGGCGATCTTCTCGCCCTCGACCAGGACATCGGCCTTCCAGGTCCGGTCCGCCGTCAGGACCGTTCCGCCCTTGATGACTTTGCTCATTCCAGGCCTCCGCTACATCTCTCTCCCTGCACGGGCCGGCCGGGGCCGCCCGCAGCCGCCGGGATCGGCCCTACTCCAGAAGCTCCGCGGTCTCGACCACCGCATGGAAGAGCACGTCGCAGCCCCTGGCGGCCCATTCCGGCGAGATTTCCTCGGCCTCGTTGTGGCTCAGCCCGTCCACGCAGGGGCACATCACCATCGCCGCCGGCGCGACGTCGTTGATCCAGCAGGCGTCGTGGCCGGCGCCCGACACGATGTCCAGGTGGGAATATCCCAGCCGCTCGGCCGCATCGCGGACGGCCTTGACGCAACCATGGTGGAACTCCGGCGGGTCGAAGCTGCCGACGACCTCGGTCTCGATCTCGCAGCCCAGCGCCTCGCAGAGCGCCGGCGCCTTCTCCATGACCTCGGCCACCATGGCCTCCAGCGTCTCCAGGACGTGGCTGCGGAAATCTATCGTGAAGACGGCCCGGCCGGGGATGATGTTGCGCGAGTTGGGATAGACGTCGACATGGCCGATGGCGCCGACCGCATTGGGCTGGTGCTTCATCGCGACCTCGTGCACCAGCTCGGTGATCTGCGCGAGCCCGCGCCCGGCATTCCGGCGCATGCGCATGGGCGTCGAGCCCGTATGGCTCTCCTTGCCCGTCACCCGGCACTCGATCCAGCGCAGCCCCTGGCCGTGGGTGACGACGCCGATATCGCACTCCTCGGCCTCCAGGATCGGTCCCTGCTCGATATGCAGCTCGAAATAGGCGTGCATCTTCCGCGCGCCGACCTCTTCCTCGCCGCGCCAGCCGATGCGCTCCAGCTCGTCGCCGAAGCGCTTGCCCTCCGGGTCCGTCAGCCCGTAGGCCCAGTCCTGCGTGTGGACGCCGGCGAACACGCCCGAGGCCAGCATGGGCGGGGCGTAGCGCGTGCCTTCCTCGTTGGTCCAGTTGGTGACCACGATGGGATGCTTCGTCCTGATACCGAGGTCGTTGAGGGTGCGCACGATTTCGAGGCCGCCCAGCACGCCCAGCACGCCGTCATATTTCCCGCCGGTCGGCTGCGTGTCGAGGTGGCTGCCGACATAGACCGGCAGCGCGGCCGGGTCCGTCCCGGGCCGGGTCGCGAACATGTTGCCCATGCTGTCGAGGCCCATCTCGCAGCCGGCCGCCTCACACCATCGCTGGAAGAGCGCGCGGCCCTCGGCGTCTTCATCGGTCAGCGTCTGGCGGTTGTTGCCGCCTGCGACGCCGGGGCCGATCTTCGCCATCTCCATCAGGCTGTCCCAGAGCCGCTCGCCGTTGATCTTCAGGTTCTCCCCGGGGGCGGGCATGGGCACCTCACTCTGTCGAACACTCTGCCGATTCGACGCTACCAAGCTCCTTGAAGGGGTCAAGCGGAAAGTCGGGCCGACGCCCCTGGGGCCGGGGCCCCTCTTCCCGAGCCGCGTCGCCGGCCGCGTATCGAGGGACCCCTGCGGAAATGTCATGGAATGTCATGTTCCGTCATGGGGCCGGTCTCCGCCCCGACCGTTCGCAAGGCATTGCAGCCTCCTTGCCGGTCTGCGGTCCCGGACGCCCCGCTGCCGGAGTAGCGCTCCCCTCGCGCGCATAATGCGCGCCCGCCCGCGCGTGCGCGCCCGCCCGCGCGAGGCGGCGGGACGGAGACCCCTGCGGAAATGTCATGGGATGTCATGGAGGCGTTCCGTTGCGCTCCCCTCCCGCTTGGCGGGAGGGGTTGGGGGAGGGTCTCTCGGCGGGTACAGACCTTTGCCGGGCTTCGCCCGCCGCTTCCGCTGGCGCGAAAGCGGGCCCCCACCCGGCCTCCCCCGCGAGCGGGGGAGGAGGCTTCGGGCGGCTCGCGGCCGGGCTTTGCCGCCGGTTCGGGGCGGGGGTCGGTTTCGGTCATGCGTGCCTCCTCCTTCGGGGCCAGGGGCGGGACGGGATGTCCCTGTTTTGCGCGCGTTTCGCGTGTGCGGGCGTGCGGGCGCGGGCGGGTGTCGGCGCCGGCGCGGTTCGCGCACCTGATTGCGCGCGCGAGACGGCGCACGCACCTCGCCCGTTCGTTCCCGCCGGGGGTTTTTTCGGCCCCCAGCCGGTCGCTTTCCGCAGAAACGCCGAAAGGCGGCCCCGGGAGCCGCCTCTCTCTACTTTCATTCTACACCATACCGCCAAATGTCAAGCCCGTCCGGAAACAAAAAGTGAAACTGCCGGCTATTTTGTCCGTAACCCGTTGCGCCGGCGGGCGCCAAAGCTGTCATGGGTTCCGGTCAACGACCGTTGGTATCAGGCGCGAACCGGGATCGGACCGGCATCCGTCCGGTCGGGAGCCCCCGTGGAGCGCGAAGGGCTGCAAGTCGGAACCCTGTAGGCGAAGGCGGCGGCGAACCGATGCTCGCCCAGGTCGATGAGATGCCAGCTGTTCGACGGAGCATGGGGGAATCGAAACAGGCTCGACCGGGCGCCCTGCAGCATCGCCCCGGGCACCTCGAACCTGGACGGGTTCAGCGAAAATCCGGAGCCAAGGGCCTTGATGAGCGCCTCCTTCATGCTCCAGAGCCGGTAAAAGAGGCGCACCTTCTGCTGTCCCGAGGCAAGCGACAGCAAACGGCGTTCCGTCGGGCCATAGACCATGCTGCCGATGCCGTCGAGATCGCGCCCCGGAGTGCGCTCCGCCACATCGATGCCGATCCTGTCGTTGGACGCAAAGACGATCAGGCCGTTCCGCCCGCAGTGGCTGACATTGAAACCCGCCTCGGCGCGCCGGCCATCCACCAGGGCGTAGGGTTTGCCGTGCTCGCCATATCCGAAAGAGAGCCGGTCGCTGGAACAGGCCAGGCGCCCGGCAAGGTTTACGCGAAGCGCCGCCCGGCAGAGGGCGAAGCGGCGCCGGGGGGCGGGCACGGGAAAGCGATGCCAGCGAGCCTTCTCTTCGTCATCCAGGAGGGAGAACGCATACGCCTCGCGCTCCGCATGCGGCGCGAGATCCACATGATACATGGTCGCACCGGCCGCTTCGCGCCAGGGAGTCCACCACCGGAACGCGGTCGTCAACATCGTGCGAGTCCTAGCCCGGATTTCTCACCGGGTGTAGGTGCATCGGGGCTCTGCATGTGAGAAAGTACTTCTGCTTCAAAGACTTGTCCTGTTGCAGAGGAGCGCCCCGATGCGTACAGAGTGTAACCTGACCCCGATGCGATTTGCACGC
>JAJDVH010000187.1 GCA_022826185.1 Alphaproteobacteria bacterium
GGACCGCGACAGCACGGCCCGCAGCACCCGCGAATCGAGCCGTTCCTGCAGGCGCGCGCCGGCCCGCGCCATCACCCGCGCGCGGGCATGGTCGAGGATGCCCATCATCAGGAACAGGAACGCCACGATCCCGATGAGCGCGACCAGCGTCGCCTCGGAACGCGAGGTCAGCACCCGGTCATAGACCTGCAGCATGAACAGCGGGCCGGTCAGCATCAGCAGGTTCACGGCGACGCTGAACAGGCCGCAGGAAACGAAAAGCCTCCGGCTCTCCGCAAGCGCCGCGCGGATTTCCCTGCCGCCATACAGCTTGCCGTCGCTCAAGCGATCACCTCATGTCCCCGCCGGCCCGCCGGGGATTCCTGCGCCGCCCCTGTTGGCTCCAGCCATAGAATCAAGACCGCTCGAAGGCGATATAGACAAGCTTGCGAACCGCGGCAATGTCGAGGCAGGCCGGCGCAACCCCGCAGCGGGGCGGCAGGATCGGATATTGCGCTATCCGCCGGTGAAGACCGGGCGGCGCTTTTCCATGAAGGCGGTGCGGCCCTCGCGGTAGTCGGCGCTGTCGAAGCAGGCTTTCGCCAGCGCCTCGATGAGGCCGGCCTCGCGCTCCTGCCGGTCGGCCATCACCTCGCGGATGGTGAGCTTGGAGGCGCGGATCGAGAGCGGCGCGTTCACCGCAAGCCGGGCCGCATAGTCGCGCACATGGCCTTCCAGCTCCGCCGCCGGCACAACCCGGTCGATCAGCCCGACAGCGTAGGCCTCCTCCGCCGGCAGCCGCCGGCCGGAGAACAGGATGTCCTTGGCGCGCGCCGGCCCCACCAGCCCGACAAGGCTGCGCACATTCTCGAAATTATAGGCGATGCCGAGCCGGGCGGCGGGAATGCCGAACTCGGAGCCCTCGGCCGCGAAGCGCAAATCGCAGGTCATGGCGATGCCGAGGCCGCCGCCCATGCAGAAGCCGCGGATCATGGCGATCACCGGCTTCTCCGCCGTCGCCAGGCGCTGGCGGCCGGCGTCGGTCGCGGCGCTGTAGCGCGCGGCGGCCGCGGCGTCGGCGCGGTTCTTCTCGAATTGCGAGATGTCCGCGCCGGACACGAACGCCTTGTCGCCCGCGCCCTTCAGCACGATGACGCGCACCTCCGGGTCGGCCTCGAAGTCCGCCAGAATGGCGTCCGCGCCCTGCCACATCTCCATGGTCATGGCGTTGCGCCGGGCCGGATTGTTGAAGGTCATCCAGCCGATGCCGGATTCCTTGTCGGCCAGCATCCTGCCGTCGGCATATTCCATTCCGGCGCTCCTCGCCTGCGGACCCTGCTCTCAGCCCCGGTATAGCCCGGTCAGCCGGCGGCCGCATCCTCCTCGCGCCGGGTCTTCGCCACTTCCTTGATGCGGTCGAACTCCGCCCGGCGCCGCGCGATCTCCTCCGGCGGCACCAGGTCGATGTTGGAATAGTCGCGCTTCCAGGACGGGTCGTCGGACCAGCGGAGCGGATTGCGCACGGTCGTGTTCGGGCCGGGCGCGCTCTCCAGCAGCCGGAGCGCGAGCGCCAGCGTTGCGCGCTGCGAGTCCGGGTCGTGCGGGCGCCCGGCCGGGTTGCCGAGCGGGAAATCGCTGAAGAGGAAGCGCGGCACGCCCGCATGCTCCACGATGTCCCGGGCGCAGCCCATGATGACGGTCGGGATGCCGGCGGCTTCCAGTGCGCGTGCGGCCAGACTCACGGTCTGATGGCACACCGGTCAGTTGGCGGCGAGAACGGCCGCGTCGGCCCCGTCCTCCCGGCAGCGCGCCAGCAGTTCCGGCGCGTCCACCTCTATGGTCGCCGCATGGCTGCGGTTGGTCGGCGCCCCGTGGAAGCGCGGCGCCACCTCCCCGATCCGGCCCTCCGCCGCCGCCCGCCGGAGCTCGCGGAGCGGGAACCAGGAGCCGATGTCCTCGGCCGTGGTGTGATCGCGGTCGATGGCGATATGGGAGATGCGCAGGTCCGGGTCCGATCCGCTGTCGCCGGAATAGACGCTGTAGAACTTGGCCGCCGCATTGTAGGGCGCGCCCGGCCCCTGGTCGCCCTTGCCGGGCTGATAGGGCGCCGCTGTGGTAATCAGCGCAATCCGCGCCTCCGCCAGCGGCTTCGCGAGCGCCGCGAAGGGCGTCCCGACATAATGCGCCCACTCATAGGGCCTGCCGTAGCCCAGCGTCTGGTAATAGGCGCGGATACGGTCCAGATAGGGGATCGGCCGGTCCTCCGCCGGCGCGAAGCCGAAACGCCCGCTCATCGCTGTCCTCCTTGTCGCCGGGCTGCGGTCATTCGCCGGGAGCCATGCCCTTGGCGGCGAGCTCCTCCAGCGCCTCCGGCGCCTTTTCGAGATGGCCGAGGCCCATGCCGCGCAGCACATGGTCGGCCTTGGTGTACTGAATCTTCGTGTAGGTGGTGAGCTCCACCCGGTTGCCCCAGGGGTCGAGGAAATCGGTGAACGGCCCCTTGAGGAACTCGACGCCCATCTCCTCCAGCCGGCGGATGGCGAGCGCCTTGTCGTCCACGGCGATGCCGAAATGGCGGTTGTCGTCCGGCCCCTGCCGGCGGCCCAGGGAGAAGTTGATGAACTGATCGCCGAAATAGACGAAGGCGGCCTTCTCGCTCTGCCGCGCGATCTCGAGTGCGAGGAAGCCGCCGTAGAAATCCAGCGCCTCCCGGATGTCGCCCACTTCGAGCGCCACATGGTTGATGCCGACCGGCACCGCCTTTTCCGCCATGGTTCCGCCTCCCTGTTGCGCCGGCGGCTCAGGCAAGCCCGAACATCGGCTCGCCCGGCTCCGGCATGTCCGCCACCAGCACATTCTCGCTGAGCGAGTTGGTGATGAACAGCGTGCGCCCCTCGGGGCCGCCATAGGCGACATTGGTGGTGAGCAGGCCGCCGTCGCAGGCGACCGCCCGGTGGGTCGGCAGGCCGGCCGCCGACCAGAGCCAGACCTGACCGCCGCCGGCGTGCGCAATGGCGACATTGCCGGCCCGGTCCACGGCCATGCCGTCCGGCCCCATGCCGCCGATCAGCCGGCAGAAAAGGCCGACGCGGTGCACCGTGCCGTCCTCGCGGAACGGCACCCGCCAGACGGCGTTGTCGCGGGTCACGGCCACATAGAGCTCCGTCTCGGCCGGGTTCATGACGAGGCCGTTCGGGCTTGGCGCATTGGACACAAGGCAGTCGAGCTCGCCGGAGGCGGACAGCCGGAAGACGCGGCCGGTCGGATCGTGGAGGCCGCTCGTTCCCTGGTCGGTGAAGTAGAGGTCGCCGTTCGACGCGAAGAACAGGTCGTTCAGCCCCTTGTAGCCGGGCAGCCGGTCGGGCCCGAGAAAGGTCTCGACCCTGCCGTTCACGGGATCGACCACCATGACGCCGTTCTGCCGGTCGGCGACGAACAGCCGCCCGTCGCGGTGCAGCTTCATGCCGTTCGGGTGGCCGTCATAGTGCGCGGTTACCGACCAGCCGCCGTCCGGCGCGAGCTTCAGGATGCGCCCGAAGGCGATATCCACCATGTAGAGATTGCCGTCGCCGTCGAAGGCCGGCCCCTCCAGGAAGGAGCCGACCCGGTGGCCGCGGAAGATCTCGCGGGTGAAGGGGCTTTCGCGGTCCGTAATCCGGAGCTCGTCCGGCAGGGCGGCGTGGATGCGGGTCTCGATGACCTTCGGTTCGGGGACCATGGGCGGGGCTCAGAGCTTTTCGAGTTTCTGCAAGGTGCGCAGCCATTGCGGCCGGGGCTCGTCCCCGAAGCTCGCCGGCCAGTTTGTGTAGGCGACCTCGCCGACATAGATGTCGCCCCGGCTGTCCACGGCGAGGCCGTGCGGGGCGAGGAACTTGCCCGGCTCCTGCCCCGGTCCCTCCTCGCCGCCGAGCCGGGCCACCAGCTCGCCCTCATTGGTCACGATGGAGAGGCGCGGACCCAGATTGGGGTGGTGGCGGTTGACGGCCATGCCCGGCCCGAGCTCGCCGATGAAGCAGTGCGGGCAGGAGCCGCGCGGCATGTAGAGGCCGCAGGGCCGGTGGAGATTGTTCCACTGCGCCTCATAGCGGCCCTCCGTGTCGAACACCTGGACGCGGTGGTTCTCGCGGTCGGCGACATAGATCCAGCCATCGTCGTCGGCGGTGATGTTGTGGACGATGTTGAACTGGCCGGGGTCGGTGCCGCTCTCGCCCCAGCTCTTCACCAGCCTGCCGTCGGGCGTGTATTTGTGGACGCAGGCATTGCCGTAGCCGTCGGAGACGAACAGGTGCCCGTCCGGCGAGATGGCCGTGTGGGTGCAGCGGTGGAACGGCTCGTTGCTCATGAAGGGCGCGGGCGTGCCCGGCACGCCGAGCGTCATCAGCACCTTGCCCTCCGGCGTGCAGCGCCTGACGATGTGGTCGCCGTCGTCGGTCAGGTAGAGCGTCTCGTCCGGGCCGATATGGATGCCGTGGGCGCGCGGATACTCCCCCTCGCCCCAGGAGCGCAGGAAATTGCCCTCGCGGTCGAAAACGATCATCGGGTGCTCGCCCCGATTGAACACATAGACCTGGTCCTTGCTGTCCACCGCGACCGCGGCGACATCGCGGAACTCCCAGCCGTCGGGCAGCTTCGCCCAGTCCTCGACGACCCGGTAGCGATGCTCGCCGCTGCCCAGAATGACCGACATGACGCCCTCTCCCGCCTCCAGTACGAGCCGCGATTGTCCTCCGCCCGCCCCGGCGCGGCAAGCGGGAAGGACGAAATGAGAATGCGGCGGCTGTTCCTGCCATCGGGATGGTCTATTCTTGCTGCTATGACCGTTGCGAGGCGCGAAAGGAAACGCATGATCGTTGACGTCGCACCTGTTTCCTCCCGACCCCAGAGAACGGCCGGCTCTCCGTCGCGGCTGCAAGGGCGGGTACCATCAATCGGCTCGTCAGTAGCCGAATGGAACGGAGGCCAGTGTCTTGAGGTCTTGCTGCCTGCAGAGTGGCTCTCTCTGGACGACCCCCAACGAGCCATTCCAGCGTTCGCCCGCGACCCGGGCATGACAACGCAGATTGAGGAGCAGCTCGGCAAGGTCCCAACCCGGCATACAATTTATCAAGGAGACGCCCGCGACCAAGGTCGCGTTCCGCGAGAGTCGGTTCATTTGGTGGTTACGTCCCCGCCTTACTGGACCCTCAAGGAATACCCTGAATGCCCGGGACAATTAGGTTGGACGAAAGACTACGGGGCCTTTTTGGAACAGCTAGGCGAGGTTTGGAAATCTTGCTTCGATGCGCTCGTGCCTGGTGGGCGGCTCGTTTGCGTCGTCGGAGATGTGTGCCTTTCCCGGAGACAGAACGGAGGGCGGCACATGGTGGTACCGCTCCATGCCTCCATTCAGGAGCAGTGCCGCAGCATAGGCTTCGACAATTTGGCTCCTATCATTTGGCATAAAATCGCCAACGCAAAGCGCGAAGCAAAGGGTTCAAGAGGCTCGTTCCTTGGGAAACCTTACGAGCCAAATTCTGTTATCAAAAACGATATTGAATTTGTCCTCATGCTGCGCAAGCCGGGTGGCTACCGAAGCCCATCGCTCGCGGCACGAATTCTGAGCGTCATTCCAAAAGATAGGCATGAGCGGTGGTTCCAGCAAATATGGAACGGACCGGGTGGCGCTTCCACTCGACAGCATCCTGCTCCGTACCCTTTAGAAATTGCCGAGCGCCTCGTGCGTATGTTCAGCTTCGCCGGTGATACGGTATTGGATCCATTCGCGGGCACTGCGACAACGCTTGTGGCAGCTGGAAAATGGGGACGTAACAGCATCGGGGTCGAGATTGAACCTTCCTATGTCGACACTGCAGAGAAACGCCTCGCTCACGAGGCGAATGTGATTGTCCAACGGTGACACAGAGATGCCTCTAGAGGTTCAGGACGCCATTGATGATCTATACCGGATAGCGGTGACGGAAGGGCGAACTCAATCCCCAATCCGCCTTAATTGTCTCGCAGAATTTTGTGTGCAAGAGCTGGTAAAGCGCGGCCTGTCTGGTGTCCGCACGGAAATAGATATTCCTGGTGCCGGGCGAACCAAGCGTTGGGACGTTGGTTGGGAATATGACGGCAAAGTAAGGCTGGGCATCACATTGAAGTCATTGTTGAAGAACTTACGAGGGACCGTACCAAACCGTATTGATGACCTGATGGGCGAGGTCGCCAACGTCCAGCTTCATTCGCCGGAGATTGCAGTCGGTTACATCATGGTTTTTGACAGCGGTCAGGATGCTTTCTCCCCAAAACACGGGGCGACATGGAGTGAACTGTTTCGATCCTTTGTTGAGAGGCTCTCAGGCCGGGCTTCGCCATCGTGGGCGCCCGGCATGATTGAGGCGAATATCGTCGTTGAGGTGGACTTTCGAGAAGGCCCGGTTTTGCTTTCCGACGCTGGGGACTTCGATCAGTTCTTCGACCAAATCGTTGAGGAAACCAAGGTCCGCAACCCGGGCGCGTTCTTGTAGAAGTGTGCGGGCCGTATTGTGCCTCCTACCGCCGCGCCCGGAAGAACGCTGTCAGCAGGGCGGCGGCTTCGGCTTCCATGAGGCCGCCGACGACCTCGGGGCGGTGCAGACAGGTCTTGCGGTCGAAGATGCGCGCGCCGTGGTCCACGCCGCCGCCCTTCGGGTCCCAGGCGCCGAAGACGAGCCGCGCGATCCGGGCATGGGCCGCCGCCTGCGCGCACATCGCGCAGGGCTCGAGCGTGACCACCAGCGTGCAGCCGTCGAGGCGGGGCCGGCCGAGCCTGGCCGCGCCCCGGCGCAGCGCCAGCATCTCGGCATGGGCGGTCGGGTCGATACCCGCCTCGACCTCGTTATGCGCCTCCGCCAGCGCCCGGCCGTCCGGGCCCAGCAGCACCGCGCCCACCGGCGCATCGGCGGGAATGCGGGCCGCGGCCGCCTCCGCCAGCTGAAGCGCCCGTTGCATTGCTGCGTGAAGCGTGTAGACGGGCGCCATGGCGCGCCTTCCAGTCATCGGCCTTACCGTCGACCGGGAACCCCCCGGCGGCTACTCCAGCCTGCCGTGGTATGCGCTGCGCTGCAACTATGCTGGCGCGGTGAGCGCGGCGGGCGGCATTCCCCTGCTGTTGCCGCACGAGACCGCCCATGCCGGCGCCTATCTCGACCGCATCGACGGGCTGCTGGTCACGGGCGGGGCCTTCGATGTCGATCCGGTGCTGTTCGGCGCGGCGGAACGCCACGAGGCGGTGTCGCTGAAACCCGGACGCACCGATTTCGAGCTCGCCATGGTGGAGGGCGCGCTCACCCGCGACATGCCGGTGCTCGGCATTTGCGGCGGCCAGCAATTGCTGCATGTGGCGCTGGGCGGGCGGCTGATCCAGCATATCCCGGACGAGGTGCCGGGCGCGCTCGCCCACGAGCAGTCGAATCCGCGCACCGAGCCCGGCCACGAGGTCGCCGTCGCGCCCGGCACGCGGCTCGCCGAAATCGTCGGGGCGGGCCCGCTCCGGGTCAACAGCGCCCACCACCAGGCGGCCGCCGACGAGCCGCCGGGCGTCACCGTCAATGCGCGCGCGCCCGACGGCGTGATCGAGGGCATCGAGGCGCCGGGCTACCGCTTCTGCCTCGGCGTGCAGTGGCATCCGGAGTTCCATATCGACCCCGGCGACGCGCGCATCGTCGGGGCCTTCGTGGAAGCGGCGCGCGACGCCATGCCGTGAGCGGGGACGGCGAGCGGATCGCGAAACGCATCGCGCGGGCCGGCGTCTGCTCGCGGCGCGAGGCCGAGCGGCGCATCCTCGCCGGGCGCGTCAGCCTGAACGGGCAAGCGCTTCGCGACCCGGCGGTCAATGTCGGCCCGCGGGACCGCATCGAGGTGGACGGCGCGCCGCTGCCGGAGCCGGAGCCGGCCCGCCTCTGGCGCTACCACAAGCCCGCCGGCCTGCTGACGACCGACCGCGACCCCGAGGGACGCCCGACCGTGTTCGAGAGCCTGCCCGCCCACCTGCCGCGCGTGGTGAGCGTCGGGCGGCTCGACCTCGCCTCCGAGGGCCTGCTGCTGCTGACGAATGACGGCGCGCTCGCCCGCGAGCTCGAACTGCCGTCGCGCGGCTGGGTGCGCCGCTACCGGGCGCGGGTGCGCGGGCGCGTGGACGAAGGACGCCTTGCCCGGCTCGCCGGGGGCGCGGAGATCGACGGCTGGCGCTACGGGCCGATCACGGCGAGCCTCGACGAGCAGCGCGGCGGCAATGCCTGGCTCACCGTCGCGCTCGCCGAGGGACGCAACCGCGAGGTCCGCCGCGTGCTGGAGCATCTGGGCCACCCGGTGAACCGCCTGATCCGCATCGCCTACGGCCCCTTCCAGCTCGGCAACTTGCCGCGCGGCGCCGCCGCGGAAATCAGGCGCAAGACGCTACGGGAGCAGCTCGGACATCCTGTCTAGTTCGGCCAATCACCCGCCGGCCCCTTGAATTGAGAATGTTTTTCATTCGCATTGACTCTCTTGCGAATGTATATCAATCTCAACTCTCGTGGGTCGAATCGAGAGGCGAGGATTTGTGATGACCAGAAGCTTCGCGGCGGGGCTGGCGGCGGCTGCGATAGCGCTGTTTTCCGGGACCGCGTTTGCCGACGACATGGTCTATGCCGGCTTCCCGGTGACCGTCAAAGGCTATGACGGCAAGAAGACCACGTCCGTCTCCTACACGGGTCAGATCGCCCGCCATGTCCTGCACGACTCGCTGAAGAAACTCGCCGGGTCCGGGAACGGCGCGGAGAACGCCGGGCTGAAGGCCAGGATGACGGCCTATTTCGAGGGCAGGGAAGAAGGCCGCAAGATCCTCGCGCCGACGACGAAAGGGGCGTTCGCGATCGCCCAGACCGCGGTGGACGAGATCAGCAAGGGCAAGAACCTCGCGGACAAGACCTACAAGGGCGCCGTCGCCGGCATGCCGAACGGCATGACGGGGGCGGAGCTTGTCTCGCTCTGGATCGACAAGGCCTCGATGGCCGACAAGGGGTTCGATGCGGAAAACGGCTACGACTATCCGCAGCTGATCTCCAAGTTCATCATGGGCGCGGTGTTCTACAACCAGGCCGTGGACGGCTATCTGGACGAGTATCCCGGCCCCGACAGGAAGCCGAACGACAAGCCCTACAAGAAGGGCGCGGCCTATACCGGCAAGGAGCACGCCTGGGACGAGGCGTTCGGCTATTTCGGCGCGCCGGCGCACACGCTGAAGCTGACGCCGAAGGACGTATACAACATCGCCAGGCGCGACGACGAAGGCTTCGCCGCCGCCGACCATGACAAGGACGGCAAGGTGGACCTCAAGACCGAGATGGCCTTCGGCCCGGCCTACTACGCCGCGGGGTTCGACGCCTCGGTCTACGACAGGGGCAACAGCACCTCCTACCTGCACACGATCACCAGGGCGTTCCTGGACGGCCGGAAACTGCTCGCCGCCGCGAACGGCGAGACGCTGACCGACGCCCAGCGCGCGGAGTTGAAGGGCCATGCGGCCGTCATCGCCGGGACCTGGGAGACGGTGCTGGCCGAGGCGGTCTTCAAGTATGCCGGCTCCGTCTACAAGGACATGGTCAAGCTGAAGATCATCGTGGAAGCCAATGGCGACCCGGCCAGGCAGTTCCGCAACTATGTCAAGCACTGGGCAGAGCTGAAGGGCTTCGCGCTCGCGCTGCAGTCTGGCAGGAACAATCTCGGCGAGACCGCCACGCGGCTGAACCGCATGATGGGTATCGGCCCGGTGCTGCTGGACGGCAACCAGGTCGGCGATATCGACACCAGGGGCAACTACCTGCAGAGCGAAGCGCCCGACTGGGGCGAGTACATGCTCCACATGGCGAAGATACAGAAGCTCCTGATCGACCGGTTCGGCGTCAAGGCGCGCAACAATGACGTGACGGGCGAGATGGAAGCGCTCTCCGCCACGCTCGGCGACAAGGCGTCGGCCGAGAACGACTGACGTGAGCCGCGGAGCCGGTCATGGAAGCGCTCCTCGTCGACTTTCTGGAACACCTGGCCGACCAGTTCCTCAATCCGCAGAAGCGGGTCTTCGTCGGCTATCTCGCCAGCGCCCTGGTGCTGGCGCTGGCCGTGCAGATGCTCGTCGGCGGAACGGCGCTCCTCGGGTCCCTCGCCCGGCTCTTCAGCCGGAAAATCTGGTGGTCGCGCTCGGCGCGGGCGGACTACAGCATCGCCGTCCTCAACCAGGCGGTCATGATGGGCGTCGTCCCTCGGCTGGTCTCGAAGCTGGCCGTGGCGACGCTGCTGTTCGAGGCCATGCACATCTGGTTCGACGGGCGCCCGCTTCTCTGGCCCGACGCGCCGGGCTGGGCGGTCGCCGCCCTGTTCACCCTCGTGCTGTTCCTCCTCGACGACGGCACGAAATACCTGCTCCACCGCTGGCTGCATGGCTGGCCGCTCCTGTGGTGTTTCCACAAGGTCCACCACACCGCCGAGACGCTGACGCCCTTCACCGTCTATCGCACCCACCCGGTGGAGGGCGTGCTCTTCGCGCTGCGGTCGATCTTCGTGCAGGCGGCGGCCCTGGCGGCGTTCTTCTTCTTCCTGGGCGACCGCGTGGAGCTGGTGACCGTTTACGGCGCGAACGCCATCCTGTTCGCGTTCAATGCCGCCGGGTCGAACCTGCGCCATTCCCATGTCCGGATTTCCTACGGGCGCTTCCTCGAGCGGGTCCTGATTTCCCCGGCCCAGCACCAGATCCACCACTCCGACGACCCCCGCCACCACAACCGCAATTTCGGCGCCGTGCTCGCGCTCTGGGACTGGCTCGGCGGCAGCCTCTGCCTTGCCGAACGCGGACAGGAAATCCGCTTCGGCGGCCCGGCCACGACCGGCCCCGCCCACAGCCTGAAGACGATCTACCTGGAGCCGTTCCGGGATGCCTGTTCCCTCCTGGCCGGATTGCTCCGCCTGAGACCGGCGACCGTTTTTCGCAGGCTTTCATCCCTTCGCAGACGACAGGATGCTCAGGATCGGGCGGGCTTCCCGGTCGGGACCGAATAATGCGCTAATGCGACTTAGTCGCAACAGATATTCGGGAATCTCGCGGGTGAAACCGCGCCCGGCATTTTGAGCGGCTGTTTGCCCCTGCATGCAAGATCATGCAATATGCACCGAAAGTATGATCTTTTGCGCTGCAATCGGGGACGGGCATGGCGACGGTGCGCAAGACCATCACGCTGACCGACCGGCAGGACCGATGGGTCAAGGCCCAGGTCGCCGCCGGCGGCTTCACCAATGACAGCGAGTATATCCGCGACCTGATCCGCCGGGACCGGGAACGCAGCGCCGGATATCTTGAGCTCGAAGCCGCGATCCGGGAAGGCATGGACAGCGGCGTAAGCGACAGGACGGTTACGGAGATCATGGAAGAAGTAGAGGCCCGCCTCCGCGCCGATGGCCGGCTATAAGCTGACTCGAAGGGCCGCCGACGACGTGAGCGGCATCTACGAATACACAATCGCGAAATTCGGTTTGCGGCAGGCGCGGAACTACCTGAATGGTTTATACCAGCGGCATCGACTTCAGACTCATGTGAAGATCACGACCCATATCGTCACCCCGGCCCCCGCCTGTCCCCGCCTCCGAGCGGGGAAGCCGGGGTCCATCCCTGACACGCGCCACCGCCGCAGCCGGTGAAGAGCACGCTCAACCGCGGAAGCTGCCGCCAGGACCGGGGCTGGGCCCCGGCTCGGGGGCCGGGGCGACGGTGGGGCGGCTGCGCCATCGGTTCCCATCAACGACCGTCGGTATTACTCCGATGCTTCGAATTTCTCGCCGAATCTCCGGCGGCTGGGACTCGGGTGGAGCGGCTCGCAACCGGCTTGCGGCCGGAAAGCGGCGCTCTACCCTCCAACCGGACACTCGGCCCGCTCCGCCAGAATCGCGCGGACTTCGGCGAGGCGGCCGGGGCGGTCGAGGGCGAGGACGGCTTCCTCCAGCCGGCCGGCGGTTTCCGGCGCGAGATGGCGGCCGGCGAGCGCGCGGTATTTGGCGCGGATATCCGCCTCCGGGACGGGGTTGGCGGGGTCGCCGATGGGGACGGGCTGCTGGCCGGTGAAGGCCCGGCCGTCCCGCGTGCGCACGGTCAGCACCGGCTCCTCTTCCAGCGAGCGGGCCTCGTCGGCCTCCAGCGCCACCCTTGCGGCGAGCGCCTCGATCTCCGGGTCGCCGATCCACTTTTCCGTGAAGAACTCGTAGCCCGCCTCCCCGTGCAGGAAGGCGACGGCGGTGCTGTAGGGAAGGCTGAACTGGGCCTCTATCCGCGTCTTCGGAAAGGCGAGGCCGAGCTGGTCCTTCTGGACCGGGGTGCAGAGGACATCGACGCTCTCGATCTCCTCCGCCCGCAAGCCGTGCGTCCGCCGGAAGCCGAGCGCCACGTCGAGCGCGCCGTGGATGCCCCGGCAGCAGGCATAGACCTTGACCCCGGCCCAGCCGATGCGGAAGTCGCGGCCGAGGCCGTCGGCCGCGGCGCGGGCCGCCGGCGTCATGCCCTCGCCGTAGAGGTTGAAATAGCCGCCGCGCTCCGCCTCCAGCACCGAGGCCGGCCCGGTGAAGCCCTCCCGCGCGAGGAAGGCCGCCTGCAGGCCCGTCTGCGCGGCGGCGCCCGCGTGGTAGCGCTTGCTCATCGCGCCGTCGAGGTTGAAGGCCCAGGTGCCGCCGGTGAAGCTGCCGGCGATGCCGAGCGCCCAGAGCATCCGCCGCTCGTCGAGGCCGAGGAGCTTCGCGACCGCCGCCGCCGCCGCATAGCTGCCGAGCGTGCCGGTCGTGTGCCAGCCGGTCGCGTTGTGCCGGCGGTAGCCGCCCGCGCCGTCCAGCAGCCGGCGTCCGACCTCGTAGCCGAAGATCATGCCTTCGAGGACGCGCCGCCCGTCCGCCTCCCCACCCGCGTCGGCCGCGGCCAGCAGCGCCGGGAGCGTCACCGCGCCCGAATGGTCCACCCCGTGGAAGTCGTCCAGCTCCAGCGCATGGGCGGTGGTGCCGTTGACCATCGCCGCGACGCCCAGCCCGGCCGCCTCGCCCCTGCCCCAGAGCGAGGCGTTGCCGCCGCCGGGCGACAGCGCGCGGGCGGCGCGGCGCGCAAGGCGGGCCTCCTCCGTGTCGAGCCCGGCAAGAGCGCAGCCAAAGAGGTCGAGCGCCAGCAGCTTCGCATAGCGCCGGTCGTCCTCCGGCGCGTCGTCGAGCGAGAAGGCGGCGCCGAAGCGCGCGAACGCCCCGCTGAGCGTGGCCGCCGCGTCCATGTCAGCCGGCGGGCCCCGCCCCGTATTCCGCCAAGAGACGATCGAACTCGGCGCTCCATTCCCGCTTCCAGCGTTCGCGCAGCCCGTCATCGATCCAGGCGCCGTCGAGGCCGTTCAGCATGAAGCCCCGGAGGTCTGCCGGCGAATAGCCGAAATCGACGACCATGCTTTGCCAGCAGCGGGTGGGGTCCGTCAGGTGGAAGGCGGGGTCGTCCGTGTTGGGGTGGATGCGCAGCCCCGCAGGCCCCATGCGCCGGATGGGGTGCTTCTGCGCCCATTCGGCGCGGTCCAGCGTGCGCAGATAGTAGCTGTTGGACGGCACGACGGTGATGACGATGCCCTCGGCCGCGCAGCGCGCCGTGAGCTCCGGATTGTCGAGGACGGTGTAGGCGTGGTCGAGCCGCTCCACCCCGAGCAGGTCGAGCGCGGCTGCGACATTGGTCCAGGGCTCGCCGAACTCGCCCGCATGCGCCGTCAGCCGGAAGCCGGCCTCCCGCGCCAGCCCGTAGGCCTCGGCGAATTTCTCCGGCGGATTGTCCACCTCGCGGTAGTCGATGCCGATGCCGGGCACGCGCGCATCCCGGTTGGCGATCATCTGCCGGACCATTTCGACCGCGTCCTCCGGCGGCGCCTCCCGGTCGATGCTGGGGATGAGATTGCCGGCGATGCCGAAATCCCGCTCCGCATCCGCCATGCCGGCCAGCACCGCGGCCTGCAGCTCCGCGTAGGAGAGGCCCGTGTGGCGGAGATTGCCGGTCGGGTTCCAGTAGATCTCGGCGTAGCGGACGGTGTGGGCGGCGGCGTCCTCCAGATATTCGTATGCGATCTGCCGGAAGTCCGCCGGCGTCTTCAGGATATGGGCCTCCTGCTCGCGGAAGATCGCCAGCACGCCGACCGGCTTCTCGCCGCGAATGTAGAACCCCTCGATCTCGTCCCCGGTCGTGCGCGCCCCGTTGCGGGCCGCCATCGCCTTCATCGTCGCCTTGCGCACCGTGCCGAGCAGGTGGCAGTGCAGCTCCACCTTCGGAATGCGCCTCAGAAACCCTTCAAGATCGTCCACTGTCCCGCTCCCGCCGGCGGCTGCGCATGTCGCGCTGCGGCGGGCGAGGTTACAGGACTTTCCCGTCCGCCGGAAAGGCGGGGCCGGGCCGCTCCTTGTCGGCATTGCGCCCTCATGTTAGCGTTTCGTCTGTCGGTGGCGGACGGTGGCGGCCCGTCGGCCGTTTCCGTAGTGCTGCCAAACGTCAGGGGGCCCTGTCGCCTGCTGCGCATTGTCCTGATCGCCACGCACGAAACAGAGGAGGTAACGACCATGAGACACCTGCCGAAAACGGCCTTGCTGGGCCTGGCGCTGGCGTTCGGCGCGAATGCGGCGATGGCGGACTGCGGCAAGGTCCAGATCGCGAATATGAACTGGGCGTCGGCCCAGCTGATGGCCGAAGTCGACAAGGTCATCCTCGCCGAGGGATATGGATGCGAGGTCGAGCTGGTCCCCGGCGACACCATGCCCACCTTCACCTCGCTCAACGAGAAGGGCGAGCCGGACGTGGCGCCCGAGCTCTGGATCAACGCCGTGCGCGAGCCCCTGAAGATCGCCATGGACGAAGGACGCCTGCAATCCGCCAATGACGGCCCCATCAGCGGCCTGGGCGAGGGATGGTGGGTTCCGCCCTACGTGCAGGAGAAGCATCCCGAGCTGAAGACCGTGCTGGACGTGCTGAAGCGCCCGGACCTCTTCCCGGATGCCGAGGACCCCTCCAAGGGCGCGTTCGTGGGATGCCCCGCCGGCTGGGGCTGCCAGCTGACCAACGCGAACCTGTTCCGCGCGTTCAAGATGGCGGACATGGGCTGGAAGCTGGTGGATCCGGGCTCGGCGGCCGGGCTTGACGGCTCGATGTCCAAGGCCGTCAACCGCGGCGAGAACTGGTTCGGCTATTACTGGTCGCCGACCGCGCTGATCGGGCGCCACAAGATGGTCAAGCTCGACTTCGGCGTGCCGTTCGCCGGCAGCGAGAACTGGGACGGCTGCATCGTCAAGCCGGAGCAGGAATGCGCGGACCCGCAGCCCTCGTCCTGGACGGAGTCGGAAGTGCACACCGTGGTCACCGCCGACTTCGCGAAGAACGCCGGCGATGATGTCATGGCGTATTTCAGGAGCCGCGTGTTCCCGGGCGACGTGATGAACGGCATGCTCGTCTATATGGACGAGAACCAGGCCGACGGGGCGGACGCCGCGGCGGAATTCCTGAAGGCGCACGGCGATGTGTGGAAGCCCTGGGTGCCCGCCGAGGTCGCCGCGAAAGTGCAGGGCATGTAAGGCGGGTCCTGCAATCGGCCCGATTGCCTGACTCGAAGAGAAAAGCCCGCCCGGACCCGTCCCGGCGGGCTTTTCCTTGTCCTCTGACGCCGGCCCGGAAGGGCGTTTGAAGGAGTAATACCGGCGGTCGTTGATGGGAACCGACGGCGCAGCCGCCCCCACCGTCGCTTCGGCCCCCGAGCCGGGCACAGCTTCGGTCCCGGCGGCAGCTTCGGCGGCTGAGCCGGTTCTCCACCGGCTGCGGTGGCGTCGAGAGTTGGAGATGGGCCCCGGCTCGGGGGCCGGGGCGACGATATAGGCCGTCGTCTTCCCATGAGTCCGAAGTCGATGCCGCTGGTATAATTCCCCGAGCCTGATGGGAGGCCCGCATGGAATCCTTGTTGGAATTTCCCTCGATGGACCGCCAGGATCTTCGTGATCTGAAAAAGGCGATCGATGGAGGGTTTCGCGACTTCTCGCGCGAATTCGGCGAGATGCTGGAGAACTTTTTCGAGCCCCTGCTCAGGTTCCTCGTCTGGTTCGAGAAGCTGCTGATCGCGACGCCCTGGCCGGTGATTATCCTGGTCATCGCCGGGCTGGCCTGGCTCGGCTCGCGCAGCAGGACGGTCGTTATCGGCTCCGTGCTGTCATTCCTCGCCATCGGCTATTTCGGCATGTGGCAGGACACCATGTCCACGCTTGCCATCATCTCGGTCGCGACCCTGCTCTGCATTGCGGTCGGCATCCCGCTCGGCATCCTGATGGCGCGCTCGGACCGGATGCAGACGGCGATCACGCCGGTGCTGGACATCATGCAGACGATACCGGCCTTCGTTTACCTGATACCGGTCGTCATGCTGCTCGGGATCGGCAAGGTGCCGGGCCTGATCGCGGTGTGCATCTACGCGATTCCGCCGATCGTGCGGCTGACCAATCTCGGTATAAGGCTCGTCGAGAAGGAAGCGCTGGAGGCCGCCGACGCCTTCGGCGCCGACTACAGGCAGAAACTGTTCGGCGTGCAGATTCCGCTCGCGCTCCCCAACATCTTCGCCGGCGTGAACCAGACCATCATGATGGCGCTGTCCATGGTGGTGATCGCGTCGATGATCGGCGTGGCCGGTCTCGGCGTGCCGGTGCTGCGGTCGATCTCGAACCAGTATCTGGCGCTCGGCCTGATGAACGGCCTGGCGATCGTGGCGCTGGCGATCATCTTCGACCGCGTCTCGCAGAGGTTCGGCCAGCGCCTGCAGAGGCACCGCGAGGGCGTCGATCATGGCTGAGACCAAGATCAGCATCGAGAAGCTTTACAAGATCTTCGGCCCCCGGCCGCAATCCGTGCTCGCCGCCGTCCAGCAGGGCATGTCCAAGCAGCAACTGCTCGAAGAGCACAATCACGTGCTCGGGCTGAAGGACATCAACATCGAGGTTTCCGCCCGGGAAATCTCGGTCATCATGGGCCTGTCGGGTTCCGGCAAGTCCACCCTGATCCGGCATATCAACCGGCTGATCGAGCCGACGTCGGGCCGGATCATGGTCAACGGGCGCGATGTCCTCGCGCTCAGCAGGGAGGAGCTGATCGAGGTCCGGCGCCACAGCATCTCGATGGTGTTCCAGAGGTTCGGGCTGCATGTCCACAAGACGGTGGCCGAGAACGCCGCCTACGGCCTCGCGATCCAGGGCATGTCCATCGGGCAGGCCAAGGAGCAGAGCCGGCAATGGCTGGACCGGGTCGGGCTGTCGGGGTTCGAGAACCACTATCCCTCGCAATTGTCGGGGGGGATGCAGCAGCGGGTCGGCCTGGCCCGCGCGCTGGCCACCGACGCGGAAATCCTGCTGATGGACGAGCCGTTCTCCGCGCTCGATCCGCTGATCCGCACCGACATGCAGCAGGTCCTGCTCGGCCTTCAGGAGGAGCTGCACAAGACCATCGTGTTCATCACCCACGATCTCGACGAGGCGCTCAGGCTGGGCGACAGCATCGCCATCCTGCGCGACGGCGCGCTCATCCAGCAGGGCAATCCGCAGGACATCATCCTGCATCCGGCCGACGACTACATTTTCGACTTCGTGAAGGACATCAACAGGGGCCGGGTCATCGAGGCGCAGTCGGTGATGACCCCCGGCGCAGGCGTCGACGGCCCGAACGTGGCGCACGACCTCGTGCTGGACGAGGCCCTGCAGGTCGTGAGCGCCGCGCCGTCGGGCGAGGCCAGCGTCGTGGACGCCGAGGGCAACGCGATCGGCAGCGTCAGCCTGAAGCAGATCATCGACGCCATGGCCCGCCCGGCCGAGGACGGCGACCAGGAAGCGAGATACCGGTAGAGGTCCGGCGCGAAAGGCGGCGCCAACCCGTCAGTCGGCAAAGAACCTCGCCTGCAATTCGTCTCCCGGAATGAAGCGCGAAGCCTGGCGGTAGATCGCCCGCACCGTTCCGGTCCGCAATTGCGCATGGAGGGGAACCGTCAGAACCTGCCGCTCGCCGGACGCCGTCATGCGGACGAGCTTGGCATGGCTGCCGCGCATCGAGGCGACCTCGAAGCCGAAGTCCCGCAGAATCCGCAACACTTCCCGCGAATTCAGCCGTCTCAGGCGCGGCATCAGGAGGCGAGGGCCGAAGTCTCGTAATTCACCACAAGCCGCGGCTCCGGGGGCAATCCGGTCCTCGCGAGTTCCTCTTCGTCAAGATGCAATTCCAGCGCATCCTGCAGGTTCGCCAGCGTCTCGTCGAGCGTCCGGCCCTGGGTGACGACGGCGACTTCCAGGCATTCCGCCACGTACCAGCCTTCGCTTTCCGAGACCGCGACATGAATGGCCGCCAGGGCGCTGCCCTCTTCTGCATGGCGGGCCGCGTCCCGCTCCGGCGCGTCCTGCGCGGCCCGGCGATAGGGCGGCAATATCTCGTACACGCCGCGCCTGACACGGCGGAAATAGGGCCATGTGTGCGCGTGGTTCCTGTTGGCGTTCTCGCAGCACCGGCTCCCGACATGCGTGCGAACCGAGCCTGGATTGCGATGCGGAAGGGCGTGCACGACATCGTTCATGGCGAACGTCCAGTCTTCCGGCCGGCACAGGCGCCGGGCGGCCGCGAGGACCTCCTCATGGATCGGCCTGCTTCCCGTGCCGGTCCGTTTCTCTTGAGCCATGCCCGCTTCCCTGCATAACGATGATCCTGCCGGATACATTTACAAGGTGTAACTTTTAATTGTCAAACAGGGCTGTCGAAAAATTCGCGCCGATACGACCGGATCTGACGCATCCGGCCCTTAGGGTCTCTCCAGCACCGCAATCTGGAGAAAGCCCATGCTGACGGCTTACGAACGATATCTGCTCGCCTGTTACCTCGCCAACGCCGCCTCCGGCCTCCGCCGCCGGGACCCCGAGACCGCGGCGCTGGCCGGGTGGGCGGCCGACAGGGAAAACCGCATCGCGCTCGGGGCGGGCAGGCGCCGGCGCCGCCTGACGCCCGACTATGACAGGGTCTCGAAAGAGCAGTTTCGCGACCTCCGGGAGACGTTGCAGGCCGAGCGTCCGGCCAGGGCGCCGAGGCGCGACCGGACGGGGCAGCGGCTCCTGCGCCTGTCGCAGACCGCCGGCCTCACGCGGACGGACGCCGCCATCCTGGAGCTTCTGCTGCGCTGCCAGACGCACCCCGTGTTCGAAGGGCTGGTCGAGGACGTCTTCGTTGGCCCCTCCCGGTGGCACGACCTGAACATCAGGGGCCGCGCTCTCGCCCTGATGCTGGGCCGTTCGCCGGGCGCCGTCGCCCGCCGCTTCGGCCGGGACAGGCCCCTCGTGCGGACCGGACTGGTTTCCGTCGAGGACGACGGCGAGGTGAAGGCCATCGACCGCCTCAACCGGCTTGCGTTCGCGCCGGGCGAAGCGGGGCCCGACGTCAACCGGCTGCTGTTCGACGCCGCGCCCCCGGGCGAGCTCGACTGGCCCGATTTCGACCATGTCGCCGGCGACCGGGACCATGTCGAAAAGCTGCTGAAAGGCGCGCTCGACGGCGGGGCCGAAGGCGTCAACATCCTGCTCTACGGGCCGCCCGGCACCGGCAAGACCGAGTTCTGCAAGACGGTCGCCGGGCGCCTCGGCGTCACGCTCTACTGCGTCGGCGAGGCGGACGGGGACGGCGATGAGCCGTCGCGGCAGGAGAGGCTGCAGGAGCTTCGCCTGGCCCAGAGGCTGCTCTCGCAGGACCGGGGCGCGCTGATCCTTTTCGACGAGATGGAGGACCTGCTCGATGGCGGCGAACCGGGGTTCGACCTGCTGGGAGGCCGGTTCGCCCGCAGGGGCCGGGGCGGCTCCTCCAGGGTCTTCATGCACCGGCTGCTGGAGCGCGCGCCGACGCCGACGCTCTGGGCGATGAACAACGCCCGGCGGGTCGGGCCGGCCGTTCTCCGGCGCATGATGTTCGCCTTCGAGCTGCGTCCGCCGACGAGCCGGGTCAGGACGCGGGTCTGGACGCGGCAGCTCGAACGCCACGGCATCGAGGCGAAGCCGGAAGAGGTGCGCGCGCTCGCGGTCGAATTCGAGGCCACGCCGGGCGTTGCGGCGGGCGCGACGGCAGCGGCGCGCCTCGCCGGCGGCGGCGTCGAAACGGTGCGGCGCGGGGTGCGCAGCCTCTCGCGGGTGCTCGGCTGCGAGAGGCCGCCGCAGGGCCCGCCCGAACGCTTCGACCCGGCGCTGATCCGGGCCGATACCGACCCGGCCGCGCTGGCCGGGCGCCTGGCGCGCGCCGGCGGGCGCCGCTTCTCCCTCTGCCTTCAGGGGCCGCCGGGCACGGGCAAGAGCGCCTATGCCCGCTACCTCGCCGAGCGGCTGGGGCTGGAGGTGCTGCAGAAGCGGACCTCCGACCTGCTGTCCAAATGGGTCGGCGAGACGGAGCAGCAGATCGCCGACGCCTTCGCCGAGGCGCGCGACGCGGGCGCGTTCCTGGTCTTCGACGAGGCCGACTCGCTGCTCGCCGACCGGCGCTTCGCGGAGAGGTCGTGGGAGGTGAGCCAGGTCAACGAAATGCTGACCTGGATGGAAAGCCACCCGCTGCCCTTCGCCTGCACCACCAATTTCGGCGACCATCTGGACCCGGCGACGCTCCGGCGCTTCACCTTCAAGGTGGCGCTGGACTATCTGGCGCCCGAACAGGCCGAAGCGGCGTTCCGCGCCTATTTCGACATGGAGCCGCCCGCCTGCCTCCGCGAGCTCGCGGCGCTCACGCCCGGCGATTTCGCCGTAGTGCGGCGCAAGGCCGAGATCATGGGGCTGCTGGACGACCCCGCCGCGCTGGCGGAAATGCTGCGCCAGGAATGCGACGCCAAGCCGGGCCGTCCGCAGGTCATGGGCTTCCGGGCCTGAGCCTTGGTCCCGCCGGGAGCGCCGCCTATGGTGCTCCCGGCGGGGACCGGCATGGAAGGGGCGTTGCATGAGCGCGGAGAACATCGTCCGTCTGGCGGTCCTCCTCCGGGGTTCGCGCGCGGGCATGACCCTCGACGACATCCGGTTGGAGTTCTCGGTCGGGCGCAGAACGGCCGAGCGCATGCGGGACGCCGTCGGCCGGGCGTTCGGCCGGCTGGAATCCACGCTCGGCGACGACCGCCGGAAGCGCTGGCGGCTTGTTTCGGACGGGCTGGGCGGCCTCGTCTCCGTCTCGGCGGAGGAATTGGGGTCGCTGTCCACGGCCGCCGCCGCGCTCGAACAGGCGGGCCTCGGCGAACACGCCGCCAGGCTGGAGGAGGTGGCCGTCAAGCTCCGCGCCCTGCACCGCTCGCGGACGCCGGAGCGGCTGGAGGCGGAGCTCGAAGCGCGGCTCCATGCCGAGGGCCTCGCCATGCGGCCCGGCCCGAGGCAGCCGGTCGACCCCGATGTGCTGAGGGTGGTGCGCGACGCCATCCTCGCCCGCCGCACGGTCGAGTTCGACTATCTCTCGCAGCGGACGGGACGGCGGAGCCGCCAGACCGTCGAGCCCTACGGCCTGCTTTACGGCAACCGCCCCTTCCTGGTGGCGCGCACCGACTGGAGCGGTGGACCGCGTCTCTGGCGTCTCGCCAACATAAGCGGCGCAAGGCCCGGCCTCGACGATTTCCAGCGCGACCCGGCTTTCGACCTGCAGGCCTTCGCCCGGCGCTCCTTCGGGACCTTCCAGGAGGAGCCGGTCAAGGCGGTCCTCCGCTTCGACGCCCGCGCCGCCCCCGACGCCGCAACCTTCCTCTTCCACCCGGACCAGAAAGTCGAGAAGCACGACGACGGAACGGTAACGGTCCGCTTCAAGGCCGGCGGCCTCGACGAAATCTGCTGGCACCTCATCACCTGGGGCGAGCATGTGATCGTGGAGCAGCCGGTAAGGCTGCGGCGGCGGCTGGCCGAGATGTGCGAGGGGCTGGCGGTCTGGCACGGCAAAGGTATATAGTCGTAGCTAGTTCGGTCGGAATCGCTCTCCGATCATTCCATGCGCAATACGCTCTTTCAGGCACGGCAAGTGCCTTTATGAGGCACAGGGGGAATCGATGCCTGTAATGATAGCAAAGCCGTATGTTGGCCATAACCAAGACGTGATACATCCGCTCATAAAAAAATTTGTTCGGAACATCGAAAATTATAATAGAAAGCACTATACAACTTGTATTGCAAACTGGGAATATCCGCACCATAATCTTCTCTATGGGGAGCGGGAAATTTACTCCCTAATGGCTGCTGCGATGCATCAACTTACGCCGGTCCATCAATCTGAAAGTAGAGTAATTAGGAGGAGGGATAGGCGGAATCCAAAAAACAGAGGTCGGGAAAGAGAAGGAAATGGCAGTGTTGATCTTTGGGCATATAGCGATGGCATCGAATACTACTTCGAATTCAAGCGCTCATATGTTGGTATAAACAGTTTACTTAATGGAAGAGTTCCAGATAGAGTACATCGGCCGTGGACGAATCTTGTAGAGCAAGTCAATCAAGTGAGAAACGGCCCTAATCTGAGAAATGAGCCAGATACGTGTTGCATAGGATTGCAAGTCATAACACCATATCGGAGTGGAGGAAACAAGGATACGCTTTTGAGTCTGGGAGAAATAGTGAACGATGAAATTGAAGGTTTTTTTGAAGAGTTTGATCCAAATCCGGACGCTGTATTGTGGTATCGAAGCGATAGGAGGTCGAGAATAATCCCAACAGAATGGGATAAGAAAGGCAATGAAACCAAGTGGGTCCTGCATCCATGCCACCTGTTTTTGTTCACAATTTTCTCCTGTTAGTGCGTTCTCTGCAAAAAAGGAGGCCCGAAGAGCAATTCATGTCTGTGGACAAATTTCTAGCTGATAACTGTCTCAAAGCAGAAAGAACCGTTGAGACACCGTTGGGTCGGGTGACGCTGGTTGCGTCGGGAGATGCGCTGACGGGCCTCCATTGGGGTCGTGCCGGGCAGGATGACGCATCGCCGTTGCTGGATGAGGCGGCCGCTCAGCTTGCGGCCTATTTCGCGGGCGGGCGGCGTTCGTTCGACCTGCCCGTCTCGCCAGCGGGAACGGCGCATGACCGCGCCGTCTGGCAGGCCATGCGGGATATCCCGCCGGGCGAGACGCGGAGCTATGGCGATGTCGCCCGGACCGTCCGTTCGAGCCCGCGCGCGGTGGGCGGGGCCTGCGGCCGCAACCCGCTGCCGATCATCGTGCCGTGCCACCGGATCGTCGCGGCCAACGGTGCGCTCGGCGGCTGGTCCGGTCCCGGCGGGGCGGAGGGGAAACGGTTCCTGCTGGCGCTGGAGGGCGCACGCGAAGCGGATGGCGCCGCCCTTCCCCTATAAGCCTGCCGGATTCACCCGTCTGCCTGCGGCTGTTTCGCCGCGTATGACACCCGCCCGCCGCCCCGGCCTTTCCGGCCCGTTCCCTTCCGCCATGCCCGAACGCACCCCCTCCGTCATGCCCGGACTTGTTCCGGACATCCCCTTCCACCGCTTCCACCGCACGGCCGCATGGATGCCCGGAACAAGTCCGGGCATGACGAGGAGAGGCATGACGGGAAGAAGCCGGGGCCCGGGGCGTCGATCCGGGCCTCGGCTCCACCGGCTTTTCGTGAAAAATCTCCGGCATTTTCATTTTTTGTTCCCGACCGGGCTTGACATTTGGCGGTATGGTGTAGAATGAAAGTAGAGAGAGGCGGCTCCCGGGGCCGCCTTTCGGCGTTTCTGCAGAAAGCGACCGGCTGGGGGCCGAAAAAGCCCCCGGCGTGAGCAAGCGCGAGAGGTGCGTGCGCCGTCTCGCGCGCGCAATC
>JAJDVH010000010.1 GCA_022826185.1 Alphaproteobacteria bacterium
GCGTGCAAATCGCATCGGGGTCAGGTTACACTCTGTACGCATCGGGGCGCTCCTCTGCAACAGGACAAGTCTTTGAAGCAGAAGTACTTTCTCACATGCAGAGCCCCGATGCACCTACACCCGGTGAGAAATCCGGGCTAAACCGGACAGCAGTGGACTTGTTCCGGGCATGACGAGAAGAAGACATGAGTCCGAAGTCGATGCCGTTGGTATCAGATGCGGGTCGAGAGCGCGATGGCCAGCTTCGAGGCGGTGTTTACCGCGCGGTAGAGCAGGCCGTAGGCAGGCGCCTGTTCCGCCCCGGCGTCGAGGGCCGTGTCGCGGTGCTCCAGCTCCTCGGCCCGGAACTCCTCGATGGCGGCCGCCAGCTCCGGCTCCTCGCCCTCCAGCGCTTCGAGCTGGCCTGCATAATGCTCGTCGATGGCCTCTTCGACCGCGACGGTGCAGGCCATGGCGGCGCGCTCGCCCATGGCTGCGGTCGCCGCGCCGAGCGCGAAACCGAGAACGTGCCAGAGCGGCTGCAGGGCCGTCGGCCGGACGCGCCGCCCGGCAAGCTCGGCTTCGAAATAGGCGAGATGGCGGGCCTCCTGGCGCGCCATGTGCCGGAGCGCCGGCCCTGCCGGTCCCCGTCCGAGCACGGCAAGCTGGCCCTCATAGATGCGCCGCGCGCCATATTCGCCCGCATGGTTGACGCGGACCATCGCTTCGACGCGCGCCTTCAGCGGCGGGTCCCCGGGGAGGCGCTTCATGCCGCCATGCTCCTGTCCGGCCAGTTCGCGCGCCGGAGCGCGCCGGCCGCCAGCCCCGCCAGCCCCAGCGAGAGCAGCCCGTTCCAGGCCGCCATGGAGAGGCCGAGGAACGACCACGCCACCTCGTCGCAGCGCGCCGGGGCCGTATTCAGCAGCCGTTCGCGCAACTCGGCGACCGTCTGTGCCGGCGGGCCGCCGGCGCAGGCTTCCAGGCCCGGCCACCATTGCTGCTCGACCCCGACATGGTAGCCGGCGAGGCCCGCGCCCGCGAGCGCCGCCAGCCCCGCCAGCCCCAGAAAAGCCGCCGCGGCCGGACCGCGAAAGCCGAGCGACAGCGCCGCAAGCAGCACGGTCGCGACATGCGGCCAACGCTGCCAGATGCAAAGCGGGCACGGCTCAAGGCCTCCCAGATGCTGGAAGGCAAAGGCCGCGGCAAGCGCCGCCAGGCTGCCGGCGGCCAGAGCCGCAGGATGGAGCAGGAACCGCATCAGAGCACCTTCAGCAGCAGGAACCCTGCCACGAGCAGGACAGCGAAGGCGAGCGTCAACGGTCCGAGCCGGCGCTCGATGAAGGCCCTGAGCGGCTCGCCGAAGCGCCAGAGAAGCGCGGCCACGATGAAAAAGCGCAGCCCCCGGCCGGCCGCCGAGGCCAGAATGAAGGTGCCGAGATCGGTGCCGGCAACGCCGCTGGCGATGGTGAAGACCTTGTAGGGGATGGGCGAAAAGGCCGCGGTGAAGACAATGAGTCCGCCATGGGCATTGTAGAGCGCCTGCGCTTCCGCGAACGCCTCGCCATAGTCGTAGAACCGGAGCAGCGGCGCGCCCGCGGCCTCGAAGAGGAAGGCGCCGATGCCGTAGCCCGCCACGCCGCCTGCGACGGACGCGACCGTGCAGATGGCCGCATAGCGCCATGCGCGCCCGGGCGCTGCGAGCACCATTGGAATGAGCAGGGCGTCCACCGGCACCGGGAACGCCACGCTCTCCGCAACGGCGACCGCCGCAAGCAGCCAGACCGCGGCCGGATGCCCGGCGAGGCGCATGGTTCCGTCGTAAAGGCGGCGCAGCATGATGCCGGCCCAAATAGCTGCGCCGCGCCGGCCCGGCAATGCGGCCGCCCGGAGGACCGGGGCAAACCGGTGCGTTCCCGGCGAAGCAGCGGCGGAGACCCGCCTTGTCGCCCGGAACCTCCGCCGGCCCGCCTCAGCGCGCCGCGCCGACGATGGAGGCCGGCGAGCGGTAGCCTGCGGTGATGTGGCTCTCGATCCAGGACGGGTCATCGTCGCGGGGCAGCACGAGGGCGGGGGCGCCCTTGCAGCTCAGCCGGTAGAGCAGCCGCGCGTCGTCCGCCTTGTCGATTCCGATCTTGATCGGCGGCGAGTTGTGCAGGGACATGTAGTTGTTCCAGATGGTGACGTCGCCCGGCGCGTGCAGGTGGTCGTAGCGGAACTGCGGCTGCAGCACGTGCTTCTCGAGGCCGTCCAGAAAGGCGCGGGAGGCCTCCGGCGTCATGCCGTCCACCTCGATCGGGGGGCGGATTCCCGGCCGCGAAGCCCAGACCGGGCTGTGCAGGGACCTGACGCCGGAACGCGGGTCCGTGCGCACGAGTTCCGTCAGCCAGCCTTCGTCGCCCGCGTTCAGACGGCGGCGGACCCGGAGCGCTTCGAGCCTTGCCTGTTCTTCCGGCGGCAGGGCGGCGAACGCGGCCGCGGTGTCCGCAAAGGCGGTCTCCCCGTTCAGCGGCAGGCGCTTGCGGAGCGCCATCAGCTCCTCGTCGGAATCGGGATGGTAGGGCGCCGGCCCCGTATCGGCCGGCGGTTCGACCCATTGTCCGTTGGGCGCTTCCCGCGCCACCGGCACATGGTGGACGAGGAACATCGACACATAGATGGGCAGCGGCTCATATTCGATGTCGGTGTGCCATGAGCCGCCGTTCTTCAGCGTGGGCGCGTCGCTCACTCCGTCGCCGAGCAGGTTCGTCGCCACCAGCACCGCCGGCGACTCGTGCGGCAGGCATTCGACCTGTCCGGGCAGCGTGGCGTCGGCTGCGGCAGCTTTCCGCTGCGCGTAGGGCACATAGGCGATGGCGCCGTCGCTGGGGCCGTCCTGCTGCGCCGGCTTGCCGCCGCGCAGGAAGTTGGAGGGATGCGCGACCGGCGCGCCCCAGTGATTCGCGAACCGTTCGAACGCCGCGAGCGAAAACCGGTCGAGGTCCTGTCCGGCAAGCGTCATCAACCGGCAGTGGCTGAGCGTGTCCAGCAGGAGTTCCACCTGCGCCGGCCGCAAGGGGAGGCTGAGGTCGATGCCGGAGACGCGCGCGCCCATGCCGCTGGCCGCCAGCGGGCGTTCGACCGCGGCCTGCCCGCCGAACGCGGCCGCGAACCGGTCTTCCAGGTCCTCCGGCGCGGTATTCAGTGAGAACTGCTGCATGTCGGTCCCTCTCCGGTTCGGAAGGCGCCGGTCCAACGGCGCCGCGTTTGTCCTACTATGCGCCATATAAGCACATAAGACCGGAGGCGCGCCCTCATGCTGAAAATCTACCACGCCCCGCAGACCCGCGGCTTTCGCGTCATCTGGGTATGCGAGGAACTGTCCGTGCCCTACGAGATCGTGCCGGTGAACTTCGCTGCCGAGTATCGCGCCACGCCGGAATGGCGGGCGCTCAACCCTGTCGGCAAGGTGCCGGTCATGGCCGACGGCGACACGGTCATGTTCGAGTCCTGCGCCATGATGCACTACATCCTGGACCGCTATGGCGACGGCCGGCTGCAGCCCGCCAGGGACGACCCCGCCTATGCGCATTATCTGCAATGGAGCTGGTTCGCGGAGGCGACCTTCGCCCGGCCGCTGGGCGAGATCGTCAACCACCGGCGCGAATTCGACCCGGAACTCGACGCGGTGGTGGCGGAGATGAAGGGCCGGGCGACGGCCTGCGTCGCGGCGCTCGACGCGGCGCTGTCCGGGCGGTCCTACCTGCTGGGCGAGGCGTTGAGCGCCGTGGACCTGAGCATCTGCTACACCCTGCGCGGATACCGCCGCATGGTCAGCGAAACGCTGCCCGCGGCGGTTCAGGCCTGTTTCGACCGGGTGACGGCGCTGCCGTCCTTTGCGGCAGCGGTGAAGGCGGATGCGGAAACGGCCGAGCGGCTGAAGGGCTGACCCTTACGACGCGGCGCCGTGCTTGCGGATGAACCGGCGCACGCGCTCGACCGTGCGTTCCTTCAGCTCGGGCGGAGACGTCCACGGGAAGACCGTGATCTCGGCGTTCGGGGCCAGCGAGGCGACATCGACCGAGGTCTGGTGCGGGTGGGCCGGGCTGTCGTCCGGCAGCACGAGGATCGGCGTGCGGCAGTTGCGGATCACGTCGCGCGACACGCTGTAAAGGAAGTCGGGGTTCGTCCGGTAGAGATTGTGCAGATAGCTGTCGAGCCGGTCCTGCGTCAGGTCGGGCCGCTCCGCCAGCAGCCCGGGCGCCCACCCGTCCCGGCCGGACCGGTACATGACATCGGGGTCTTCCGGACGGTGCCCCACCGTCTGGCAGAACACCGCGGCGGCGACGCGCCCGGGGGCCCGGTCGAGAAGCGTTCCGGCGAAGCAGCCGCCGATGCAGTATCCCATGAAGACGAACTCCCGGATGCCCAGATGGTCCATCAGCCCGAGCTGGTCGTCGGCGAAGCCGCCCCACGGATCGTCCACGGCGAGCGGCCCCGTGCTCTCGCCGCCATTGGCGTTGCGCTGGTCCATCGTGATGCAGCGGAAATCGTCCTTGAAGGCCTCCATCGCGTTGATGACCGCGCTCGGCCAGTTGCTCATGCGGGAGTTGAGGCCGCCGCCCGGCGTGACCAGAAGCGGAAAGCCGCTGCCGGCCTCGTCGTAGTGGATGCGGACGTCGCCCCTCTCGTAAAACGGCATGGTTGCCTCCTCCTTGCAGTGCCGGGGATTTGTCGCACGGCCCGCACGGCCGGGAAAGCCGCGCTGCCGGCCCCCCGCTTGCGGCGCGGAGGCGCGCGCATATGCTCGGCCGGACAACGGACAGGCAGGAGCCCGCAACCCGATGACCATGCCCGACACCGAAGAGCTGCTCGCCGGCATCAACCGCTGGGCCGCCATCGAGAGCAAGACGGACGACCGCGACGGCATCGCCCGGATGATGGCGGCGGCCGGGGCGGATTTCCGCGCGGCCGGGCTGGTCGTGGAGACGATCCCCGGCCGCGGCGGCTTCGGAGACCATCTGGCGGCGCGCGCGCCCTGGGGCGGCGACGGGGAGGGCATTCTGGTGCTCTGCCATCTCGACACGGTGCATCCGGCCGGGACGCTGGCCGCCAACCCGCTGCGCACCGAGGGCGACAGGGCCTACGGACCCGGCATCTACGACATGAAGGGCGGCGTCTGGATCGCGCTGTCGGCGATCCGCTCGCTTGCCGATGCGGGCGAGGAGACGCCGCTGCCGGTCCGCTTCCTGGTGGTGTCCGAGGAGGAGGTCGGCTCGCCCACTTCGCAACCCCATATCGTCGCGGCGGCGGAGCGGGCCAAATATGTGCTGGTGACGGAGCCCGCGCGCGACGGCGGATGCTGCGTGACCGGCCGGAAGGGCGCGGCGCGGATGAAGATCGCGGCGCGGGGAAAGCCCGCGCATTCCGGCGTGTCGCACCGGGACGGCGAAAGCGCGGTGCTGGAGATGGCCCGGCAGATCGTCGATCTGGAGGCGATGACGGATTACGAAGCCGGCGTGACCGTCAATGTCGGGCTGCTCTCCGGCGGCACGGGCGTCAATGTCGTGCCGGAACACTGCACGGCGGAGCTGGATATCCGCATGATCCGGCCCGAGGACGGCGCGGCCGCGGTGGCGAGGGTGCAGGCGATCAGGCCCTACAATCCCGCGGTCGAACTGACCGTCAGCGGGGGCATGAACCGCCCCCCTTACCGGAAATCGAACGCGATCGCCTCGCTCTACGAGCACGCGCGCGGGCTGGCCTCCGAGATCGGCTTCGAGCTGGGCGAGACCTTCACCGGCGGCGGCAGCGACGGCAATTTCACCGCGTCGATCGCACCGACCCTGGACGGGCTGGGGGTGGACGGGGCCGGCGCGCACACGCTGGAGGAGCATCTCTACGTCTCCTCGCTGGTCCCCCGCATGATGCTGCTGCGCCGGCTCTTCCAGACACTCAAGTAGGATCGTGCGCGGCCCTCACATGGAGTTCGGGAGGGCGAGGGCGAGCCACGGAACCATGACGAGCAGGGCGAGCCGGAAGATGTCGGCGATCCAGAACGGGGTGACGCCGCGAAAGACGGTGCCCGTCGAAACATCGGGAACGACGCCGCGCAGCACGAACACGTTGAGCCCGACCGGCGGGGTGATGAGGCTGATCTCCGTCACCACCACCACGACGATGCCGAACCATACGGGGTCGTATCCGAGGCCGATGACGAGCGGGAAGAAGATCGGAACGGTGAGGAGCAGCATCGACAGCGACTCGAACACGCAGCCGAGCACGATATAGACCAGCAGGATGAGCAGCATCACCGTCTCCCGGGAGACGGCGTGGTCCGTGACCAGCGCCCGCAGCCCCTCCGGAAGCCCCGCCAGGTTCACGAAGTTCGAGAAGATCCACGCGCCGATGAGCACGGTGAACAGCGAAGCGGTGGTGAAGGCCGTCTCGCGCAGCACCTCGAACACATCCCGGACCGTGAGCGTGCCGCGCGCCAGCGCCACGAGGAAGGCGCCCATCGCGCCCATCCCGGCCGCCTCCGTGGGCGAGAAGGCGAGGTTGACCGGCCAGACGTCGAACACGCCGTAGAGCCCGCCGATGACGAGGACGAACAGCAGGAGCACGGCCCAGACGTCGCGGAGCGCCCTGCCCCGTCCCGCCCAGCTCGTCCGGTCCCCGGCCGGCCCGGCCGCCGGTCGGCGGGCGACCGTGAACCGGACCGCGGCGAGGTAGCAGAGCACGCCGAGCAGCCCCGGCACGATGCCGGCGATGAAGAGCTTCCCGATCGAGGTCTCGGTCAGCAGCCCGTAGATGACGAGGATGACCGAGGGCGGGATCAGGATGCCGAGCGTGCCGCCGGCCGCGATCGACGCGGTGGAAAGGCTGTCGTCATAGCCGAAGCGGCGCATCTGCGGCATCGCCACCTTCGACATCGTGGCGGCGGTTGCGAGCGAGGAGCCGCAGATGGCCGAGAACCCGGCGCAGGCGCAGATCGTCGCCATGGCGAGGCCGCCCCGGAAATGGCCGAGGAATGCGTTGGAGGCCCGGTAGAGTTCGTGCGAGAGGCCGCCCTTGTTGACGAAGAGGCCCATCAGGATGAACAGCGGAACGACGGACAGCCCGTAATTCTGCGTGGTGTCGATGATGAGCCGCCCGACCATGGAGATGGCGCCGCGATAGGAGTTGAGGTGCATGTAGCCGACCATGCCGACGAGCCCCATCGCGAACGCGATCGGCATGCGCAGGAAGACGAGCCCGAGCACCGCAGCGAAGCCGGCGAGCGCTTCAATCATCGGCGGGACGGACGAGGTCGGGCGCGAAGGCGAGCAGCGCCCCGCGCAGGATCAGCACGACGGCCGTGGCGAAGGTGAACGCGGCGATGAACCAGGCGATATAGAACTGGGGGATGCCCAGATATTCGGTGACGTCGCCATAGCTGCGCGCGCGCTCCGCGAGCACCGTGACCCGCTCGGCCGGCCACCACAGCATGGCCCCGGTCAGCAGGTTGATGGCGACGTCGCGCCAGCGGGCCGCGGCCCGCGAGAATGCCCGGTCGAGGATGTCCACCGAGATGTGCCCGGCCCGCCCGGAGACCACCGGGAGGGCGGAGAACACGGTGACGGCCATGAGTATGCGGGTGAGTTCGGTGGCGGCCTCGATGGGCGTGTTGACGGTCGAGCGCAGCACCACGTCGAAGAACGTGAGCGCCATCATCAGGAAGAGCGCGGCGACGGCCAGCAGCACGGGCGCGTGGGCCGTCCAGCGCGCGAATCGAACGAGGCGGTTCAAGCGAGGCGCCTCCCCGCAACCGGCGGCGGCTTCGGGAGCCCGGGCCGCCGAAGCCGCCGCCGGCCGGGCTAGTTCCTGGCCATCTCGGCCTGCACCATGGCGTGCGCCGCCTCGGCGTCGATGCCCTTGGCCGCGATCTCGGCGAGCACCTTCGTGCGGATCTGCCCGGCGATGCCCGCCCAGGCTTCCATGTCGGCCGCGGACGCCGGATTGATCGAGTTGTCGGCGGCGGCGAGGGTGACTTCCCGGCCGCCGACATCGATCGCGTCCCACATCGCCCCCGCCATCCGCGACGCCGGCTCGCCGAAGACCTTCCCGTCGAGCGCGGCGCGGAGGTCCTCCGGCAGGGCGTCGAAGGCCTCCTGGTTCATGATGAGCGCGAACGAGCCGCGATAGAGGCCGCCCGGCATCTCGAAGACGTTCTGGGCCACCTCGGTCAGCTTGAAGCCCTTGCGCGCCTCGAACGGCATGACCACCCCGTCCGCCGCATTGGACGCCAGGGTCTCATAGACCTTGGGCGCCGGAACCTTGATGCCGGTGGCGCCGAGCGCCGCGCCGGCGTCGCCGCCGACCCCGCCCGGAACGCGCAGCTTCATCCCCTCCACCTGGTCGAGCGCGGTGATCTTGCGCGCGGAGTGAACCTGCGCCGGGCCGTGCGTCATCAGGCCGATGAGCTTGACCCCCTTGTGCTCGTCGGCGGCGGCAAGGTGCGCCTCGTGCACGCGCCAGTAGGCGACCGACGCGGCCTCGGCGTTTCCTTCATATCCGGGAAGCTCGATGAGCTTCGTCGCCGTGAACCGGCCGGCCTGGTAGCCGTGGAAGATCCATGACAGGTCGGCCGCGCCGTCCTGCACGAGGTCCATCTGCGCCGGCGGCGGGGCCAGGCGGTATTTGATCTGCGCGGTGACCTTGCCGCCGGTCGCCTCCTCCATCTGCCTGATGAGGTTCGGCCACAGCGTGGCGTTGACGCCGTGGGTGGGCGGCGCCCAGCTCGAGATCGTCAGCGTGTAGTCGGCCGCCGACGCCACGGATCCCGTGGCGACTGCGGCGCAGAGGGTGAGCAGCTTCAGTATGCGCATCGGAATCTCCCCGCATGTTGGCCCGCTTGGCGCGACCGCCGCTTCCCCGGCGCCGGCGAACCTGTCCTCCGCGACGAGGGGACGCGCGCATCGCCCGTCCGCAGACGGGCGTTATATCAGGCAAACCGGCCGCGACATATATCCGGCGGCCCGGATTGCGCTCGACTTGTATATGTAAGTCGGATATAGTTGTATATGTAACTTTGGTCCCGCTGGCCGGACGCTGCGGCGCCGGGCCTTCGGCAACGGACAGGCGAGGCGGAGCCCTGGCGGTGGACGCGCTGCTCTCCATAACCGGCGTGCCGGCGCAGGCCCGGCAGCAGCGGGCGCGATGAGCGGGTTCGCGTCCGCTCCGCCCCCCGATGCGTCCGGCCCGGCGCCGCTCTACCGGCAGGTCAAGGACTATGTCCGCCGCTCCATCCTGGCCGGGGACTGGCCGGTCGATCATCGTGTCCCGTCGGAGAGCGAACTCGTCCGCCTGTCCGGGGCCAGCCGGATGACGGTGCACCGCGCCCTGCGCGAACTCAAGGACGAAGGATGGCTGCGCCGGGTCCAGGGGCAGGGGACATTCGTCGCCGACCGGCGCGCCCGCCTCGACCTGCTGGAAATCCGCAACATCGCCGACACCATCCGCAGCCGGGGGGCGTATAGCTGCGATGTGGTCCTGCACGAGCGCAGCCTGGCCCCGCCGGACATCGTCGAAGAGCTGGAGTCCGGACGGGGCGTCCAGCTGTTCCACAGCCGGCTGGTCCACCGTCTCGACGGCGCGCCGTTCCAGCTTGAGGACCGCTGGGTCAATCCGGCGGCGGCGCCGGACTATCTCGGCGTCGATCTCACGCGGCAGACCCCGAACGAATATCTGATGCGCGCGGCGCCGCTCAGCGAGGTCGAACACCGGCTCGAAGCCGTGCTGCCCGGCCCGCTGGAACAGGAACTGCTCGGCATCGGCCGGCGCCAGCCCTGCCTGCTGCTGCACCGGCGCACCTGGTCCCGGGGCCGGGTCGCCTCGCGCGCCTGGCTGACCCATCCGGGCGACCGTTTCTACCTGGCGACCCGCTTCGCCCACGATGCCGGCCTGCCGCTGTCCCCCGAACCGGAGCCTGAACCATGACCGAACCGCCGGCCGGGAATCCCCGCCTCGACAATACGCGCGAGATCCGCGCGCCGCACGGCGTCGAGCTGAGCTGCAAGAGCTGGCTCACCGAAGCGCCGCTGCGCATGCTGATGAACAATCTGGACGCGGAGGTCGCGGAGAGGCCCCAGGAACTCGTGGTCTATGGCGGCATCGGCCGGGCGGCGCGCAACTGGGAGTGCTACGACCGCATCGTCCGCGCGCTGCGGGAGCTGGAGGCGGACGAGACGCTGCTGGTCCAGTCGGGCAAGCCGGTCGGCGTCTTCCGCACCCACGCCGACGCGCCCCGGGTGCTGATCGCCAACTCCAACCTCGTGCCCCGTTGGGCGACCCTGGAGACATTCAACGAGCTGGACCGCGCCGGCCTGATGATGTTCGGCCAGATGACCGCCGGGTCGTGGATCTATATCGGCAGCCAGGGCATCGTGCAGGGCACCTACGAGACCTTCGTGGAGGTGGGGCGGCAGCATTATGGCGGCGACCTTGCCGGGCGCTGGATCCTGACCGGCGGGCTCGGCGGCATGGGCGGCGCGCAGCCGCTGGCCGCGACCATGGCCGGGGCCTCGCTGCTCTCGGTCGAGTGCCGGCCGAGCCGGATCGAGATGCGCCTGAAGACCGGATACCTGGACCGGCAGACGGCGGACCTGGACGAGGCGCTGGCGATGATCGGCGAGGCCTCGGCCGCGAAGACGCCCCTTTCGGTCGGCCTGCTCGGCAATGCCGCGGACATCTATCCGGAGCTGGCGAGGCGCGGCGTGCGGCCCGATATCGTGACCGACCAGACCAGCGCCCACGACCCGCTGAACGGCTATCTGCCGGCCGGCTGGACGCTCGCCGAATGGGAGGAGCGGCGCGAGCGCGATCCGGCGGGCACGATGCAGGCGGCGAAGGAATCGATGGCCGTCCAGGTCCGCGCCATGCTCGATTTCTGGGCGGACGGCGTGCCGACCCTCGATTACGGCAACAATATCCGCCAGATGGCGCAGGAAACGGGCGTGGACAACGCCTTCGACTTTCCGGGTTTCGTGCCGGCCTATATCCGCCCGCTCTTCTGCCGCGGCGTCGGGCCGTTCCGCTGGGCGGCGCTGTCCGGCGATCCGGAGGACATCTACCGCACCGACGCGAAGGTGAAGGAGCTGATGCCGGACGATACGCATCTGCACAACTGGCTGGACATGGCGCGCGACCGCATCCGCTTCCAGGGCCTGCCCTCGCGCATCTGCTGGGTCGGGCTCGGCGACCGGCACCGCCTCGGCCTCGCCTTCAACGGGATGGTCGCAAAGGGCGAACTGAAGGCGCCGGTGGTCATCGGCCGGGACCATCTGGACAGCGGCTCGGTCGCCAGCCCGAACCGCGAGACCGAGGGCATGATCGACGGCTCCGACGCGGTCTCCGACTGGCCGATGCTGAACGCGCTGCTCAACACGGCCTCGGGCGCGACCTGGGTCAGCCTCCACCATGGCGGCGGCGTCGGCATCGGCTTTTCCCAGCATGCCGGCATGGTGATCGTCTGCGACGGCACGGAGGAGGCGGCCGCGCGCATCCGCCGGGTGCTCTGGAACGATCCGGCAAGCGGCGTCATGCGCCATGCCGACGCCGGCTACGGGGACGCCATGGACTGCGCGCGCGAGCACGGGTTGAACCTGCCCTTCCTCGGCGAGGAGGCCGGATCGTGACGGTGCTCGTGGAAACCCGCGCCGACCTCACGCTGGAAGCGGCCCGGCGGGTGGCCTGGGACGGCGAGGGCGTCGAGCTCGGCGCGGGCGCGCTGGCGGCGATGCGGGAGGGGCGGCAAAGGCTGGAGCGCATTCTCGCGCACGACCCCGAGGTCACGATTTACGGCGTGACGTCGGGTTACGGCCAGTTCGCCCGCAAGAGGCTCACCCCGGAGGAGCGCAAACAGTGGGCCGGGATGTCGCCGGCCCGCATCGCCGCGTCCTGGGGCGATCCGCTGCCGGAGCGCACCGTGCGCGCCATCGTCCTGGCGCGGCTCGCCAACTTCGTGGAAGGCCATGCCGCGATATCGCCGGAAATCGCCCTCGGCGTGGCCGCCATGCTGGACGAGGACAGCCTGCCGACGGTCCCGGCGCAGGGGCAGGGCGGGGCGGGCGAGATCCTCTCGCTCAGCCACCTGTTCACCGGTCTGGCGGAACGGATGAAACCGGCCGCCAAGGACGTGCTCTGCCTGATAAACGGATCGCCGGCGGCCGCGGGCCTCGTCGCCGATGCCGCGCTCGCCGCGGCCGGGCGTTTCGAACAGGCCGCGCGGGTGCTCGCGCTGTCGTTCGAGGCCTTCAACGCGCCGCTGGGCCATCTCGACCCCGCGCTGGACGGTTACTGGAACAATCCCCATGACGCCTGGGCGCTGCGGCGTCTTCGCGAGCTGGTGGGCGACGGCCACGGCGGAGAACGGCGGCCCTACCAGGCGCCCGTGAGCTATCGCATCGCGCCGCGGATGCTGGGGCAGGCCCGGCGCGCGGCGGTCATGGCCGCGGAAATCGCGGCCGAGTCGCTCCCGGCGGTGACGGACAACCCGGTCTGGACCGACGCCGGCGACGACGACCTGCCCTTCGGCCGGTTCGTGTCGACCGGCGGCTACCACAATCCCCATGCGGCGCTCGCCATGGATGCGCTGACCGCCGCCTGCGCGAATCTCTGCGTTCTTGCCGGACGCCAGGGCGCGAAACTCCTGGACGGCGCCGTTTCGCTGCTTCCCGATCAGCTCGCCGCCGCCGAGCCCGGCGGCACGGGCCGCCGCGTCCACATGGGAGGCTTGCCGATGGCCCAGACCGGATATGAGGAGGAGGCCCGTCTCTACGCCCAGCCCACATTGCTCCCCGGCGGGGAGTCCGGCGGTTTCGGCCAGAACGACGTCGCCAGCCCCGTGTTCCTCGCCTGGTCCAAGCAGGACCGCGCCGGCCGGTGCCTCGACATGGCGCTCGCCAGTCTCGTGCCGGTCGCCTTGCGCGCGCTCGACGTCACCGGCCGCCCCGTTCCGCCGAAACTGGAAGGAGTCCGGGCCGCAGTCCGGGAGATCGAGCCCGACCTTGCGCGGCCGGTGGCGCCGGGTCCCGTGGTGGCCTCGATCGCCGAGGCCCTGCGCCGCGGCATCTACCCGTCGTGACGCGGCGGAAGCGGACGCCGGGCCTCGTTCCCATCGGTGCTTGACATTTGGCGATATGGTGTAGAATGAAAGTAGAGAGAGGCGGCTTCCGGGGCCGCCTTTCGGCGTTTCTGCAGAAAGCGACCGGCTGGGGGCCGAAAAAGCCCCCGGCGCGAGCAGGCGCGAGAGGTGCGTCCACGGTCTCGCGCGCGCAATCAGGCGCACGAACCGCGCCGGCGCCGACACCCGCCCGCGCCCGCACGCGAAACGCGCGCAAAACAGGGACACCCCTCGTCCCGCCCTTTGCCCCGAAGGAGGCACGCATGACCGCAACCGGCCCCCGCCGCCGAAGCCCTCGCCGCAGCCCGGCAGGAGGCCCGCGCCGACAGCCCGGCGGAAACGGCCCGCATGACAAAACATGACAATTCCGGCCCCGCGCATGACCGAACATGACATTTCATGACATCTCCGCCGGTCTTCCCGCCATCGCCCCGGACCCCGCCCGTCCCGCCCCCGAGCGGGGAGGCCGGGGCCTCGTGCAACAAGGGCGGCTTTCCGTCCGGGGCAACGGTTGGGGAGCGTGCGTTGCAAAGTCATCGGAAACGGATATGTGAATCCGGCAGGTTCGGCTCCACGGACCTGTCCTTTCTCCCTGGGGCAGCCTGCCTCTTCCCGGCCGGGCGGCGCGGGGCTATACGGGGGGCGTCTGTAGCGGCGGGGCGGCATGGCGGGTTTGGAAACGGCGCTTCTCGGGATCGCGGTGGCGGCGGGCGCGCTCGTGTTCGGCGGCATGGTGACCTTCACCGGCTTCTTCGCGCCGATGGTGTTCCGCAAGCTCGACAAGCCGGTCGCCGACGCCTTCATGCGCGACGCCTTCGGCCCCTATTACAGCATGATGGCGTTCTTCTCCGGCCTCGCCGCCTTCACGGCGGTCTGGGTGCAGCCCTGGGATGCGGCGATCATGGCGCTGGTGGCGGCCGCCTTCCTCGTCTCGCGCTATGTGACCATGCCGCAGACCCAGCGCCTGTTCGACGCGCGCGAGCGGGGCGAATACGGCGCGGCGGACGAATTCACCCGCGTCCACAAGCGCGCGGCCTTCCTGAACATGGTGCAGCTCGTCGCCGTGCTCGCCGCGCTCCTGCGGCTCGCGCTCTGAGGCGGAGCCGCCATGCGCAGGAGCCTGCAAATCGGGCTGCTCGTCTGCGGCGTTCTGGTCTCGGCGGCTGCCGGCTACTGGCTCTGGTGGGCGCTGGAGGGGAAGCCGGAACAAGGCCGGCCTTCGGTCGGCGGGCCGTTCGAGCTGATCGACGGCGACGGGCGGACGGTGACGGAGCGGGACTTCAGGGGCCGGCACATGCTGGTCTATTTCGGCTTCACCTTCTGCCCGGACGTGTGCCCGACGACGCTGTTCAACGCGAGCCGGGCGCTGGACGAGATCGGCCCGGCGCTGGCCTCGAAGGTCCGGCTGGTCTTCATCTCCATCGATCCCGAGCGCGACACGCCCGAGGTGGTCAGGGAATATGCGGGCCACTTCCATCCGGGGACGGTGGGGCTCACCGGCACGCCCGAACAGGTGGGCGCCGCCGCCCGCGCCTGGCGCATCTACTTCCGCAAGGCCGACCCGGAGGAGGACGGCAGCTACCTGGTGGACCACTCCTCGATCCTGTTCCTGATGGATGGGGACGGGCGCTACGTCACCCATTTCGGCCATGAGGCGAGTGCGGCCGACATGGCGGCCGCGCTGAAACGCCTGCTGTGAAGGGCGTCGTCCTCGCCGCGCCGGCCTCGGGCAGCGGCAAGACGGTCATCGCCGCCGGCCTCGTCCGCGCGCTCCGCCGGCAGCGGCTCGCCGTGCAGCCCTTCAAGGCGGGGCCGGACTATATCGACGCGGGCTTCCTCGCCGCCGCCGCCGGACGGCCCTGCCGCAATCTCGACCCGTGGGCCATGCGGCCCGGAACGCTGGCCGCGGCGCTGGACGGCGATGCCGACATTGCGGTCGTCGAGGGCGTGATGGGCCTGTTCGACGGGCCGGAGGGCGGCGGCGGGTCCACCGCCGACATCGCCGCGCTCACCGGCTGGCCGGTCGTGCTGGTCGCGGATTGCGCGCGGCAGGGCCAGTCCGCCGCCGCGCTGCTGGAAGGGTTCGCGCGCCACCGGGGCGACATCCGCATTGCGGGCGCCGTGCTGAACCGGGTGGCGGGCGCGCGGCACGAGGCGCTGTTGCGCGAGCGGGCGGGCGCGGTCCCCATCCTGGCGGTGGCGCCGCGCGACCCGGCGCTGGCGCTGCCCTCGCGCCATCTGGGGCTGGTGCAGGCGGGCGAGCATCCCGCGCTCGAAGCCTGGCTGGACCGCGCGGCGGACGCCGCGCCGGCGGCGGCGATTCCCTTCGGTCCGCTGCGAATGGCCGTGGCGCCGGCAGCGGGCGGACCGCCCTTGCCTCCTCTCGGCCAGCATATCGCGGTGGCGCGCGACGAGGCCTTCGCCTTCGCCTACGAGCATGTGCTGGCCGGCTGGCGGCGCGCCGGGGCCGGGATCGCCTTCTTCTCGCCGCTCGCCGACGAGGCGCCGGAGGGCGATGCGGTCTTCCTGCCGGGCGGCTATCCGGAGCTCCATGCCGGGCGCATCGCCGCCGCCGGGCGCTTTATGGAGGCGCTGCGCCGGCATCAGGGGCCGGTCTATGGCGAATGCGGCGGCTACATGGTGCTGGGCGAAGGCCTGGTGGACGCCGAAGGCCGGCGCCACGCCATGGCCGGCCTGCTGCCGCTGGAAACGAGCTTTGCGGAACCTGCCCGCCGGCTCGGTTACCGCCGGCTCGAGGCGCGCGAGGATTTTCCACTGGGCAGGCGCTTCCGCGGCCACGAGTTCCACTATGCGCGCGTGGTCCGCGAAGGGCCCGGCGAGCCGCTGTTCGAGGCCGCCGACACGCCGGGCCGTCCGCTCGGACCCGCCGGCCTCGTTCGCGGCCGGGTCGCCGGCTCCTTCATGCACCTGATCGACGCCGCGTGAGCCAGGCGGGCCGCATAAACGCCTTGCCTCGCCATGCGAACACAGCAAGAATGCGTCCATGACCGTTGCCGACCTCGCTCCCTGGATCACGCCGGCCATCCTTCTGGGCGTGTTCGCCTGGCTGCGATCCGACATCCGCGACGTCCGCGAACGCATGGACCGGATGGACGACCGGCTTCGCGGCGTCGAGCAGGACCTTGCGGAGATGAAGGGCAAGCTCACCTTCATCGAAAACTACATTCTGAGGCGCAACGAACCGGCGCCGGACCCGGCGGAGTAACGGCAGGCGGATACGGTCAGCCCCTGGAGGCCGCGCCGCCCTGGCTCAGCAGGCCCCGGTAGATTTCGTCGTCGCCGATGACGCCGACCAGCCGGCCGTCCTCCACCATCAGCACCGGCCGGCCGGTGCGGTGGCGGATTTCGATGGCCGTGCGCATCCGGAGTTCGGGCGGCGCGGCGCAGATGTCGCCGGCGGTGAGCGCCCCGAGGTCCATGTCGGGCGTGTGATGCCGGATCGAGGCCGGGCCAGGCTCGACCGTTGCCTCCAGCGGCTCGCCGCTCGCATCCAGCGCGAGGCGGTTGCGCCCGGACCAGTCGAGCAGCAGCGCGTCGCCCTCGCGCCTGATCTCCGCCGCGGGCGTCATCAGCGAGCGGCAGCGCAGCACGTTGAGCGCGTCCATATGCGCGATGAACTCCGCCACATAGGCGTTGGCGGGGTTCAGCACGATCTCTTCCGGCTCGCCGAACTGGACGATCCGGCCCGCCTCCATGATGGCGATGTGGCGACCGAGCTTGAGCGCCTCGTTGAGGTCGTGGCTGACAAAGAGGATCGTCTTGCCGAGCCGGCGCTGCAGGTCCAGCAGCTCGTCCTGCAGATGCTCGCGGATCAGCGGGTCGAGCGCGGAGAAGGGCTCGTCCATCAGCAGGATGTCGGAATCGGTGGCGAGCGCGCGGGCGAGGCCCACGCGCTGCTGCATCCCGCCGGAAAGCTCATGCACGAAGCGGTCCCGCCAGCGGTCGAGATCGACCAGCTTCAGCTTCTCCTCGACCACGGCGTCGCGTTCGGCGCGGTTCATGCCGCGCAGCTCCAGCCCGAAGCTCACATTCTCATGCACGGTGCGCCAGGGCAGCAGCGCGAATTGCTGGAACACCATCGCGATGCGCTCCATGCGCATCCGCCGGAGCGTGGCGGCGTCGCAGCCGGCGATGTCGAGCGCGGCCTCGCCGTCCTGCACCAGCACCTGCCCGCGCGTCACCGGACAGAGGCCGTTGACGGCGCGGAGCAGCGTCGATTTGCCGGAGCCGGACAGGCCCATCAGCACGCAGAT
>JAJDVH010000188.1 GCA_022826185.1 Alphaproteobacteria bacterium
TGCGTTGCTGGCCGCCTCGACGGTGTCGAAGAAAGCCAGCAGCGTCTTGACCGCCTGCGGCTTGCGCATGATGCGCACGGTGACGCTGGTGACGATGCCGAAGGTGCCTTCCGAGCCGACGAACAGGCCGGTCAGGTCGTAACCGGGGGTGTCGAGCACGGCGCCGCCGAAGTGCACCAGATCGCCGTTGGGCAGCACGACCTCCAGGCCCAGCACGTTCTCGCGCATGGTGCCGTAGCGCACCGCATTGGTGCCGGAGGCGCCGGTCGCGACCATGCCGCCGAGCGAGGCGTCGGCGCCGGGGTCTATCGGAAAGAACAGGCCCGTGGCCCGCAACTCCTCGTTGAGCCGCTTGCGCGTGACGCCCGGCTCGATGAAGCAGGTCATGTCCTCTTCGTGGATTGCGCGGATGCGGTCGAGGCCCGTCAGGTCCACGGTCACGCCGCCGTCGAGCGCGCCGATATGGCCTTCGAGCGAGGTGCCGGCCCCGAACGGCACGATCGGCGTGCCGGACTCATGGCAGGCGCGGACGACGGCCTGCACCTCCTCCACCGTCTCGGGGAACACCACGGCGTCGGGCGGGTGCGGCGCGTGGAAGGTCGCGTCCTTGCCGTGATGCCCGCGCACGGCCTCCGCGGTGCTGAAGCGCGCGCCGAAGCGTTCCCTGAGGGCGGCGAAACTCATTTGACGCAGATGGCCTCGACCTCGACCACCATCGCCGGGTCCGCCAGGCCCGCCACGAACAGCAGGGTGGAGGCGGGCGGACTGTCGCCGAAGAAGGCGCCCCGGCTCTCGCGGTAATAGTCGATATCCTCGCGGCGGGTGAGGAATACGGTGGTCTTGACGATATTCTCCCGCGAGAGGCCGGCGGCTTCCATCTGCTTGCCGAGATTGACCCAGACCTGGTCGATCTGGCCGCGCGCGTCCTCCACCACGGAACCGTCCGGCCGGACTCCCACCTGGCCGGCGATGTGGACCCAGGTCGCGCCGGCGGGCGCCTCCACCGAGTGCGAATAGCCGCGCGGGGCGTGGACGGCGTCCGGATTGCGTTTGGTCAGCATGGGCGTTCCCTTTCTCCCCGGCCGGGCGGGTGTGCGCCGACAGATAGCATATCGGACGGCGCCGGACACGGCGTCCGCGCGCCCGGAAAAAGAAAGCCCGCGGCCGGCAGGCGCCGGCCGCGGGCGAATTGTCGGAAAGCGCAGAGCCGCTAGTTGAGCAGCCTCGCGTCCTCTTCCTCGATCTCCTTCTCCGCCTGGGCGATGGATTCCTCAAGCAGCTTCAGCCACTTGTCGCCGAAGCGCTCCACATACCACTGCTTCAGCGGCTGGACGGACTCGACGAACTGCGCCTTCTCCTCGGGCGTCGGCACATAGACCTGGCCGCCCTTCTCCTTGAAGGCCGCATAGCCGGCGAGCGCCGTGAACTTCGGGTCGTCCGAGGCCATCGAGGTCATGTGGTGGAAGCCGGCCGCGACGACCCGCTTCAGATCGGGCGAGAGGCCCTGCAGGAAGTCGTCGTTCATCCACCAGAACAGGAACATGTAGGCGTGGTGGTCGAGCGTCACCCGGTTCAGGAACTCGTGGAACTTCATGTTCACGATGTCGGTGATGCCGTTCTTGGTGCCGATCACGACGCCGGTGGCGAGCGAGGTATAGAGCTCCTGCCACGGAATCGGCGTCGGGTTGCCGCCCATCAGGTTGACCATCTCGACCTGCAGCGGCGACTCGATGGTGCGCATCTTCACGCCCGCAAGGTCGGCCGGCGTCTTGATGGTGACGTCGATGGTGAAGAAGTCGCGCCAGCCGCCGGTGTTGTTGAGGCCCATGAGGCGGAGCGTGCCGGTCTTCTCCAGCACCGCCTTGCGGACCTCGTCCATGAACGGGCTCTTCATCACCTTCTCGGCGACGCGGTCGTTCGGGAAGATGTAGGGCAGGTCGGTAACCTGGATTTCCGGGAAGATGTTGGCGATGCCGCCGACGGTCGTTCCCGTGATCTCGCAGGTGCCGAGCTGGACCGACTCAAGGCACTGGCGGAAATTGCCGCAAAGCTGTCCGGCCGGGTAGATCTCGACCTCGACCGCGCCGTTGGTCTGCGACTCGACGAAGTTCTCGAAGACGAGCGAGCCCTTGTGGTCCTCGTCGTCGGTCGAGCCGATATGGCAGATCTTGATGGTCGTATCCGCCGCGCCGGCCATGCCGGCTCCGCCGAGCGCGACGGCCAGGCCAAGCCCGACCGAACCAAGTAATTCGATATGTCTCTTCATCTTCCTTCCTCCCTCCGGAAGTCCTTGAAACAGCGAGTTTGTCTTGGGGCCCGGCAACGGTCAAGCGTTCTCCCGCCGCTTCACACGAAGAAGCCGGGCGCATTCCTGGTGAAGCCGAGCCAGTAGGGCAGCGACATGGAGATGACCGGGAAATAGGTCACGACGAAGATCGCCAGGATTTCCACCGCCAGCAGCGGCAGCATTTCGAGCGCGATCACCTCGACGCGCAACCGCGATATGCCGGACGCGACGAACAGGATCAGCCCCATGGGCGGCGTCGCGAGCCCGATCGTCAGGTTGATGCACATGATGACGGCGAAGTGCAGCGGATCGACGCCGAGCCCCGTCATGGTCGGCGCTAGGATCGGGCCGAGGATCAGGATGGCCGGGCCGGCGTCGAGGAACATGCCGACGATCAGCAGCAGCACGTTGATGAAGAACAGCAGCAGCAGCGGGTCTTTTGTGATGCTGAAGAAGAAATTGGAGAGATGGACCGGCACCTGCGAGAGGCTGGCGATGGCGGCGAAGGCCGTCGCGGTGCCGATGATGAGCAGGATCGCGCCGGACGTGACGGCCGCGTGGAGGAACAGGTCCGGCAGGTCGCGGAACTTCAGCGTGCGCAGCACGATCAGGCTGATGAACAGCGCGTAGAAGGCCGCCGCCGCCGCCGATTCAGTGGGCGTGAAGATTCCGCCCAGGATGCCGCCCAGGATGATGACCGGCGTCATCAGCGGCAGCACCGCGCCCCAGGCCGCCTGGCCGACTTCCTTGACGGTCGCCCGGCTGTGCGCCTTGGGATAGTTGCGCCGCTTGGAGATGATGCCGGTCACCGACATCAGCATGAAGCCCACCATCAGGCCCGGAATGAGCCCGGCGGCGAACAGCCCGGCCACCGAGACATTCATGATGAAGGCGTAGACCACCATGATGAGGCTCGGCGGGATGATCGGGCCGATGACCGAGGAGGCGGCGGTGATGGCGGCGGCGAATTTGCGGCTGTAGCCGTCCTTCTCCATCGCCGGGATCAGGATCGAGCCGACCGCCGAGGTGTCCGCGACGGCGGAGCCGCTGATGCCGGCGAACAGCATGCTGGTGACGATGTTCACATGCGCGAGGCCGCCGCGCAGGTGCCCGACCAGCGTGTTGGCGAAATTGACCAGGCTCATCGTGATGCCGGCCCGGTTCATCACCTCGCCGGTCAGGATGAAGAACGGGATCGCGAGCAGCGGGAACTGGTGGATGCCGGCGAAGGTGCGCTGGAACAGCATCTTCAGGAAGATCGGCTTCTCCGCCAGCAGGAAGCCCACCATCGGCGCGAAGCCGAGCGCGAAGACGATCGGCATGCCGATGAACATCGCGGCGAGGAATATCCAGAAAAAGGTGACGCCCATGGGTTCCGCCCGCTGCCTCCGTCAGTCCGCCCTGACCGCGTCCTGCTGCGTCAGCGTCGGCTTCGCATTGGCCGGGTCTATGACGCCCCGGAGCGCGTTGACCATGTATTCCAGCGCCACCAGGGCGACGGCGAAACTGCCGACCGGCATGCAGATATAGACGTAGAAGATCGAGATATCGATGGTGGAGGCGCGCTGGATGCGGGCGTTCCAGGTCATGAACGCCCCTTCCTTTATGAACACCACCATGAGCGCGATGATGCCGGCGAAGATCATCATGATGAGGAACTGGCGCAGCCGCCCGCGCAACTGGCCGAGGATCACCTCGATGCCGACATGCGCGCCCATGCGCAAGCCGATCGGCGCCACGAAGAAGGTCAGCCACACCATGACGAACTTGGCGATCTCTTCCGACCAGGCCAGCGCGTCGTTCATCACGTAGCGCATGAAGACTGCGATATCGACGATGATGAGCATGATGGCGAGCAGGGCGATCGCGAGCCACTTCAGGCCCACCATCACGCGGTCATTTACCCAGGCGAGCCCGGTCTCGAACCTTTCGAGCATTGCCGGGAATGACATCGCGCCGGGAACCCCCTCTCCGCTCCTGGGGCAAGGTTAGGGCACGGAGGGGCGGGCCGCAATCGGCTTGTCGAAACCGTGGCCGGTCGCGGGCGATGGGCCTATGATGAGCCGCATGACGGGAGAGGAGGCTTGCGCATGAGCGAGGCGATCAGGGTTTTCTGGCGGCCCGGCTGAACGAGCTGCCTGCGAACCAAGGAGTTCCTCTCGGTCCGTGGGATCGAGTTCGACAGTATCGACGTGACGACCCATCCGACCGGCATGGACATGCTGCGCGAGCTTGGCGCGCGCTCGATACCGGTCGTCTCGCGCGGCAGCGATTTCGTGTTCGCCCAGGCGATCTCGGACGTGGTGGCGTTTCTCGGGCTCGACGAGGATGTGGGCCCGGCGCTGACCATGCCGGAGCTGGCGGCGAAGCTCGACATGGTGCTGGCCGCGGCTGCGCGCTACGTGGCCCAGGTGCCGGACGACCGGCTCGGCGACAAGCTGCCGGGACGAGACCGCGCCTACCGCGTGCTCTTCCACCATATCTTCAACATTGCCGACGCAACGATCTCGGCGATGGAGAGCGGGGAGCCCGTCAACTACGAGGCGCTGACCGCGCCGCCGCCGGACGACATGCGGACCGTGGCCGATATCGTGGCTTATGGCGGGGAGGTGCGCGCGCGCGTCGCCCGCTGGTGGGAGGCGGGGCCGAAGCCGGACCCGGTGGACACCTATTACGGCGCGCACGCGCTGCATGAGGTGTTCGAGCGCACCGTCTGGCACCCGGCCCAGCATGTCCGGCAGCTCATGCTGATCCATGACATGCTCGGCATCGAGACCGACGGGCCGCTCGGCGACGAGGACTTCCGCGGCCTGCCGCTTCCCGAGCAGGTCTGGGACGGCTGAGCGCGGAGGCGCCGCCGCCGGCCGCGCCGGCCCCGTTCCGGGAGGCGCTTGCGGCCTGGACCCGGATCGGGTTCGCCAGCTTCGGCGGGCCGGCGGCGCAGATCGCCCTCATGCACCGCGTGGCGGTGGAGGAGAAGCGCTGGCTCGACGAGCCGCGTTTCCTCCATGCGCTGAACTTCTGCATGCTGCTGCCGGGGCCGGAGGCGCAGCAGCTCGCCACCTATGTCGGCTGGCTGCTGCACGGCATACGCGGCGGGCTGGCGGCGGGCCTGCTGTTCATCCTGCCCGGCGCGGTCGTGATGGCCGCGCTGGCGGCGGTCTATGCGCTTTACGGGCGGCTGCCGGCGGTCGAGGCGGCGTTCCTCGGCGTCAAGGCGGCGGTGCTGGCGCTGGTGGTGGAGGCGCTGCTCCGCATCGGCGCGCGCGCGCTCAGGGACGGCTTCGCCTGGGCGCTGGCCTGCGGGGCGTTCGCGGCGCTCTTCCTGTTCGACATTCCCTTTCCGGCCGTCATCGCCGCGGCGGCGCTGCTGGGCGGCGCGCGGGCATTCTTCGGCGGGGGAAGCGGGGCAGGGGAGGCGGCCGCGCCTGCCGGTCCCACAGGCTCAGCCGGCAGGCGGTCCGGAACCGGCAGGCTGGCGCTCATCCTGCTCGCCGTCTGGCTGCTGCCGACGGCGGTTCTGCTCGCCTGGCTCGGCGGCGGGCATGTGTTCTCCGGCATCGCCGTCTTCTTCTCCAAGATGGCGGTGCTGACCTTCGGCGGGGCCTATGCGGTGCTCTCCTGGGTGGCGCAGGAGGCCGTGGCCGCGCGGGGCTGGCTCGCGCCCGGCGAGATGCTGGACGCGCTCGGGCTCGCCGAGACGACGCCCGGGCCGCTCATCCTGGTGGTGGAATTCGTCGGCTTCCTCGCGGCGTGGCGGGAGGCGGGCGGGCTCGACCCCCTGGTCGCGGGGCTGCTGGGCGCGGGGCTCACGCTCTGTGTCACCTTCGCGCCCTGCTTCCTGTTCATCTTCGCAGGCGCCCCGCATGTCGAGCGCCTCAGGGGCCGGCCCGGATTGCAGGCCGCGTTCGCCGGCGTGACGGCCGCCGTGGTGGGCGTGATCGCCAACCTCTCGGTCTGGTTCGCGCTCAATGTGCTGTTCGCAGAGGGCGCGCGGACCGAAGCCGGCCCCGTCTCCGTCTATCTGCCGGACCCGGCAAGCCTCGACCTCAAGGCGCTCGCGCTGGCCGCGCTCGCCGCCGTCGCGCTCTTCGTTCTGCGACAGGGCGCGTTCCGCACCCTCGCCCTCGCCGCGCTCGCCGGCCTCGCGCTCTTCGCCGCCGGACTGTAATACCAGCGGTCGTTGACCCGAACCGATGGCGACTGCCTCCGGGACTCTCCTCCCCCGCTTGCGGGGGAGGACGGGAGGGGGGCCGCTTGCGCGCCAGCGGAAGCGGCGGGCGAAGCCCGGCAACGGTCTGTACCCGCCGAGAGGCCCTCCCCCAACCCCTCCCGCCGAGCGGGAGGGGAGAAAAGCCGAATCTCCATACATGAGTCCTGCATTGCGGACCTGGGTACAGTCAGCGCGCCTGGCGGGCCGCTATCGCGTCGGCGATGCGGAGCACGGCCTTGGCGCGTTCGGCGACCGGCACGTCCACCATCTTGCCGTCCACCGTGATGGCGCCCTCGCCGCGCGCCAGCGCCTCGTCATAGGCCTCGACCACGCGCTTCGCCTCATCGACCTCCGCTTCGGTCGGGCCGAATTCCTCGTTGCAGACCCGCACCTGGTTCGGGTGGATGCAGGATGCGCCGCAGAGGCCCATCTTCTTCGACCGGCGGACGATGCGCCGGAAGCCCTCGATGTCGCGGAACTCGGCGATGGAGCCGACGAAGCCCATCGGCAGGATGCCGGCCTCCCGCGCGCAGGCGACCACCTGCTGCTTCAGGCCGTAAAGCGTTTCCTCGTCGGCGGTCATGCCCATGGAGAGGCCGAAATCCTCCGAGCCCAGCGACAGCGAGACGCTGCGCGGGTCGGCATGGGCGATCTCGCGGAGGTTGAGATAGCCCTTCGCCGTCTCGACGGCGATGCAGAGCCGGACCTGCCCGGCCGGGATGCCGCGCTCCGCCTCCAGCTCGGCGACCGTCCGGCTGAGCGCGATCACATGCTCGGCGCTGTCCACCATCGGGCAGAGCAGGCCGGTCAGCTCCGGGATGACGATCGCCTCCAGGTCGCGCACCGCCAGCCGCCAGGGCCGGTTGATGCGCACCAGCGTGTCGATGCCCTGCGAGGCGAAGCCGCGCACGATGTCCGGCGCGGCGGCGCGGGCGGCCTCCTTGGCGTTGGCCGCGACCGAGTCCTCGAGGTCGAGGATCAGCCCGTCGGCCCCGACGCCGGGGCCCTTCTCGATGAATTTCCGCGCCGTCGCCGGGATGAACAGCAGCGAGCGCCAGACGGGCAGGCTCATATCGTCCCCTCCTCCTTGAGCCGGTCGAGGTCCAGGCCGAGAGCGCCCAGGATTTCCTCGTTATGCGCGCCGATCTCGGGCGCGGGCGTGCGGATGGCGCCCGGCGTGCCCGAAAGGCGCGGGATGACATTGTGCATGGGCAGCCGGCCGAGCTCCTCGTCCGGCAGGTTGACGATCACGCCGCGCTCCTTGGCATGGCGGTCTTGCTTGAGTTGCGCGGCGGAGTAGATCGGCCCCGCCGTCACGCCCTCGCGCTCGAAGACCTCCATCGCTTCGGCCAGCGTGCGCTCCGCGATGAAGCCGCCGACGATGGCGTCCACCTCCTCGCGGTTTTCCGAACGCGCCGCTTGGGTGTTGTAGCGCTCATCGTCGCACATGTCGGCGCGGCCGATGGTGCGGAAGATGCGCATCGCCATCGACTGCATGGAGCCGCTCATGGCGATCCACTCGCCGTCCTTCGTCCGGTAGGCGTTGCGCGGCGAAGTGGTGTTGGAGGCGTTGCCGAGCCGGGCCGGCGCCTCGCCGGTCGCGCTGTGGATCGCGGCGTCCGGGCCCAGGATGGACACCAGCGGCTCCAGCAGGGACAGGTCGATCACCTGGCCTGCGCCGCCCTTCAGCTCGACTTCCCGGAGCGCCACCATGACGCCGAACGCGCCGTAGAGCCCGGCCACATTGTCGGCGAGCGCAAGCGGTGGCAGGGCCGGCGGCTTGTCGGGAAAGCCGTTCTTGTAGGCGAAGCCGGACATCGCCTCGACCAGCGTGCCGAAGCCCGGCTTGTGGGCGTAGGGGCCGGTCTGGCCGTAGCCGCTGACGCGCGCGACGACGAGCTTGGGGTTGCGCGCCAGCAGGACATCGGGCCCGAGGCCCATCCGCTCCAGCGCGCCCGCCTTGAAGTTCTCGACCAGCACCTGCGCCGTCGGCAGCAGCTCCAGCAGGACCTCGCGGCCCTTTTCGCTGCGGAGGTTCAGCGAGATGCTCTTCTTGTTGCGCGCATACACCTTCCAGTTGCAGGCCACCCCGGCGGCGGTCCAGTGGCGCAGCGCGTCGCCTTCGGCCGGATCCTCGACCTTGACGACCTCGGCGCCGTGGTCGGCGAGCACGTGGGAGATCGCATTGCCGGCCACGAGCCGGGAGATGTCGAGAACGCGCACGCCTTCGAGCGCGCGGGGAGCATCGGGCCGGTAGTCGAGGTCCATGGGAGGGCATATCCGCATCGGGAACGCAGCCGATGGTGCGCCATCGCCCCGCCCCCGGCAAGGCCCGGCTGTCTTTGCGCGGAAGAGCCGCCGAAGCCCGGACCTGGTGTGCCGACCCTCTTCCCGTCATGCCCCTATATCGTCATGCCCGGACTTGTTCCGGGCATCTCCCTCCACCGCTCCCGACGGACGGCCGTATGGATGCCCGGAACAAGTCCGGGCATGACGGAGGGGCGTCCGGGCATGACGGAGGGGGCACGTTCAGGCAGGACGGAAGTGTCGTCCGGCACTCCAAACAAACGATGCGAACTTCGGAAATGAAGACACTAATACGTGCCCGAATCGCCAAAGTGGTGGTGGTCCATGGCCGAATGGGAGGCCGGGCCCGCGAAAAACGATTCGGAAGCGGCGCCGTGGCCCAGATGGTCGTGGGCGGCGACGAGGCCGGCGGATGCCAGGACGGCGTCGCCTCTTTCCATTTTCCGGTAGTCGCGGGACGCGAGGACGAACAGCAGGACGGCTATCGCGACAATGGCAATTGCGAATCCCATGGACCGCCTCCCGACTTGCCGTCAGTTCCGGATTATCGCTTCCGACGGCGCCTTCGACAAGCGCCTACCGCCCCGGCTCCAGGGCTGCGCGGACCGTCCGCAGTCGGCGAGCCAGAAGCACGATGGCGGCGAGGCAGAGGCAGGCGCCGCCGAGCACCGGCCAGGAGAGGCCGATTCGGTCCGCGAGCGCGCCCATGGCGAGCGCCCCCAGCGCGGGGCCGGCTCGGAAGGTGAGGCCATAGACGCTCAGCACCCGGCCCAGCATGTCGGACGGCGTGCCCATCTGGATCAGGCTCTGCGCGCCGACGCCCATGACCAGCATGGCGAAACCCGCCACCGCCAGCGCCGCCAGCGCGAATTCGAAATGCCCCAGGACCGAAAACAGCGCCACCATGGCCGCATGCACCGCCGAGCCGGCGAACACGATCGGGGCCAGCCCCTGCCTGTTGCCGCGCCAGGCGAGCCAGAGGCCGCCCGCAAGCGCGCCCAGCCCGTTGACGGCGATCAGCATGGAGAAGCCCTCCGCACCGCGCTCGAACACCACATCGGCGAAGGCCGGCAGCAGCTCGACATAGGGCCGCACCAGCAGAGCCCCCGCCAGCAGCAGCAGGATCAGCGGGCCGACGCCGGCATGGCGCCCGATATAGCGGAAGCCCTCGCCGATCTCCGCAAAGAGGCTCCGGCGCTGGCGGGCCGTCTGCAGCCGGGGGCTGAGCCTGAGCATCGGCAGCACGATGAGGAAGACGGCGAAGGTCGCCGTGTTGCAGAGGAAGGCCCAGCCCGCGCCGGACACCGGGCCGAAATGCAGAAGCAGCGGTCCCGCCAGGGTCGGGCCGATGAAGCGCGCGCTGTTCCAGCCGATGGAATTGATCGCCACGGCCGACGGGATGTCCTCGCGCCCGACCAGAGACGGCACCAGCGACAGGCGCGCGGGTTGCGCGATGGCCGTTGCGGTGCCGAGCAGCAGGGTGAGCAGGAACAGCGACGCCGGCGTTGTGAGACCGCCGACGGTGAGCAGGCCGAGGGTGAAGGCCTGGAGGCAGAGCAGGCCCTGCATGGCGGCGATGATGCCAAGCCGGTTCAGCCGGTCGGCGACCGCGCCGGCGAACGGTCCGAGCAGGATCGACGGCAGGAATTCCGCCATCGCGATCAGGCCGAGGAAAAACGCCGATTCCGTCAGCTCCCAGGCGAGCGCGCCGACGCCGGTGCGCTGCATCCAGGTGCCGACCAGCGAGACGGCGTTGCCGGTGAAGTAGAGGCGGTAGTTGCGGTTGGCGAAGACGCGCCCGATGCCGCCCCCGGCACGAGACGCCATCAGTCCAGCCGGTAGCCCTGCCGGCGGAGGAAGGCGCCGAAGTCCTCGCGCTCGGTGTGCGAGACCTGCCGGGCCTTGTCCTCGGACCAGCCGTAGAAGGCGGCCTCGCCATAGAGGCCGGTGTCCCGCTGCTTGTCCGCCGGAATGCTGTAGACCGCGTCGCGGCGGCGGTCATAGGCGTCGATGCCGGCGGCGAGCTTGTCGTCGTCATAGCGGTCGGTATGGACCGTGACCGAGGGCGGCACCCGCATCGAGATGTAACCCCGGGCCGCCGGCCAGCCGATGCAGAGCCCGGCGACCGGGAACACCCATTCCGGCAGGCCCAGCAGTTCGCCGATCCGGAAGGAATGGTTGCGCACGACGCTGATCGGGCAGCAGCCGAGCCCCATCGCCTCCGCCGCGAGGATGAAGGTCTGCATGGCGAGCGCGGTATCGACGGCGGGGTTGAAGGCGGCGTCGAAATGGTCGTTGGCGAAGGGCTTGCCGCGCAACTCGCAGATGCGCCTGATCCGCCGCCCGTCGCCGCACCAGACCATGAACGCCGGCGCCGTGCCGATCCACGGCATGCCCGGGATGAGCGCTGCGATCTCCGCCCGGAGCGCCGGGTCGGCGACGCGCACGACCGACGCCTGCTGGAGGTCGGACTTGGCGCTTGCGGAGAAGGCGCAGGCGAACAGCAGGTCCAGCATGTCCTCCGGCACCGGCCGGTCGGCATAGCGGCGGTGGGTGCGCCGGTCGAGGATCGCGGCGAGCGGGCCTTCCGCCGGCAGGCCGGCGCCGCCGGGCGTCTCGGGGCCGTATCGCTTCGTCACCAGGTCGGCCAGGGTTTCGGGCATCGGCTTCCTCTCCGCGTCGCGCCGGGAGCGAGCCTACGCCGCCCGGACCCGCGGCGGAAGGCGGGGCCGGACCGCAGAGCGGTTTCCTCCCGGATCGCCGCTTCGCTCCGTCCGGGGCGGCGAATGAGGCGCTACGGACGATTCCGGTTCGACTCGACCGGATCGTCCACCCGCCCGACAAGCCGGTAGACGGCGACCGGCGCGGCGCGGCCCTTGACCTCCATCTCGCCCACCGGCTCCACCTCGAACAGCCCGCCCAGATCGGCCACCGTCGAGGCGCTGACGGTGATGGCCGCCTCGGCGCCGGGCGACACCTCCTTGCCGAGCTGCTCCAGCCGCTGCGCGATGTTCACATCGTCGCCGATGACCGTGTAGTTGACGCGGCTCGGCGCGCCGATATTGCCGGCCGTCGCCTGCCCGGAATGGATGCCGAGGCGCACGCGCACGGGCGGCTCGCCGCAGGCTTCGCGCTTCCGGTTGTCGGCGGCGACTCCCTCCCGGATGGCGAGCGCCGCCCGGCAGGCGCGGACGGCGCGGTTCTTCTGCTTTTCCGGCGCGCCCCAGAAGGCCATCACGCTGTCGCCGATGAACTTGTCCACCGTGCCGCCCTCCGCCTCTATGGCGCCGGTCAGGATGCCGAAATGGCGGTTGAGCAGGGCCGCGACCTCGGCCGCGCTCTTGCCTTCCGAGATGGTGGAATAGCCGGCGATGTCGCTGAACATTACGGTGACGTTGCGCCGGTCGGAGGCGAGCGCGGCAAGGTCGCCCTCGCGCATGAGCTGGTGGACCAGCGAGCGCGGCACATAGGCCTGGAACCAGCGCAGCGCGCCCGCCATCGAGTTGAAGGCGCTGGACTGCTCGTCGAGTTCGCGCACCCGGCTGTGGGGCAGGTCGCGGATATCGTCGAGGCGCAATTCGCCGATGAGGCGCGCGACCGAGGAAAGGCGCAGCACGGGCCGCGAGAGCCGCCTGCCGATGAAGAGCGCCAGCAGGACGGCGAGCGCCAGCGCGGCGAGGCCGACGATGATCGAGTTGAACAGGCGGTTTATCTCGTCGCTCATCACGTCGGTGTCGAAATAGGCCCCGACGATGAGCGGGGTGGCCGTGTAGGCGTCGAGCTCGCGGTAGAGGAACAGGTAGGTGTTGCCGTCCACCTCCACCAGATGGCTCATCAGGGGCGGCCGGGCCCTTATAGCGGCCGGGCGCATGGCCTCGGGCCTCCACATGTCCGCAAGGACCGCGTCCCCGAAGCCGGCGAGCGCCGGCAGCGGCGCGTTGAGCGACAGGCCGGGATAGCCGGGCGCCATCAGCCGGTGCGCCAGCACCCTCTCCCTGCCGTAAAGGACGAAGGTGTTCGGCGCGCTTCCGGCGCCGAGCTGCTCAAGGAATTCGGAGAGCGCCTTCATGCCCAGCACCGCCGCCAGCATGCCTTCGAACCGGTCGTTCCTGTAGATGGGAATCTGGAGTGTCAGGATCGAGGAATCGTAGTCCGGCCGGTAGATCGGCGGCACCCAGACGGGGTTCCGGTTCGCCCGGCCGTAGCGGAGCGCGGCCTGCGCCGCCCGGTCCTTCGAGAAGTCCGGAGTCCGTATCTTCGCCAGGGTCTCCGTTCTCTCGGCTATGAGCGTGCGCCCGTCGGCCCCCATAAAGGCGAGAGCGCCGATGGCGGGGTCGGCGGCCATGGCGCCGAACAGGAGCGCCGTCACCTGCTCCGGGTTTTCGGGGTCGGCCTCGCCGGTCTCCAGCGCCCGCGCCACGAAGCCGGCCTGGTTGCCCGCCGATTCGAGCAGGCCCTCGACCTCCCGCGTCAGCACCCCGATCCCGAGGTCGGCCCGGTCCCGCAGCAGGTCCACCGTGTTGCGCGCCGCGCCATAGACGGCGAAGCCGAGCACCACGAGGATCGAGACCGCGATCAGCGAGCCGAAGCTGAGCGCCAGCAGCCAGGAAAGGGAAAGCCGCCGGCTCCGTCCGCCCTGTCCGGCGGCGGGCTGAGCGGCGACCGCGCTGGCGTCACCAGGCTGTGTCATAGCCCTTGAAGGCGGTGGGCAGGCGGCGGATGTCCTGGATCAGGTCCGGCGGCAGATCGGGCCGCATGTCCATGGAGAGGCTGGCGTAGATGGCGTCCGCCGCGCCGCCGAAGCGGCTCTCGACGGCGCCGGCGAGCTCGTCATGGCGGCCAACGGCCGCGAACAGGCGCACCGTGTCGTCATCGACCTCGGCGGCGATCCGGTCCCAGGCGCCTTCCTTGGTCATGCGGTTGAGCTTGCGGCCGAGGTCGCCGAGATCGTGCAGGTCCAGCACCGGCCAGTAGCCCGGCGTCGAGCCGTAGAAGGCGACGCGGTAGCGCACCCACTCGACGGCTTTCGCGACCTGCTCGTCGTCCGCGCCGGTGGCGATGAAGCCGCCGCCGGTGACCTCGAAGTGCTCCCGCGTGCGCCCCGTCCGCGCCATGCCCTCGGCGATGCGCGGCAGGCAGATTTCCTCCAGGTAGCGCCTCGTGCAGAAGCCGTGGAGCCGCACCCCGTCCGCCACCTCGCCCGAAAGCCGCAGCGAGTAGTCGCCGACCGCCGCCAGGGTGACCGGCACCATCGGCTGGCCCGTGGACGCGGGCGTGAAGTTCGGCGTCATCAGGGTGAAGGTGTAATGCTCGCCCTCGAAGCGCAACCGGTCGCCGGTCTCCCAGCTTCGCCAGATCGCCCGGAGCGCCTGTACATATTCGCGCAGCCGCGGCGCCGGCGCCGACCAGGGCACCGAGAAACGCTTCTCGTTATGCGGGCGGATCTGCGGCCCGATGCCGAGCGCGAAGCGGCCCTTCGAGGCGGTCTGGAGGTCCCAGCAGGCGTTCGCCACCACCATGGGGCTGCGCGGGAAAGCGATGGCGACCGCGGTGCCGAGCGCGAGCTTTTTCGTCGCCGTCGCGGCGACGCCGAGCGCCAGGAACGGGTCGTGGCGGTTCTCCATGGTGAGCGCGCCGTCGAAGCCGGCGGCCTCGGCCGCCGCGGCGGCGGCCGGCACTTCGTTCAGGTCGTTCTGGGGCAGGGTGGTCAGGATGCGCATGGGCGGTCGGGCCTTCCGGGACGGGCTGTCAGGAGCCGGCGGTCATGCCGTGGTCGATGACGAGTTCCGAGCCCGTCATGTAGGAGGCGTTGTCGGAGAGCAGGAACACGATGCCGTCCGCGATATTCTCCGGGCCGCCGGGGCGTCCGCCGGGCACCCGGCCCGAGGCGCGCTGCACGGGGTCGGTGGAGGCGGTCGGGTCGTTGAAGGGCGAGGGGCCGCTCTCCGCCATCCGGTCCCAGATCGGCGTGTCGATGATGCCGGGATGGACCGAGTTCACGCGCACGTTCCAGCCGCGCCGGGCGCTCTCCAGCGCGGCCGACTTGGTGAACAGGCAGACCGCGCCCTTGGTGGCGCTGTAGCAGGAAAGGCCGACGCTGTTGCCGCGCAGGCCGGCGACCGAGGAGAGGTTGACGATCGAGCCGCCGCCCGAGTCGCGGATGACCGGCAGGATGTGCTTCACGCCGAGGAAGACGCCCTCGACATTCACCGCCTGCTGCTTGCGCCAGTCCTCGAGGCTGGTTTCCAGCAACGGACGCACGATGGCGATGCCGGCATTGTTGACCAGCCCGTGCAGCGGTCCGGCGGCCTCGGCCACTTCCCGCCAGCGCGCCTCGTTTGTCACGTCCTGGGGCATGAAGCGCCCGCCCGCGCGCTCGGCGGTCTCGCGCCCGCCCGCCTCGTCGATGTCGGTCGCCAGCACCGAAGCGCCGGCCGCGGCCGCCGCCAGCGCCGTCGCCCGGCCGATGCCGGAGGCCGCCCCCGTAATCAGAATCACCTTGCCGTCGAGCACGCCCATGGGTCTCCCTCCCGTCCCGTCGCGGCCATTATGGCAGCAATCGAACGGGTTGGGGGCAGCCCGGCTGACGGGGAGGCCGGAACGCCTTCAGGGGAATACGGTCTTGCCTACGCGCTCGCGTCCGCGGTCGTTGGCGGTAAACCGACCTCGCGGAGCAATGCCTCGGCCCGGTCCAGCCGCCCGCCCGCTACCTTGGGGCCCTTGCGGCGGCGCAACGCTTCTTGCCAGTCGTCCCGCCCTTCTTCTTCCACCAGCCAGTTGGCCGTGGCAGCGAGCTCAAGCACGGTGACATCCGCCTCTATGAATGTCTTCAGGTAGCAGTCGAGCACCGTCTCGTTAAGTTGACCGGTATTCGAAGGCGACCGGGAGGCGTCGTCGGTGAGTTCGAAGATGCTGTAGCGGGCCCCATCGATTTGCCGGCGGTCGAACGTCTCCTCGACAAGCCCGAACGCCTCGGCATCGGCCACGGCGTTGTCGAGATCATGCGAGAAGGGTCCGTAATTGCCGTAGTTGTATCGAAAGCCGCTATTCAGCCCCAGCCGGTCCAGAAGATAGGCAACCTTCTGAAGACGAACGCGACCAACCATTTGCCCTCCCGCTGCCTTGAGCAGGATTGCGACGATTTCTTCGCGTTCCATCACCGTCCCTCCTGCACCGCTGCGTCGCGATCTGACGATTCGGCAAAATAGTATCGCGTAAAGTGGCGCTTGCTGGCCAGAGTCTCGATCATCTTCGATATTTCAGAGATTTCGCGAGGTTTGCCGGCGTCGAGAATGTGCAGCTTGTTGTGCATCCTGTCCTCATCGCCGCCAATCGGCGTGTAGATGCCGACAGAAGCCCTCTAATCCTTGATAACCGCACCGCTTTCCAATTTCTCCTCGAACGCGAGATCAATCCGCCGGACGGCTCGGCGTTGCTTCCCGAGGTCGGACCCGAAGCGGCCTATGTCAAGCGTCTTGGTAACAGCCCAGGAGGGGGTTGACGTTGGAATCGAAAAATGAGTCAACCTGTGGATGCGTGGTTCCGAGCCGTTTGACCCGTTGAGAGTGTCGGGGTCCGAGACTTCCGGGCAGAAGATCGCGCGTCTTGAGTTGGAGAAT
>JAJDVH010000164.1 GCA_022826185.1 Alphaproteobacteria bacterium
CATATCGTGGGCAGTCCCGCCGATACTCCCGGCGAGCGGTTTCGGTCCAGGGCATTCGTGGCTCCGTTCAGCTGCATAACCGAACTGAATCACAATCCCTTGAAACCGCTCAACTCTTTTTGGGTCAGGCTCTCAGACCGGTTCGGCGAGCACACGCGGAATTTCTATGATACCGGCTGGAACCGGCTGCCTATGACCTTCCGCTATCCGGCAGGTTCCGAAGATGAGCCTCCTCGCCTGCTGCAAGAGATGGTAGGCGTTGCAGCACGGCTGGCGTTACGATTTTCCTTCGTTCGCGTCGATCTTTATGCAAACCGGGAGCGGCTTCGCGTAGGTGAACTCACATTCTGCCCGGAAGGCGCGAACGCGCCGATTTTGCCACCCGCCGCCGATATCGAGGTCGCTAAGCTCTTTGATCCCGACTATCGACTCGACGCAAGGGCCTGCTCCGAGGCGTGGGCGGAGGGTTGACCGGAGACGCGGGCGGTCGAAACCGCCAGCACGGCGCTCAACACTGTTCCGCCAACACTTCCTCGACGAGCATTTCGTATTCGTCCAGCGCCCGGCCGGCGGCGAAGCGGGCTGCGCTGGCGCGAAGGGCGTCGCTGTCCACAGGTCGGTCGAACGCCCGGAGCATGACGCGCGCGAGCGCCCCGGCATTGCCGACCGGGGCGAGCAGACCGGGGTCCTCAAGGATTTCCGAGGGGCCGCTCGGACAATCGGTCGAGACCGCGGGGCAACCGCAGGCCAGCGCCTCCGCCAGCACCAGGCCGAAGCCCTCGAAGCGGGAGGACAGCACGAAGAGCCTGCTGCGAGCCATGAAGGCAAAAGGGTTCGCCACCCAGCCCGGCAGCGATATGCAGTCTTCCAGCCCGAGTTGCCGGACCAGGGCTTCGAGCTCCGGCCGCAAGGGCCCTTCGCCCAGGATGAGCAGCCGGCAGGCGCGTCGGGAGCGGACGCGCCGGAACGCCTCGATCAGGGTCGGGAAATCCTTCTGCGCCACCAGGCGCCCGACGCCGAGGACGACCGGCGGCCCGCCATCCGCAAACCATGCATGGTCCGGCTCGGCCTTCGCGGCTTCGGCAATCTCGGCCATAGGGATCGGGTTGTAGATCGGCGCCACCTTGTCGAGCGAAGGCCCCTTGCCGTTGGCCGACAGGGAGTCGGCAATGCCCTTCGAGACGATGACCATGCGCCTGACGGCCGGAGGCAGGGACCGCCGCCGGCGGGCGTTCTTTTGCCTCACCCTGCTATGGACGACCGGAATCGTGTCCGGAAAGTCCGTTACGATCCTGGCCGCGATGTAGCAGGGAAACTCGGTGCTCGGGGAGTTGGGGAGGACGATGTCGGGCCGCTCCCTCTTGACATAGTCGATCACGGGAAAGGTTCTCAGGATCGTTCTGAAGCGCGCCAGGAATATCCGTTCCCGGTGTCGGAGAGCGCCCAGCACGACCCGGAAGAACCGGAGGAGCGAAAACCTCCCCTCCAGCCATATTGCGGACTCCGGTATCTCGAAGCCGCTTTCTCCCTGCCCGCCGCGCAGCTTCCCCAGGGGCAGGAAAACCCGGACCCCGTCCGGTATGCGCCTCGGGTGGAAGCGGTCGGGCGGCGTCACGAAAACGAGATCGACCTTGTGCCCGCGCGCCGCAAGCCCCTCGGCGAGAACGAGCACGCTTCTCTCCGCGCCGCCGCCGGTCAGGCTGCGCAGCATCAAACCGATATGGGCCATCTGGAAGCCGGACGAATCCCGAAACGAGGGTTCGACTATACAACAAGCGGCGGCGCGGAAGTCCCGGCGCCGCGCCCGGACCGCGCCGGATGCGGGACACTAGAAAAAAATTCCGCGAGTCGGCCCGCCGGGGGCTTGACTATTTCCGGAGTGTGCTAGAATGAGGGTAGAGGGAAGGGCGGTCTCCGGAGCCGCCCTTTTCCCTTTTCTGCGCAGACGCATGGCCGGGGCCGCAAAAAGAACCCGGCGGGAACGGACAGGAGAGGTGCGCCGTGCGTCTCGCGCGCGCAATCAGGCGCGTGAACCGCGCCGGCGCCGACGCCCGCCCGCGCCCGCGCACGGGGGCGCAGGCGATACGCGCGAAACAGGGACGCTCCGGGGCGGCCCGCAGTTCCGGGCGGCGAAGGGAGGTGGAGATGCCATAGGCGCAGCTTATGGGAGAGTGAGGAAAACGGTATTGGAGTCAATGATGCGTCATTGCCACATTGCTCTCGTCCGGTTCGGGCATGGCCCGGCCGGGCGAAGACCGCCGAAGGACGAGGCGGCAGGCCAGGGAGAAAGAGCGCGTGGACGTTCGGAACCAGGCACGGATCGAGAAGCGTTGCAGCCGGAATGCCGGGAACGGCCGGGGCCGCCGCGCCCCGGACGCTCCGGGACCCGCCCGCGCCGGGCCGGCGCAGGCCCGGTGTCCCGGCATTCCCTGCCGGTAGCGGCTTCCTCCCCCGTTGACCGGCAGCGCAGCCGGCGGGCCCCCTCCCGCCGGCTGCCTCGCTTTGCGCGGGGCGCGCGCATGACCGAACATGACATTTCATGACATCCCGCAAGGGTCCTCCCCCCGGATGCGGGCGGCATGGGGCGGATTTTATACCCGCGGTCGTTGACCGGAACCCATGACGGCTTCGACGCCCGCCGCCCGATCGCCCCCTCCGTCATGCCCGGGCATGGTCCGGGCATCCATGCGGGCGCTTGGCCGGACGGAAACGGTTGAGGGAGATGCCCGGAACAAGTCCGGGCATGACGGGAAGAAGACATGAGTCCCAAGTCGAGGCCGTTGGTATCAGCCAGACCGGCGGGGTCCCGGATGCGAGGCGAGGTCCGGGGCGCGGGCGGGTCCATGCGGGATAGTTATGGCATGCAAAGGAAATCCGTATTGGAACTTATGGAGGGCGCTCGCCAGATAGCAATTGTCCGGTTCGGGACCGGGCCGCGCCGGAAGCACAGGGCGCAGAGAGCGGAAGGAGAGGATCATGCAGATGCAGGCAGGTTTCGAGACGGGACGCGGCCGGAGCGCCGTGAACTGGCAGGTCCGCCGGGGCCTGGCGGCGGTGGGGCTGGCGGTGGTGCTGGTGGCCGTGCTGGCCTTCGCGCTCACCGTCGGCGCCGCGCCGGCGCAGGCCTGCCTCCTGCCCGGGATTCCCTGCTGACGACGGCCCCTCCCTCCGTCGGCCGGCAGCGCAGCCGGCGGGCCTCCCCTCCCGCCGGCTGCTTCGCTCCGCGCCGGGGCGCGCATGACGAAACATGACACATCATGACATCCAAGCAGGGGTCCTCCTCCCGGCGGCGGGCGGCGGGGCGGCGACCGCGCAGGGCCTGGCGGCGGGCGGTCCATGCGGGCGGGGGCGAGTGGCGGGCGGGGGGAATCGCGGCTAACATGGCGGCGGATTTTCACAGCCGCAGGGGAGGCAGCAGATGGCAGGCGACCGGCATCCGTGGCTGGAAAGCTACCCCGAGAATGTGCAGTGGGACGCGGAGATTCCCGAGGGCCCGCTCTTCGCGATCCTGGACGGGTCCGTCCGGCGCTTCCCGCAGAACGAGGCCATGGACTTCCTCGGCAGGACATGGAGCTATGCCGAACTCGGGGCCATGGTGGACCGGGCCGCCGCCGGCTTCCGCGCGCTCGGCGTCGAGAAGGGCGTGAAGGTCGGGCTGTTCCTGCCCAACTGCCCGCAATTCGTCGTCGCCTTCTTCGGCATCCTGAAGGCGGGCGGCACGGTGGTGAACTACAGCCCGCTCTACTCGGAGGAGGAGCTCGCCTACCAGATCGAGGACTCCGAGACCGACATCATGGTGACGCTCGGCCTCACGGCGCTCTATCCCAAGATGGCGGCGCTGCTCCGGAAAACGCGCATCCGCACGCTGGTCGTCGGCCAGCTCCAGGACGTGCTCGCCTTCCCGAAGAACCTGCTCTTCCCGCTGCTGAAGCGCAGCGAGGTCGCGAAGGTGCCGGACGACGAGAGCCATGTGCCCTTCCGCCGGCTGCTCGACAATGACGGCGGCCATGAACCGCCGGAGATCGACCCGCGCGAGGACGTCGCCGTCTTCCAGTACACCGGCGGCACCACCGGGGTGCCGAAGGGCGCGATGCTCACCCACGCCAACCTGCACGCCAACATCCACCAGGCGCTGCTCTGGAATCCTTCGCTGGAACCGGGCCGCGAGCGCATGATGGGCGTGCTGCCCTTCTTCCACGTGTTCGCGATGTCGGTGGTGATGAACTTCACCATCGCCGTCGGCGGCTCGATCGTCATGCGCCCGCGCTTCGAGCTCGACCCCGTGCTGCAGGACGTGACGAAGAAGAAGCCGACGCTCTTCCCCGGCGTGCCGACCATGTACACGGCTATCGTCAACCACCCGAAGCTCGACAGCTTCGACCTGACCTCCATCAAGACCTGCATGTCGGGCGGCGCGCCCTTGCCGCTGGAGATCAAGCAGCGCTTCGAGGCGCTTTCGGGCTGCAAGCTGGTCGAGGGCTACGGGCTGACGGAAAGCGCGCCGATCGCCGCCTCCAACCCGTTCGACGGCGTCAACAAGGAAGGCTCGGTCGGCCTGCCCGTGCCCGGCACGACGATCACCATCGTGGACAGGGAGGACCCGCTGAAGGTGCTGGCGCAGGGCGAGGACGGGGAGATCTGCATCTCCGGGCCGCAGATCATGAAGGGCTACTGGCGCCGCGAGGACGCGACGGCCGAGACCATCGTCGAGGGCCGGCTGCGCACCGGCGATGTCGGGCACCTCGACGAGGACGGCTACCTGTTCATCATCGACCGCATGAAGGACCTCGTGCTGGTCAGCGGCTACAACGTCTTCCCGCGCAATGTCGAGGAGGCGATCTACCGCCACCCCGCGGTCGAGGAGGTCACCGTGATCGGCGTGCCGGACGACTATACGGGCGAGGCGGTCAAGGCGTTCGTCAAGCTCGGCGAGGGCCAGGCGCTGGATGCGGACGGGCTGCTGGAGTTCCTGCGCGACAAGCTCGGCAGGCACGAGGTGCCCAAGCATATCGAGTTCCGCGACGAGCTGCCCAAGACCATGATCGGCAAGCTCTCCAAGAAGGAGCTGGTCGCCGAGGAGGCCGCAAAGCGCGAGGCGGCGGCCGGAGATGGTTGAGACCGCCGGGACCGTCCCGGCTCGATAACCCCGGCTTCGCGGTGTAGGCTGGACGGGCATTGCAACCAACCGGGAAAGGGTCCGCGCCATGGGGCAATTCGACCGCGCCGGCGAGGATGTCGGCAATATCGTCGCGCTGGAGCATGTCAATGTCCGGGTGCCGGACCAGGTGCGCGCGACGGACTTCTACGTCACCGCGCTCGGGCTGACGCGCGACCCCTA
>JAJDVH010000089.1 GCA_022826185.1 Alphaproteobacteria bacterium
TGCAAATCGCATCGGGGTCAGGTTACACTCTGTACGCATCGGGGCGCTCCTCTGCAACAGGACAAGTCTTTGAAGCAGAAGTACTTTCTCACATGCAGAGCCCCGATGCACCTACACCCGGTGAGAAATCCGGGCTAGCCCGTCTTCACCGGCACCGTCGAGGCCAGCGCGGCAGCCCTCCATGTCCATCTGCGCCCGAACCTGCTGGGCGAGGACCCCTTGCAGATCGGGAAGCACATGGCGGCGGCGGACAGGACCGTCGTCGGCTGCCCGGAGGCGAAGGCTGCGCTTGAAGCCGCGCTGCTCGACATTGCCGGGCAGGCAAGCGGGCTCCCGGTTTCGGAACTGGTCGGCGGCCGTCACCGGGACTCGGTTCCGCTCAGCTTTTCCGTCGCCAATCCCGATTTTGACGCCGATCTCGACGATATTGCCCGCATTACCGGCGACGGCGTGCGCATCCTCAAGATCAAGACCGGCTTCCGGGACCACGCCTTCGACAGGATGCGGCTGGAGAAACTGCGCGCGCTCTATGGCGACGCTCTCAGTCTCCGCGTGGACTACAATCAGGGCCTGCGGGCCGTGGACGCCATCCGTACCCTGCGCGACCTGGAGTGTTTCGGGCTGACTTTCATGGAGCAGCCGGTGAAGCGCCACGAACGCGCCGCTCTGGCGGAGATTACCCGCGCCCTCGACACGCCCGTCATGGCGGACGAGTCGGTCTTCGATCCGCGCGAGGCGATGGAGGGCGTGCAGATGCGGCTCGCCGACATCTTCGCCCTCAAGATCATGAAGTCGGGCGGCATAAGGCGGTCCCTCGAAGTGGCGGCGATTGCGCGTCTCGGCGGTATTGACGTTTATGGCGGCTGCATGTTCGAGACCGGCATCGCGCATGCCGCGGGCGCGCATCTGATGGCCGCGCTGCCGGACCTGCATCTCGGCTGCGAGTTCTACATGTCCTCCTATTATCTGAAGGAAGACATACTGGCCGAGCCGTTCCCCGTCCGGGACGGCATGGTGCATGTGCCGGACGGGCCGGGGCTCGGCGTGGCGGTCGATCCGGACAGGCTGGCGAAATACCGCACACTGCTGCTCGAATGACCGGCCGATTCAAGATTACGAGCGTTTTCGCAGGGAAGCATCAGGTAACGCCAACGGTCACCGCAATACCCCGGATCGCCGTCGGCGCGGCGTCCGGGGAAGCGGATGGAGCCATGCGGCCCAAAGCTGTCGGACATGTATGAAGCCGGCACAGACCTCTGGCGGCCGGCGGGGCGGGCCACCGCCGGGTGACCCATGTACATCATGTCCGGAGCCGCGCCGGCAAAGGGGAACCGGCCTGCGGTTCAGAACCGGTCGGGCCGGAAGGGCGCGAGGTCCACGCTCGCCGGCCGGCCGGCGGCGAGTTCGGAAATCAGCCTGCCGGTAATGCCGCCCATGGTGAGGCCCAGATGGTCGTGCCCGAAGGCGAAATAGGCATTCGGGAAGCGCGGCGAGCGGCCGATCACCGGCTTCGAATCCGGATGCGACGGGCGCGGCCCCACCCACTCGGTGACGCGCCCGCCCCTCAGGCCGGGGAACAGCGCCTCCCCGTGGCGGCGGACATGCGCGGCGATGCGGGGGTCCGGCGGCGCCTCCGGGGCCGCGAACTCGGCGACGCCGCCGACGCGCACGCCTTCCGCCATCGGCGTTACCGCCAGATGCCGGTCCACGGAGATGATGCCGCCGTTCATGGAGACGTCCGTGTCGCGGAACATGGCGTGGTAGCCGCGCTCGGCCTCCAGCGGCACCCGCGTGCTGAGCATGGCCGCGAACTGTCGCGACCAGACGCCGGCCGCCACCACGACGTTCCCGACCGGCATGTCGCCGCCGTCCGTCCTGAGCGCGCGCACGCCGTCCGGGCCGAGGTCGAAGCCGCGCACCGTGCGCCGCTCCAGCCGCCCGCCGCGCCGCTCGAACAGGGAGGCCAGCGCCTGCACCAGGCCGCCGGGGTCCACCGTGTGCGAGAAGTCGGCGACCCGGTACGCCCGGACGACGCGGGGGCTTAGCGCCGGCTGCACCTGGCGGGCCTCGTCGCCGTCCAGCAGGTCCATCTGCACGCCGTTGCGCCGGCGCAGGTCGAAGGCGTAGGAGGCGGCCCGGAAGCTCGCCTCGCTCTCGAAGGTGAACATCAGCCCGGTGCGGCTCATCAGGTGCGCCGCACCCGCTTCCGCGATCAGCGGATCGACCGCCTCATGCACCTTGTCGAGCAGGCTCTGCCGGGCGGCGGCATTGGCCTCGACGCGGTCCCGGCGGGCATTGGCGGCGAATCGGAGGAACCAGGGCAGGGCCCGGACGGCGTGGCCCCAGCGGAGCTTCAACGGTGCCTCTGCGTCAAGCAGCATGCCCGGAACCTTTCGGAGCACGCCCGGCATGGCGGCCGGCGGGCACGAGGCGACGCCGAAACCGCCGAGATTGCCGAAGGAGGCTTCTTCGCCCGGGCCCCCGCGATCCACGAGGGTGACGTCGAACCCCTCGTTCTGCAGGTAAAGCGCGCAGCAGGCGCCGACCATGCCGGCGCCCACCACGGCGAAGGACGGTTTGCTGTCCATGGATTCCGGCTCCCCTGCCGGCCGGGAGCCGGCGTCAGGCGGCCAGCGGCCGCTCTCCGCGGATGAGCGTCCGGTGCAGCACGCGCGGCTGGGTCGGGTCGACTTCCGTGCGGGCGTGGAGCGTGCAGCGATTGTCCCAGATGAGAACGTCGCCGGGCCGCCACACATGGGTCCAGACGATCGCGGGGTCGGTGGCGGCCGCCCAGAGTTCGTCCAGAAGCGCCTCGCTCTCCCCTTCGCCCAGCTCGACGATATGGCTCGACGGCGCCTTGTAGCGGCGTCCGAGATAGAGCGCCGTGCGGCCCGTCGCCGGGTGGCGGCGCAAGAGGGGATGGACCGGGCCCGGCACTTCGTCGCGCGAGGCGGGCGCGGCGACGGTCGGGCGGAGGCCGCCGGCCGTGTTACGCGAGGAGTCGTGTCGGATGGTAAGGCCCGGAAGCCGGCGGCGGGTGGCTTCGGGCAGGCGCTCATGGGCGGCGTACTGATTGGCGAAGGAGGTGTCGCCGCCGCCGTTCACCGGCACCTTGTGGGCGTAGAGGATCGAGCCCTTGGGCGGTTGCTCGACATAGGAGTTGTCGGTGTGCCAGGTGAGCTCCTGGCTGCCCGTGCCGGCATGGCGCTTCGCCGGCTTGCCGGTTTCGTCAAGGTTCGAGACGATGGAGATGCCGGGCAGGCGGCTGACGCGCCCGGTCTCCACGCCGTAGCCGCCCTTGAGGTAGTAGGAGCGTGACCCCGCCTCCTGCGCCCCGCCCATCGCTTCAGCGAGCGCCAGCAGATCCTCGTCGGCGAGTGTCTGGTCGCGGAAGAGCAGCACGAGATGGTCCGACCATGCCCGCTCCAGCGCCTCCGCGTCCAGCGGCGCCGACAGGTCCACGCCCCGGACTTCGGCCCCGAGCGCACCCCCGCTCGGAATGACTTCAAAACCCATCGGCTTTCCTCCCCGTTCGCCTGCCGGCAAGGCTATAGATGTTTGCCGTGCCGTAAAGCAGTGGACGCGGCAGGGCGGGGGATTCGATGTCCGGACCGGCACGGCTCGACTTAATATGTGTATATGCGCATATTTGTGGAAACATCGACCCGGGATATTGCGCGTGAGCCGATGGCATCTTTCGATTCCCGACAGGACGGACCGCGCCGTGCGCACCTTCCTCGCGCGCACAGGCGGCAGAAAGGGCGACCTCTCCCGGTTTGTCGATGATGCCGTTCGCCGCCGCCTCCTCGACCTCACGCTCGGCGACATCAAGACGCGCAATGCTGGATACGACCAGCAGGAGATCCTCGATCTGATCGATGAAGAGGTCGATGCGGCGCGTGCGGGTCGTTCTTGACACCAATATCCTTGTCGGCGCCCTCATTACCCGCGGGACGCCGCCGGATCGGCTTTGCCAAGCGTGGCTGCGCGGCGAGATTGAACTCGTGATTTCCGAGGTGCAGGTCAGAGAGCTTGCCGCCGTCCTCGCCCGACCCCGCCTGCGAAGGTTTGTCGATGACGACGAAGCAGCCGCCATCGTTGCCAACATCGGTGCGCGTGCGCTTGTCGTGGAAGAAATCCCGGAGGTCGATCTGTCTCCTGACCCCGACGATAACCCGGTCCTTGCAACGGCGATTGCAGGAAGGGCCGATCTGGTCGTTTCCGGCGACAAGAAGCATGTGCTCGCGCTTGGTGAAGTCGCAGGGATTCCAATCGTGACCGCCCGCGAGGCGCTGGAGCGCTTGTCTCTCGCCTGACGGACACCCCGCCAGACCGGTGTAGCGTTCAAAACGAATCGTTCGCCGCGGAGGCTGCAAGTGCGGGCCTTGTCACGAGCGCCAGAAGCCGGGGGTGAAGAGGAGGAGGACGCTCAGTACTTCGAGGCGGCCGAGGAGCATGCCGCAGATCAGCACCCATTTGGCCGGGTCGTTGAGCGATGAGAAATTACCCATGGGGCCGATGGTCTCGCCGAGGCCGGGGCCGACATTGGAAATGGCCGTCGCGGCGCCGGACACGGCCGTTTCCAGGTCGAGGCCCGCAATGCCGAGCGCCACGGTAATCACCGCAAATGCGGTGATGAAAAGGAACACGAAGCTGGTCACCGAGGTCGCCACCGCCGGCGGGATCGGCTTGCCGGCATAATGGGGTACGTAGACCCCATGGGGATGGAGCAGCCGGCCGAACTGGGCGCGCGCCTCGGCGAACAGCACCTGGAGGCGGAACACCTTGATGCCGCAGGTCGTCGAGCCGGCGCAGCCGCCGATGAACATCAGGCAGAACAGCGCCGCCGGCGCGAAGCCGCCCCAGACGGAGAAGTCGGTGGTCACATAGCCGGTTCCTGTCATGTAGGAGGTGGCGTTGAAGGCGACCTGCCTCAGCGCCTCCAACGGATCCACACTGTTCACCAGCGAGTGCGCGGCGGTGAGCACGGCCACAGAGATGCCCAGTATGCCGAGAAAGGCCTGGACCTGGCTGTCGGCCAGCAGCCGCGCCCGCCGGCCCCGCATCAATTGGATGTAGAGCACGAAAGGCAGCGAGCCCGCGACCATGCCCGCGACGATGATCCACTCCACCGTCGGATTGGCGAACGCGCCGACGGAACCGTCCATCGTCGAGAAGCCGCCGGTCGCGATGGTCGTCATGGCATGGACGACGGCATCGAACAGGCTGAGTCCGGCAAACGTCAGCGCGCCGGCCAGCACGGCGGTCATGACCAGGTAGATGACGCCGATATGGCCTGCGATCTGCGCGGCCCTCGGCAGCACCTTCTCCGACCGGTCGCTCGATTCGATCCGGAAAATCTGCATGCCGCCCACCCTGAGCAGGGGGGAGACCGCGATCGCGGTCACGATGATGCCCATGCCGCCGAGCCACTGCAGCAGGGCCCGCCAGAGCAGGATGCCGGGGGCCATGCCGTCGAGGCCGCTGAGCACGGTCGAGCCCGTGGTCGTGATGCCCGAGACCGCCTCGAACATGGCGTCGGTCACGCTCAGATTTGTGTCCGAAAGCAGCAACAGCGGCAGGGCGGCGAACGCGGCCAGCACCACCCAGCTCAGCACCGCCATCAGAAAGGACTGCCTGAGCGTGAGATAGCGGTGCAGCTGGGAGTTCGGCCTGACGGAACGGCAAACGGCCACCAGCAGGCCGCCGACGAAGAGCGTGATTGCCGCGCCGATAAGGAAAACGGTCGATTCCGATTCGGGCCGGTCGAGCTCGACCGCCGCCGGCAGCAGCATGGCCCCGGCAAGCATGACCAGCAGCCAGCCGATGATGAAGAAAACCGGTCGGACATCGAGCATGGACGCGAGAAACCGCTCAGTGGATCGATTGCGTGGACCAGGGGCTGTCGAGCGAGAAGGCCGGAATGTCGATCTCGAACCGTTCGCCGTCCTCGCGCACCATCTGGTAGCGGCCGACCATGAAGCCGGAGGGAGTCGGCAAGGGCGCGCCGCTGGAATACTCGAAACTTTCCCCCGGCTTGAGCACGGGCTGTTTGCCGACGACGCCGGGACCGCGCACTTCTTCCGCCCGTCCGAACGCATCGGTTATCCGCCAGTAGCGGGACAGCAACTGGACGGTGCTCTCGCCCTCGTTCGCGATCTCGATGTGATAGGCCCAGAAATAGCGCCCCTCAGCCGGTTCGGAGTGGTTTTCCAGATATTCCGGCCGGACGCGCACGCGCATATTCGCGGTCGTCGTTTCATACATCATGAGATGCTCCCGAGGCATCATTCTCCGGCATTGGCGAGGCCAAAGGCAAGTCCCGTGAGCCGGCCTCCGAACCGGCGCAAGGTCTCTTTCCGGGGAACATGCCGGCCTTTCGCGCAGGGCCGCGCTCGTCTATAGAAGGGCTTTCCGCCACCCGCCGACGCCCCATGCACTCCGGTTCCGCGCCCCTCTCCCGTCCTGCCGCCGGCCGAGGCTAGATGCGGGTTTTCCGACATTTCTCCGAATTGCCCCAGGATGCCCGCGGCGCCGTCGCGGCGCTCGGCAATTTCGACGGCGTGCACGGGGGCCACCGCGCCGTGTTCGACGCATGCCGGGAGATCGCGGGGAGCCGTCCGCTGGCCGCGCTGACCTTCGAGCCCCATCCGCGAAGCTATTTCCGGCCGGACGATCCGTCGTTCCGGCTGACCTCGCTCGAGGGCAAGATCTACCAGCTGGAGCCGCTCGGACTCGACTTGCTCTTCGTGCTGGAGTTCGACGAGACGATGGCGGCGCGTTCGCCCGAGTCCTTCGCCCGCGACGTGCTGGCCGGACGCCTCGGCATCTCGCATGCCGTCGTCGGCGACGATTTTCGCTTCGGCCGGGGCCGGGCCGGGCTGCCGGACGACCTGGTTGCGTTCGGCCGGGATTATGGCTTCTCGGTCACCGTCATGCCCGATGTGATCGCCCCGGACGGCATCGGGTTCTCCTCGACGCGGGTCCGCGAGCATCTGGCGGCAGGACGCCCCGCGGAGGCCGCGCACCTTCTGGGCCATCCCTGGGAGATCGTGGGCCGGGTGGAGACCGGCAAGATGCTCGGCCGAACCATCGGCTTTCCGACGGCCAATCTGGGCCTGGGCGATCTGCTGGTTCCGGCCCGCGGCGTCTATGCCGTCAGCGCAGGCCTGGAGGAAGCGTCCGGCTGGGTCTGGCGCGACGCCGTCGCCAATCTCGGCGTCCGGCCGACCGTGGACGGGGCGAAGCTCGCCTTCGAGGTGCATATCTTCGACTTTTCCGAAGATATTTATGGACGCGCGCTGCGTGTGCAGATGCTCGACTTCATCCGCCCGGAACGCCGGTTCGACGGGCTCGACGCGCTGAAGGCGCAAATCGCCGCGGATTGCGACACGGCCCGCGCGCTGCTTGCCGGCGGGCCGGCGGACCCTCTCAGAGCAGGTCGCGCAACATAGCGACCAGCGGCCGGTCGGCCGGCGGCATCGGCCAGTCGGGCATTTCGCGGGGCCGCACCCAGGCCAGGCGCTGGCCTTCCTTTGGACGGGGCACGCCCTGCCAGACGCGGCACACATAGAGCGGCATCAACAGGTGGAAATCGGCATAGGCGTGGCTCGCGAAGGTCAGCGGCGCCAGGCAGGAGGCCTCGGTGTCGATATCGAGTTCTTCCTTCAACTCGCGCAGGAGCGCCGCCTCCGGCGTCTCGCCCGGCGCCGGCTTGCCGCCGGGAAATTCCCACAGCCCGGCCATCGCCTTGCCCTCGGGGCGCTCGGCCAGAAGAACGCGCCCGTCGCGGTCCACCAGGGCGGCGGCGACGACGAGCAGCACATCGTTCAAGAGCGGTAGGACCCGTTGATGTCGATATAGCCGTGGGTCAGGTCGCAGGTCCACACGGTGGCCTTGCCGCGCCCGACCCCGATATCGACCGCGATGCGGATGTCCTGCCCCTGCATGTGCCGGGCGACCGGCGTCTCGTCATAGTCCGGCACCACCTGGCCGCCGCGGGTGATCTCGACGCCGCCGATCCCGATCCTGAGCGCGTCCCGGTCCGCTTTCTCGCCGGCCTTGCCGACCGCCATGACGATACGGCCCCAATTGGCGTCCTCGCCGGCAATGGCCGTCTTGACCAGCGGCGAGTTGGCGATGGCGAGGCCGATGCGCTTTGCGGCGCGGGCGGACGCCGCGCCGGTGACGGCGATCTCCACGAATTTGGAAGCCCCCTCGCCGTCGCGGATGATCTGGTGGGCAAGGTCGCGGCAGACCGCCTCCAGTGCCCGGGCGAAGCCGCGCAGCATGGCGGCGTCGGGTTCCGGATTGCCGGCGGCGCCGGTCGCGGCGACGAGCACCGTATCGCTGGTCGAGGTGTCGCTGTCCACGGTTATGGCGTTGAAGCTGCGTTCGACGGCCCGGCTCGTGAGCCTCTGGAGCAGGTCCGGAGGCACGGCCGCGTCGGTAAAGACATAGGCGAGCATCGTCGCCATGTCCGGCGCGATCATGCCCGAGCCCTTGGCGATGCCCGCGATCCGCACCGTCCGGCCGCCGATCTTCGCCGTCGCCGAGGCGCCCTTGGGGAAGGTGTCGGTGGTCATGATGGCGCCCGCCGCCCGGTCCCAACTGCCGGATGCAAGCGCCCGCGCCAGTCCTGGAAGCTTCTGGACGATGGTGCTCTCCGCCGGCAGAGGCTCGCCGATCACGCCGGTGGAGGAAACGAACACCTCGCGTTCCGCGCATCCAAGCGCGGCGGCAGTGGCTGCCACAGTATGCTCGACCGCAGTCTTGCCGGCGCGGCCGGTGAAGGCGTTGGCATTGCCCGAATTCACCACGATGGCCCGCGCCCGCCCGCCCGTCAGCGCCTCCCGGCACCAGTCAACCGGGGCGGATGCGGTCAGCGAGCGGGTCAGCGCGCCGGCGATTGCCGTGCCGGGCGCAAGCTCGACCAGCAGCAGGTCGTCGCGCCCCTTGTAGCGGATACCCGCCTCGACGGTCGCCACGCGGACGCCGCCTATCTCCGGCAGGTCGGGGAAGCGCTCGGGCGCAAGGGGAGAAACCGTGTTCATTGCGATTCCGCCGTTCCGTCGGGATTGAAAAGCTCGATGTCAGCGTCGGCGCGGAGCTCTCCCAGAAGTTCCTGGAGGATGCTTTCGCTGAGTTGGCGCGCCATCGGTCCGCGCACCTGCATGAAATCCGGGGCGGGCGGGCGTTCGGTCCCGTGCAACAGGATGACATGCCAGCCGAAGCGGGTCTTGATCGGGTCGGTCGTGTAGGAGCCCGGCTCCAGCGCCAGCGCCGCCTTCTCGAACGCCGGGATCATGGCCCCCTTGCCGAAGGCGCCAAGGCTGCCGCCTCGCGACTTGCTGGGTCCGATGGAGTGCTGTTCGGCAAGCGCGGCGAAGTCGCCGCCCTTGTCGAGCTCGGCAATCACATTGCGGGCCGTTTCCTCGTCGGCGACCAGGATATGGCTCGCGCGGATCTCCAGCTTGCCCTTTCCCCCCGGATAGGTCCTGTCGTAGAGCGCCCTGATCTTGGCGTCATCGATCCGCTCCTGCAGGTATTCCAGCATGTAGTACTGGGTCAGCAGCGTGCGGCGCTGCTGGGTGAGCTGGCGCTGGAAATCCGGTTGCTGGTCCATGCCGGCGGCTTCGGCGGCGGCGAAGACGAGAAGGCTGTCGATGACCCGCTCGCGCGCCGTTTGGTAGATGGCCGAGGGTGGCGCGCCCTGCATGTTCGGGGCGATCTCGGCCGCCTGCCGGTCCACCTCCGACTTGTATACGGGGACGCCGCCCACTTTCGCGACCACCGGATCGCCGGTCTGGGCAAGGGCCAACGCCGGGGCCAGTACGGCCGCGAGCGCGAAGAGGAGCAGACGCATGGAGCAGGCGGCCTCGGTGTCGGGCGGGTAAGGGATTGCCGGCAGCATGGACACCGGCCGCGTGGAGGTCAACGCTTCGCGCGCGTTCACCGGGTCATTGAACGGCGAGCCGCTGGTTTCGGCAACCGCGCCCCTATATAAGCGCACTGAGGGAGTATTGCCGGAATGACCGAATTCGAGACAGCGTCGTTAGCCCTGCAGGAACTCTCTATCTGGGCGACCGTCGGTGTCGGCCTCCTGCATGCCGTCCTGATCGGCGGCGGTTTGTGGATGATGTACCGGGCGTCTTCGGACCGGAACCGCGCCATGGACGAGGACCGGCGGGTCGCCGATCAGCGCCACGAAGAAGCGCAGACGGAAGCGCAGAAGCGCCACGAGGAGGCAATGACGGCCCTCAAGGCTCTCATCGAGAGGACAGCGCCGTCGCGTTCGGCACCGGCCGAATAGGGCCGCTTCATTCCCTCGGCGATCTTGCGCTGCATCCATCGGCCTGCCTTGCGCTGCCTGAACTGCGGTATGGCAAGCCGTCGGCTGGCGCGTTAGGGTTGCGCCGCTCCGGGCAAGACCGGGGGCGCGGGCCGCGAGGGAAGGGGAGGGGCGCCATGTCGCTGACGCAGGAACAGGTCGAGCGTTTCGAGGAAACCGGCTATCTCGTCCTTCCGGGGGCGCTGCCGGCGGATCTGCTCGGAGAGCTGCGCCGGCAGGCCGACATGGCGGTCGCGGAGGCGCGCGGCCTGGAGGCGTCCGACGCCCGTTACGACCTGGAGGACAGCCACCGGCCCGACGCGCCGCGCGTCCGGCGGCTGAAGACGCCGTTCGAGCACTGGCCGTTCTTCGACCGGCTGATGCGCTCGGCCGCCGTGCTGGATGCCGTTGAGCCGCTGCTCGGCCCCGACATCCGCATCCACAACAGCAAGCTCAACATGAAGTCCGCGCGTTTCGGCGCGGCGGTGGAATGGCACCAGGACTGGGCCTTTTATCCCCATACCAACGACACGGGCCTGGCGCTCGGCATCTATCTGGACGATGTGGGCGAGGACAACGGCCCGATGATGGCCGTGCCGGGCTCGCACCGGGGCCCCGTGTTCGACCATCACAGCGACGGCGCGTTCTGCGGCGGCGTCGATCCCGGGCTCCACGATGTGGGCCATGAGAGCGCGGCGAAGATGACGGGCCCCGCCGGCACCTTCACCCTGCATCATGTGCGGGCCGTGCACGGCTCGGCGCTCAATCGCTCGAACCGCCCGCGCCGGCTGCTGCTCTACAGCTATTTCGCGGCCGATGCCTGGCCGCTGATGGGCCTCGAAGGCGCGACGCTGGAGGAGTTCGACGAGCGCATCTGCCGCGGCCGGCCGACCCTGGAGCCGCGCCTGGAACCCGCCCCGGTGCGCATGCCGCTTCCTATCGCGCCGAAACAGGGTTCGATCTACGAGAACCAGAAGACCCTTTCGGGCCGGTTCTTCGACCAGTACGAAGACGTCGCCTGAGGCCTGACGGAGGCCCATCACCCGTGACCGAACGCTTCTGCAATCTCGACCGGCTGCTCCACCTGATGGACAGCCGCGGCGTCGATGCCGTGCTCGCGGCCGCGCCCAACAATGTCTACTGGCTCTCCGGCTTCAACCTGCCGGCGCACAAGTCCGACGAGCCGCGCCCGGTCGCCGTGCTGCTTGCCCGCGAGATGCCGGACGATCCGGTCATGGTGTTGCCCGATTTCTACATGGGCGCCGCCGCCGCCCATTCGGGCTGGATCGAGGATATCCGGCCCTTCCGCGCCATCCTGCTGCCCTTCGACCAGCCGTCGCGCGGTATGGCGGACCTCGACCGCTTCGTCGCGCCGAACGCCCGGCCGCGCTGGTTTCCCGGCGCTGCGGTCCGCTATGCGCCGGACATGGCGGCCGCGTTGGAGAGCGCTGTCGCCGATTGCTGCCTTGGCGGCAAACGAATCGCGGTGGACGAGCCGAGGCTGGCCGCGCGCCTCGCGAACGTTGATATCGTGGACGGCTATGGCCTGTTGATGTCCGCCCGCAGCATCAAGACGCCCGCCGAGGTGGACCTGATGCGCGCCGCCACGGCGGTCAACCGCGCCGCCATTGAGGAGAGCATCGGCGCCTGGACGCCCGGCATGACCTGGCGCGACCTCACCGCCGCCTACCATGCGGCGGCGCTTGCGCGCGGTGGCTTCGTCCACGATCCGGGCGCGATGGTGCTGGCGAACGGCTCCGACGGCGCCGTGCCGACGATCGCGTCCGAAGCCGACGACTACGAGCTTGAGCCGGGCATGCGGATCATGTTCGACTGCCACGGCACGAAGAACCGCTATTGCTGGGACGGCGGCAAGACCTGGATCGTCGGCTCCGACGGCGCGGACGCCGCCCGCCCGCTGGCGCAGGCGACGGCCGACGTCATGGCGGAGATCGAAGCGCTCATGGTGCCAGGCGCGCGCATTTCTGCTCTCCAGGCGGCGGGCCGGGCGGTCTATCGCAAGCACGGCCTGTCCCTCGCCGATGACGCGCTGATCTTCTTCCACGGGCTCGGCCTCAGCCATCTCGACCAGGAGGTCGATGCCGAGGGCGCTGTCACCGGCGATTTCGCGGTCGAGGCCGGCATGGCGATCGCGACCCACATCTACTATCCGGGCGACCGGCGCGAGCGCATGTGGCTGGAGGATATCGCCCTGATCGGCGACTCGGGCCCGGCCGAATCGATCTTCGGCTGGGACTTTCTCCCGCATGGCCTGGACGGGTGATCGACCGCTTCCCGACGGTACGCTTCGTGGTGCGGCGCGGCCGGCTGCTGGTCTGGGCGGCGGGCGCGCTGCCCGTGCTCGCCGCCTTTCTCGGCATCGGGATCGAGGCCTGGCACTGGTTCTGGATGGCGGTCGGGCTGCTGGCCGGCGTCTGCCTGGCTTTCGTCACCCGCCTGCTCGTCGAGCTGACAATCATCATCGCCGACATGCTGCTGCCGGAGTGAGCGAGCCGGACCTCATCGTCGTGGGCGGTGGGCTTGCGGGCCTCACGGCCGCCAACCGGGCCGCCGGGGGCGGGCTTTCCGTGCTCGTGCTGGAGCGGGGCAAGGACCCGGACTATTTCTGCAACTCGCGCATCGCCGGCGGCCTGCTGCATGTCGCCTTCCGGGACATGACGCGCCCGGCGGAGGAAATCCGCGCGTCCGTCGCGGAGTCGGTGGGCGAAGCCGGGGACCCGGCGACGGCGCTGGCGGACCTGCTGGCGGAGGACGCCGGAAAGGTGCTGGCGTGGCTCCGGGCGGAAGGCGGGGCCTTCGTGCGCGGCGGCGCGCCGGAGTTCATGCGCTGGGTGCTGGCGCCGCCTCGGCGCCGGCGCGGCGGCCTCGACTGGAAGGGGCGCGGGCCGGATGCCCTGCTGCGCCGGCTCACGCGGAACCTCGCGGCGCGCGGCGGCGAACTGCGCCTCGGCTCGCCGGTCGAGGCGCTGGCGGTCGAGCACGGCGGAGTCGCCGGCGTGCAGACAGCCGCCGGGACCGAGCGCGCGCGCTTCGTGCTGATCGCAGACGGTGGCTTCCAGGACGATCCGGAACTGGTCCGCCGCCACCTCTCGCCGGGACCGGAGCGGCTGTTCAGGCGCGGCGCCGGGGCCGGGCGGGGCGACGGCCTCGCCATGGCGGAGGCCGCGGGCGCGGCCACGGTCGGCATGGACCGCTTCTACGGCCACCTGCTGGGGCTGGACGCCTTCGACAACGACAAGCTCTGGCCCTATCCGACGCTGGATTCGCTGGCCGCCGTCTCGCTGCTCGCGGACGGCCGGGGCCGGCGCTTCTCGGACGAGGGGCTCGGCGGCGTGTTCATGGCGAACGAGCTTGCGCGGCTGGAGGACCCGGAGGGCGCAGCCGTCATCTTCGACGACCGGCACTGGCGCGAGGACGCCGCCGACAACCGCTATCCGCCCGCGCTCAATCCGAGCTTCCCGGCGGCGGGCGGCCGGGTGTTCGAGGCCCCGACGGTCGGGCAACTCGCGGACATCCTCGCCATGCCGGCGCTGGCGGAGACCGTGGCCGCGCACAATGCCGGCCGGCACCGGCCCGCCCGCACGGTGAGCCGCTTTCCCGCGAAGCCCATCGTCGAGCCGCCCTTCCGCGCCATCCGCGCCGCCGCCGGCATCACCTACAGCATGGGCGGGCTCGCGATAGACTGCGAGGCGCGGGTGCTGGACCGGGAGGCGCGCCCCATTCCCGGCCTCTTCGCCGCCGGCTCCGCCACGGGCGGCATGGAAGGCGGCCCCCGGGCCGCTTATCTCGGCGGCCTCGCCAAGGCCGTCGCCACCGGCCTCCGCGCCGCCGAAGCCATGCTGGCGGAGAGCGGAGGGTAGGCCGCGGCGCCCGCGCTCAGGAAACGTCCCGCGCCACGCGGTAGTTGCGCACATGGTCTGGCAGGGCCGTCTCCGGGTCCTGACGGTCGTCGGGGATCGGATCGCCCGGCATCTTCGGCGCAAACGGGATGACGCCCGCCCAGACCGGATGGCCGTAATCCTCCTCGTCGTCGACGGGGCCGCCGGCGCGCACCTTGGCCGCCGCCTCATCGATGGGCATGCCGAGAATGGTGGTCGCCTTGACCTCCTGCTCGTTGATCTCGCGCAGCTGGTCCCATCTGCCGGGGAACATCTGCTCGACGAAGATGCGCATGCGCTCGATCTTGTCCTCGCGGCGCGTGACCTTCCTTGCGGTTCCGAACAGCATGGCGGAGCGGTAGTTCACCGAATGGTGCATGCCCGAGCGCGCCAGCACCAGGCCGTCCAGCTCCGAGACCGTCAGGCAGACTTCGTAGCCCGCAGACTTGCGCAGCATCCGGCTGGCCGAAGAGCCGTGCCAGTAAATATGGTCCCCTTCGCGCCAGTAGAGCGTCGGCGTGACCACCGGGGCGCCGTCGAGCACATAGCCGACATGCGCGAGCAGGCAGGAGTCCAGGATCTCGTAGAGGCTCTGCTTGTCGTAGCGCCCGCGCTCATATTTCCGGCGCAGGCGCGAACGGTTGCTGGGAGCGGTGATGCGCACGGCAAGTCCTTTCCTTTGGTCGTCGTTCCGTCGGAGGCGTCCTAGATGAGCGAGTTGGTGCTGCGGTCAAGTGCGAATGCCGCTTCGCGTGCTTATCCGGTTGAGACGCTGCTCGAAATAGTAGCGGAACAGAGAATTTTCGGAATAGGCGTCGGGGTCCGCCCAGAGCGCTCCCAGACGCCCTACAAGGCCCGCGATCCAATCGGCTGCTTGCAGTGTCTGATAACGATGGCTTTCGGCTTGGAATGGCGGCTCGATCATGTGTCTGCGCTCCGTTTCCTTCCCATACATGCTTCTCGCCGCAGTGGTAATCAGTTGTTCGCGTTGTTCGTGCTGATCGAGAATCAGGATGAAGTTGCTTGCAGGACGACAATCCTCTGCGCAAAATTGGTCAATCCGCTTTATCGCTTCCAGAAGTACTCTGGCGTATAGACGATTGGAATTATGTATCGCAGGAGGCAGGGTCTTTTTGAGGCCGACATAGAATATAAATCCTTGAAGCGATTCGATCTTGTTGAACAGGCGGTTTGTGAACCTTCTGAGTTCGGAATACTTGGCTACGTTTGTTGTCGTGTAGAGGCTGGAGCCCTTCTTTTCCCATAGAGCCGGGTGCTTCCCAGACCGGTCGATCTCAAACTTGAGAAGCTCGCATTTTCTCTGAAAGAACCATGTGCCGAATCCACGTAGCTCCGTCGATGGCAGCACGAATCCAGCCAAACCGAAAACCGGACTATCGTTGTGCACACGATCCGTTCGACTGATATATGGACCTACATGTCCGAATTCATCGAGATATGCAAAGTAGGTCAAATACAGTTCTCCGAATGCACGAAGACCCGCGCCGGAGCGCGGGCCTCGGAAAGAGGGCAAACATGGCTTGCGCCTCGCGAAGAAAGATAGGTGCGCCGCCGGCGTGAGTCAAGCGCGGACACACTTTCGTAAGTGCGGTCTATCTCAGGCGCTGACCTATTCCGGCAATCGCACGCGGCAGTCGGCCAGCGGCAGGCCGGGGGTGTCGGTTCGGGTGCGGAACACGGCGCCGCAATTCTCGTGCGGGCCGCCGCGCGAGCCGGTGACGATATAGAGGTCGCAGAGGTCCGGGCCGCCGAAGCAGACGCTGGTGACCATCGGCAGCGGCACCGGGATCGAGCGGACCTCCTCGCCTTCCGGAGAGAAGACCGCCACGCGCCCGCCATGCGCCAGCGCCACCCAGACCGCGCCATCCGCCGCCACCGCCAGGCCGTCCGGCACATCGCCCGGAATGTGCGCGAACACCCGCCAGGGCGACACGCCGCCCGCCTCGTCCACATCATAGACGCGGATGAGTTCCGCGCGGGCATCGGAGTGGTAGAGCCGCGCGCCGTCCGGCGAGAAGCCCATGCCGTTGGTCAGCATCACCCCGTCCGAAAGCGTGTGCGCGCTGCCGTCGAGATCGACCCGGTGCAGGTGGCCCGGCCGCGGCTCCTCCCCGCCGAACACGCGGAAGGCGAGCGAACCCGCCCAGAGACGCCCTTGCGGATCGGTCGTGAAGTCGTTGAAGCCGATGGCGTGTTCGGTCACGTCATTGTCGAGCAGCACCCGGCTCGGGCCGCCGGCAAAGGCCTTGAAGGCGAGGTTGCGCCCGCCGACGACCAGCCCGCCCGCCTCGTGCAGCGCCATGCCGCCAATGCCCCGGCGGTGCGGAAATTGCACCGAGACGCCGCCGTCCCGATCCAGCCGGAACACGCCGCCGTTCGGCACGTCGGAGTAGTAGAGGCACTGCCGGGCCGCATCCCAGACGGGCCCCTCGATCAGCCCGTAGCCGGTCGCCAGTTCTTCCATCCCCCCTCGTTCCCTCTAGCCGGTCTGCTCGCTGATCGGCACGTCGTCGTCCCACGGGAAGACGATCCAGGTGTCCTGGCTCACCTGCGTCACCGTGGTATCGACCATCGGCCGCCCCTCCGGCTTGGCATAGACAGTCGCGAAATGCGCCTTGGGAAGCATGGAGCGAACGATCCGGGCGGTGACGCCGGTATCGACCAGGTCGTCCACAATCAGCAGGCCGTCGCCGTCTTCGCCTTCCAGCGCTTTCAGGACCACGGGGTCGCGCTGGTCGCGGTCGTCGTAGGAGGAGATGCAGACGGTTTCGACAAACCGCAATTCCAGCTCGCGCGCCACGATGGCCGCCGGCACCAGCCCGCCCCGCGCAATGCCGACAATGCCCCTGAACGGCCCGGCTTCGCTCAGCCGCCAGGCCAGCGCCTTGGTATCCCGATGCAATTCATCCCAGGTGACAGGAAATGATCTCTGGACCATCTAGAGCCCCAATTGGTGTTTGGCGACGATGTTGCGCTGGATCTCGTTGGACCCGGAATAGATCGAGGCGGCGCGCAGGAATAGATAGCCCGGCAACAGGCCGTTGAAGGCCTCGTCGCCGACAGGCTCCTCGTTCCAGCCGTGGCGGAGCGCATTCACGTCCATCGGCAGCGCATAGTAGCCGGCGGCCTCGACGCCGAGCTCCGAGATCGCCTGCTGCACCTCGCTGCGCCTGATCTTTATCATCGAGGTGAGCGCGCCCAGCTCCCGGTCCGCCGAATAGGCCGTCAGCGCCCGCAGCATCACCTGCTCGACGGAAAGAAGCTGGATTTCGATATCGGCGCAGCGCCGCCTGAAGTCGGCATCGTCGATCAGCCGCCCGCCGTCCGAGGCTTCCCCGGCGGCGATGTCCCTGACGCGCTTCAGGGCCGTCTTGAGCTCGCCCACGCCGCCGCCGCTCATCCGCTCGTGCTGGAGCAGGTATTTGGCGATCGTCCAGCCCCGGCCCTCCTCGCCGACCAGGCTCGAGGCCGGCGCGCGCACATCGGTGAAGAAGGTCTCGTTGACATGGCGCAGGCCGTTCATGGTGACGATCGGCCGGACCTCGATGCCGGGCGCCGTCATCGGGAAGATGAGGAAGGAGATGCCGTCCTGCTTCTTCGGCTCCTCGCTCGTGCGCACCAGGCAGAAGATCCAGTCCGCATGGTGGGCGAGCGAGGTCCAGATCTTCTGGCCGTTGATGACATAGTCCCCGCCGTCGCGCACCGCCCGGGTCCTGAGCGAGGCGAGGTCGGAGCCGGAGCCGGGCTCGGAATAGCCCTGGCACCAGACCCGCTCGCCGGAGAGGATTTTCGGCAGGTGCTCCGCCTTCTGCTCTTCGGAGCCGAAGGCCATCAGCACCGGCCCCACCATGCCGAGGCCGAAGGTGGAAAGCCTGGGCGCGCCCGCCAGCCCCGCCTCTTCGTCGAAGATGTAGCGCTGCGCCGGCGTCCAGCCCGCGCCGCCATGCTCCTCCGGCCATGTCGGCGCCACCCAGCCGCGTTCGTAAAGCGCGCGGTGCCAGCGCATATAGTCGTCCTTGGCGATCTCCATGCCGGAGACGACCTTGTGCCGCACATCCGGCGGCAGCTCGTCGCGAATGAAGGCGCGCACCTCCTCGCGGAAGGCTTCCTCGGCCCGGCTGAACTGCATCGGCGCTCCCCCTTTTGCCGTTGCCGCCGGAGCCTAGCCCGCAGGCCCCACCGATGTCACGGCCTGTGTCCCGTCCGGGCGGTCGATACCCCCCGCGAGGCGTCATGAATGTCATGTTTTGTCATGCGGGGCGGCGGAAGGACTGCCGCCAGTGTCATGAGATGTCATGTTCCGGATGCAGATGGCGCATAGGCTGTCGTATCTTCGGGCATGAAGCCTCTCCTTTCGATCCCTCTTCGTTCCCTTCTCCCGGCCACCGGTTTTCCCGAGTGGCGGGACCCTTTACCGCGCGTATCGCGCGCGGGCGCGCCCGCCCGTCGGCGCCGGCGCGGTTCGCGCGCCTGATTGCCCGCGCGCGCGAAGCAGGCGCAGGGCGCACGTCTCCCCTCTGTTTCTCGGGGGTGTTTTTTCGCGCCGGCGCGAACCGGGAAAGGAGCCGGCGCCCGGGACGCCGCTTCCTCGCCTCCGCCCCAATATGGCTATCGGCGCCCGGAGGTCAAGATATTTTAGGAATTATAACAGAATTTGCGAACAATATGCGGTCTTCGATCCCGGCGGCAGCCTGTCGCGAGTGGAGATCCGCACCTCCTTGCGGCAAGGGACCTCCCTGCATGATGATGCAATTCCAGTCGCACTGTTTGGGCGGAGATCGGACGTGTTATCGACAACTCGACCGCTGCGGATCGGCGTTCTCCCGGCGATTCTGCTCCTTGTAGCCGGCTGCGAAGCGAACCCCGTCACCGGCGAAAAGGAACTCGTGCTCTTCTCGACCGAGCACGAGATCGATACCGGCAGGCGGCATTACGGGCCGTTACAGCAGGCGTCAGGCGGTCGCTATACGGCCGATCCCGAACTGGGACGATATGTGGCGTCCGTCGGACAAAGCGTTGCAAGAGTCAGCGACCGGGCGTTGCCGTACGACTTCGTCGTGCTGAACAGCAGCGTTCCCAACGCCTGGGCGCTGCCGGGCGGCAAGATTGCGATTAACCGCGGTCTTCTGACAAAACTGGAAAACGAGGCCGAACTGGCAGCCGTGCTCGGTCACGAAATCGTTCACGCTGCTGCCAGGCATGGCGCAAGCGCCATGAACCGCAATCTCATTCTCGGCGCGGTTTCGCTCGGCGTTGCGCTTGCAAGCGAGGATTCCAAACATGCGGCCCTCATCGCCAGCGGCACCGGAGTAGCCTCAGCCCTCATCGACCGGGGATATAGCCGCGCCGACGAGCGCACGGCGGACCGGTACGGCATGAAGTATATGCGCGTGGCGGGTTACGACACGGCCGCTGCCGTGACGCTCCAGGAGAAATTCGTTGCTTTGTCCGAAGGGCGGGAGCCCGGCTGGCTCGGCGGCCTGTTCGCCACTCACCCTCCATCGAAGGAACGGGTGAAATTGAATCGGGCGGCATTGGCGGACTTCCCTCCCGGCGGCGAGTTCGGCGCAGACCGCTACCGGCTTCGACTGGCATATCTGCGCGCCCGTAAACCGGCATACGACCGGGCGGACAAGGCCGAAAAATTGCTCGACACAGAACCTCGAAAAGCGCTCAGGCTTCTGGAAGAGGCAATCGAGCGGGAACCCCGGGAGGCCCTGTTCCAGGGACTCAAGGGTCAGGCCCTGGCGCGGCAGCGGCGCTACCGCGAAGCGGTGGACGCCTATGATGCGGCGATTCGCCGGGACGCCGGCTACTACGGGCATTACCTGGGGCGTGGCCTCGCCCATAGCGCGCTCCGGGAGCGCGCGCAGGCCCGGAAGGATCTGGAACGAAGCAATCGATTGCTGCCGACCCATCTGGCGAACTACACGCTTGGAAGAGTCGCGATGGCGGAAGGGAACCGGACGGACGCCAAGCGCCTCTTCGGGTCTGCAAGAGGCGCGGACGGTAGCCTTGGCGAGGCGGCGTCCAGAGACTTCATCATGCTGGATATAGCGGACAATCCGGGCCGCTATATCCGCCTGATACCATCGGGCATGGTTTAGAACCCATTGGCCCATTTTCGTGTACCGATAGAGGCGATTCGCGCCGGTTGTGAGGCGAGATTGTTCCAGGCATTGCAGCAGTGATCGAGGATGTCGTCGTAGCTCTGGAAGACG
>JAJDVH010000253.1 GCA_022826185.1 Alphaproteobacteria bacterium
CGAAACGGATGGAGGATGCGCTCGGCGATCTGCCCAGGCTGAAACGGCTGGTCCGGGAGAGCGAATTCGACCTCGTCGTGGCCGCCTCGCCGGAGAACGTCCTCTATACCAGCGACGTCTTCATCTCGACCCAGGTCGATATCCGAGACCGGCTGGCGCTGGTCGTATGGGACGGGGTGCGCGAGCCGGTGTTCATCCTCTGCCGGGTGGAGGAAGGCTTCGCGCGGGAGGAGGGCTGGATCGCCGACATCCGCGCCTACAAGGAGTTCGTCACCTCGCCCGTGGACATGCTGGCGGAGGTCATCGACGAACTGGGGGCCTCGCGCGGGCATGTCGGGCTGGAGCTCGACTACCTGCCGGCGGTCTATTACGAGCGCCTGCGCGCGCTGCTGCCGAATGCGCGGTTCGGGCGCGCGGAGCCGGTGTTCGACCGCGCCCGCGTCATCAAGACGCCGCGCGAGCGCGACCGCCTGGCCGAAGGCTTCCGGGGCACCGAGCGCGCGCTGAAGGAAGCCTTCCTGGCGACGCGGCCGGGCGACACCGAGCGGGACATGTGCTTCCGGCTCGCCGACGGCATCCTGCGCCACGGGGCGGAGTCGGTGGCGTTCACGCATATCAATGGCGGGCCCAATACCGGCTTTCCGCACAAGGACCCGTCCGACTACCGGGTGAAGCGCGGCGACATACTGAAGGCCGACGCCGGCGGGCGCTATGGGCGCTACTACTCCAATGTCGGCCGCACGGCCAAGCTCGGGCCGCTCAACGATGAGGACCGGTCCTGGTGGTCGCGGCTGCGCGAAATCCACCACGAGCTGATCGACATGGTCCGGCCGGGCAATACCGGGCGGCAACTCTTCGAGCGGGCGACCGCGCTGCATGAGCGCCACGGCATTCCCTTCCCTTACGCGCATAACGGCCACGGGCTCGGCCTGCTGGTGCATGAGCGCCCGCTCATCAGCCCGCATGAGGACATGGCCTTCGAGCCGGGTATGATGTCGACGATCGAGACGCGCGTCAGGTGGGTCGGGAAGTGCGGCTACCACATGGAGGATTTGCTGGAGGTAACGGAGGGCAGTCCCGTGCTGCGCTCCGACTATTTCGACAATGAGGAGATCCTCGTCGTCGATGCCTGAGCCCCGGCAGGGGGACCGATCACGGGAACAAACGGAGAGGCAGGGAGACAACATGCTGAAACGAATTGCACTGGCCGCCGCGGCGGCAACGGCCTTCGCGGGGATCGCCGGAAGCGCCGGCGCATATCCGGACAAGCCGATCACGCTGATCGTGCCCTACAAGGCCGGCGGCACCACGCATACCAAGTCGATGGTGCTCTCCAAGGCGCTCGGCAAGGAACTGGGCGGCACGGTCGTGGTGAAGACCCGTCCCGGCGCCGGCAGCGCGGTGGGCGTTACCTTCCTGTCCAAGGCGAAGCCCGACGGCTACACCATCGCCTACACCGACCTCGGCAACCTGATCTGGAACCCGATGACCAAGAAGGACGTGGCCTACACGGTCGATCATGTCCGTCTCATCGCGGGCATCAGCGAATACCAGTCGGCGCTCATCACCACGCCGGACAAGCCGTTCAAGACACTCGACGAACTGCTGGCATATTCGAAGACGAACCCGGTCAATGTCGCCGATATGGGCGGCATGTCGAAAGTGTTCCTGAACTACATCGCGGCCAAGGAAAACGTGAAGTGGACGGCGATCCCGACACGCGGCGGCGGCGAGATGGTGCCGTTCCTGCTCGGCGGCAAGATCGACTTCGCGTTCAGCGGCGGCATCCACCAGAAGCACGGCGACAAGATGATCGTGCTGGCGTCGTTCCTCGCCAACGGCCTGGCGAAGGACCCCGACGCGCCCACGACCCAGGAGCGCTACGGGATCGCCATGCCCGGCAATTCCGTGCTGGCGGCCCCGGCCGGGCTTCCCGACGAGATCGCGATGAAGCTGGAGGCGGCGGCCAAGGCGGCGATGGACGATCCGGACTTCACCCAGGTGCTGAAGAACATCCAGTTCCCGAAGCGGTTCATCCCGTCGTCCGAAATCGCCGAATTCACGGCGGAGGTCACGAAGAAGCTCCAGGAGGTCGTCGAAGCGACGAAATAGGTCCGGGAACCGGGGCGCCTCCGGGCGCTCCGGCCCTCTTCCCGTATCGTGTATCGTCATGCCTTTTCCTCGTCATGCCCGGAACAAGTCCGGGCATGATGGAGGGGGGCGATCGGGCATGGCGAAGAGCCTGTCGAAGGAGGGGCGTCAGGACATGATGGAGGAAGGCGGCATGAGCGCAGGAAGCACAGCCGCATGAGGCCGCGCCCTTGAGAACGACCCACATATGGGCGGGCGTGCTGCTGGTCCTGGCGTCGGTCTGGTGCCTGTTCTGGATGATACCGGACAACACCTACCCGCCTGACAGCGAGCTCGACCTGGCGCCCTCCCTGGTGCCGTCCATCGCCCTCGGAGCCTGCCTGGTGCTGGCGGCGGTCATGGCGGTGCAGGCTCTTTTCGGCGGCAGGAAGGTCGAGGCCGGCGAGGACCATCTGGACGAGGAATTCGGCGAGGACGCGACGGGCGCCAGCAGGCATGTGCTGCTGAACCTGCTCATCTGGTCGGCGGTCGCCTGCGGATGCTGGTACCTGATCGAGTATGTGGGCTTCGAGCCGGCCATGGCGCTCTTCATGGTGGCGACCATGCTGTTCGTCGGCGCGCGCAACCCCTGGACCATCGCGCTGGTCTCGCTTGCCACGCCCATCGTGCTTTCGCAGGCGGCCTACCAGTTCTTCAACACCGAACTCCCCGCCTTCTGGCGCTGAGCGCGGCGGGAACGGGCGCGTCGCATGGACATACTCAACAGCATGCTCGGCGGCTTCGAGGCCGCGTTCACGCTCACGAACCTCGCCTATATCTGCGTCGGCATCGTGCTCGGCATCATCTTCGGCGTGCTGCCGGGACTCGGCAGCGTCACCGCGCTCGCCATGCTGATCCCGATCACCTTCTATTTCACGCCGCTCGCGGCCATCGCCTTCCTGGTCGGCATCAACAAGGGCGGCACCTCGGGCGGGGCCATCCCGGCCATCCTCATCAACGCGCCCGGGACGCCGGAAGCGGCGGCGACCGCGCTCGACGGCTATCCGCTCGCCAGGCAGGGCCGGCCGGAAAAGGCGATGAAGACGGCGCTCTACTCCTCCGTCTTCGGCGACACATTTTCCGATATCGTCCTCATCCTGCTCGCCGCGCCCTTCGCGGCCATCGCGCTGACCTTCGGGCCGAACGAGCTCACCACCATCATCCTCTTCTCCTTCACCATGATCGCCGCGCTGGCGGGCCGCTCGCTGGTGAAGGGGCTGATCGCGGCGGCGCTCGGGCTGTTCCTCAGCACCTGGGGCCTCGACCCGGTGGACTCGACGGAGCGGATGACCTTCGGCACCATCTACCTTTATGACGGCATTCCGCTCCTGCCCTTCGCCATCGGCACCCTGGCGCTGAGTTCCGTCCTCTCGCAGCTCTACGACATGCGCCGCGACCGCGGCAAACCGCCGCCGCCTCCCCTGCCGCCGGCATCCCAGTTCCGGGTCGAGAACCGCATCGCGCCCCGGGAATTCTGGGGCAATTGGAAGACGCTCATCCGCTCCGCCTGCATCGGCACCGGCGTCGGCATCCTGCCGGGCCTCGGCGTCACGCTGGCCGCATTCCTCGGCTACGGCGCCGCCCGGCGCGCCTCGCCGCGCGGGGACAATTTCGGCAAGGGCGAGCTCGAGGGCATCCAGGCGACGGAAGCGGCCAACAGCGCCGTGGTCGGCTCCAACCTCATCCCCACCATCGCGCTCGGCATTCCCGGCAATGTGGCGGCGGCGCTGCTCATCGGCGCGTTCATGATCCACGGCGTCGTGCCGGGGCCGCTGATGATGGTGAACCACGCCGAGCTCATCTACTCCATCTTCGCGTCCATGCTGATGGCCAATCTCGCCCATCTCATCATCGGGCGCGTCGGCATCCGCATCTGGGTCCAGTTCGTAAAGATCCCGAAGCACATCGTGCTGCCGACCGTGGTGCTGCTCTGCGTGGTCGGGGTCTATATCCCGACTAACTCCATGTTCGACGTGGGCATGCTGTTCCTGTTCGCCGGCGTCGGCTACCTCATGCGCAAGTCAGGCTTCTCCATCGTCTGCCTCGTGATCGGCTTCCTGCTCGGCGAGAATTTCGAGATCTATCTCCGGCAGACGGTGCTCATCAACAAGGCGGACCTGACCGTCTTGCTGACCAACCCCATCTCGCTCGCTTTCCTGCTGCTCACGCTGTTCTTCATCTGGCATTTCGGCATTCGCGTGCCGCTCCGGCAGAAGCGCGAGCGCGCCGCCGCCAGGGAAGCCGACGCATCCTCCGACTGACCCTCGTTCCACTCCCCCGAGGCAAGGCACCATGTCCGACAGGCCGAACATCCTCTTCATCACCTCCGACCAGCAGCGCGCGGACTGCTACGGCTTTGCCGGGCGGCGCGTTAAGACGCCGCATCTGGACCGGCTGGCGGCGGAGGGGACGCATTTCGACGCCTGCATCACGCCGAACCTTGTGTGCCAGCCCTCACGGGCCTCCATGCTGACCGGCCTCCTGCCGCTGACCCACGGCGTGGCGGACAACGGCATCGACCTGCGCCCGGAAGTGGGCGAGCGCGGCTTCGCAACGGCCCTCAATGCCCAGGGCTACGACACGGCCTTCATCGGCAAGGCCCATTTCGCGACCAGCAGCACCTTCGCGCCGACCGGCACGCCGGAATGCAGCCACAGCACGGCCGGTTTCGACCCGTCCTGGTTCGGCCCCTATATGGGCTTCAGCCATGTCGAGCTGATGGTGCTGGGGCACTGGTTCCACCACCGCAGGGAGGCGTTCACGCCGCCGAACGGGCAGCATTTCGAGCGCTGGGCGTTCGAGGAGTCGGGCTATCCCGACATCTTCGACCTCTGGGCGGCCGAGACGCAGCCGGGCACGGGCGCGGCGCAGACCTGGAGTTCCGGCATGCCGGCCGCGGTCCACAGCAGCGCGTGGTGCGCGGACCGCACGATCGAATGGCTGCAGAACCGGAAGGCGGACACGCCCTGTTGCGCCTGGGTCTCATTCCCGGACCCGCACCATCCCTTCGACTGCCCGGAGCCCTGGAGCCTGCTGCACCATCCGGACGAGGTGGAGCTGCCCGCCGAGGGCGGGAAGGACCTCGACCGCCGCCCCTGGTGGCACCGGGCCTCGCTGGAGCGCGAACCGGCGCTTGCCGACCCGAGCCTGCGCGACTTCCGGGCGAAGCTCTCGCGCGTGCCGGACCAGACCGAGGCGCAGCTGCGCGAGATGACGGCGAACTATTACGGCATGGTCTCGCTCATCGACCACTCGGTCGGGCGCATCCTCATCGAGCTCGACCGGCTGGGCATGCGTGACAACACCGTCGTCGTCTATTCGACCGACCATGGCGACCTGCTGGGCGACCACGGCCTCTACCTCAAGGGGCCGACGCCCTACGAGGCGCTGCTCAGGGTGGGCCTCATCGCGCGCGGCCCCGGCATTCCCGCCGGGCGGCAGGCGAAGGACCCGGTTTCCACCCTGGACCTGCCCGCGACCTTCTGCGACTACGCCGGCACGGCGCTGGACGAGCGCGCCCAGTCCGCGAGCCTGCGCGGCCTGTTCGAGGGTGCGCCGGACGCCGGGCGCGAGGTGGCCTACAGCGAGTGGAACGTGAATGCGAGCCGCTGCGGCGTGCCGCTGGAGCTGCGCACGGTGCGCACGAAGACGGCGAAGCTGACCCTGGAGCTGGGTTCCGGCGCGGGCGAGCTTTACGACCTCGCAAACGACCCGCATGAGATGGACAACCGCTTCGACGATCCGGGCGCGGCCGCGCTCCGGCGCGAACTGGAGGAGATGGCGCATGCGCGGCCGGGCGATGTCCTGGAAGCGTTCGACGAGCCCGTCGGCATGGCCTGACCGCCTCGGTTCAAAACACCGCGCTCATGCTCTAAAAGGACGCGGCAACGCACCCCCTTGAGGCCCGGCTCCCATGCGCGAAGCGTCGATAGCGCGGAAGACGACGGAAACCGAGATCGATGTCCGGATTCGCCTCGACGGCGAGGGCCGGTACAGCGTCTCGACCGGCGTCGGCTTCCTCGACCACATGCTCGAACAGCTGGCCCGGCACGGCCTTGTCGATCTGGACCTGACTGCAAAGGGTGACCTCCACATCGACGCGCACCACACCACGGAGGACACCGGCATCGCCGTCGGGCAGGCCGTGTCCGCGGCGCTCGGCGACCGCAAGGGCATAAGGCGCTACGGCCATGCCTATGTGCCGATGGACGAAGCCCTGGTGCGCGTCGCGCTCGACCTGTCCAACCGCCCTTACCTCATCTGGCATGTGGAGCTTCCCGCGCAGAAGCTCGGCATGATGGACACGGAACTCTTCCGGGAGTGGTTCCAGGCCTTCGCGCAACATGCCGGCGCGACGCTGCATGTCGAATGCCTCTACGGCACGAACACGCACCATATCGTCGAGGCGAGCTTCAAGGCGCTGGCGCGGGCGCTGCGCACGGCCGTCGAGATCGACCCCCGCCGGAGCGACGCCGTGCCGTCCACCAAGGGCAGCCTCTGACCGGCGCCATGCGTATCTATTCGGTCCATCGCCGCAGCCGGGGCGTGCTGGAAGAGCCGCAGCTTCGCGCCGTCAAGGAAGGCTTCTGCTGGCCGGGCCTGTTCTTCGGGCCTCTCTGGGCGGCATGGCGCGGCGACTGGGCGGTGGCCGCGGGCATTCTCGCGATCTTTGCGGCGGCCGTTCTGCCGGGCGCGCTCTGGTTGTCGCTCCCGCTGCTGCTGCTGGCGGCGTTCGCCGCCGGCTTCGAGGGCAACGACCTGGCGCGCTGGAGCCTGCGCCGGCGGGGATTCTCCGAGGCGGCGCTTGTGGCCGGGCGGAACGCCGCCGATGCGGAGGCCCGCTTTCTGGCCCGGGCGGCGCCGTGACCGTCGCCATCGTCGATTACGGGTCCGGCAACCTTCGCTCGGCCGAAAAGGCGTTCGCGCGCGCGCTCGACGAGAACGGCGAAGGGGGCCGGGTCGTCGTGACCTCCGACCCCGACGAAGTCGCCGCAGCCGACCGGATCGTGCTGCCCGGCGTCGGCGCCTTCGGCGACTGCCGGTCCGGCCTGTTCGGCCTGGACGGCATGGTCGAGGCGCTGGAAGAGGCGGTGGTCGCCAGGGGCCGGCCGTTCCTCGGCATCTGCGTCGGGATGCAGTTGATGGCGGAACGGGGGCTTGAGCACGGCATCCATGAGGGCCTCGGATGGTTGCCCGGCAGCGTTGTGGCGCTGAAGCCGGGCGACCCGGCCTTCAAGGTGCCGCACATGGGCTGGAACGGCCTGTCCGAAGTCGCGGACCATCCGGTGCTGGCCGGCCTCCGGTCCGGCGGCTACGTCTATTTCGTGCATTCCTACCGCTTCGAGCCGGCGGACGAAGAACACATGCTGGCCGCGAGCGACCATGGCGGCCGGTTGGCTGCCGTCGTCGGTCGCGGCAATTTGATCGGCACGCAATTCCATCCAGAGAAAAGCCAGGTATATGGGTTGCGTCTCCTCGCGAACTTCCTCGACTGGCGGCCCTGAGATGGACGAAATTCAAGTGGAGCGCCTCACATCGCTCAGCGAGACCGACCTGCTCGATCTCTGCGAAGCGACGGACGCGGCGATTCTGGACGGCGGCGGGTTCGGGTTCGTGTCCCCGCCCGAACGAAGCTGGCTCGAACGCTACTGGCAGGGCGTGCTGCTGGTGCCGGAGCGCAGCCTGTTCGTCGCGCGGCGCGAGGGCGCGATCTGCGGCTCCGTGCAGATGGTGACACCGCCGCGCAACAACGAGGCCCAGAAGTCGATCGTCGCGGTGATGCATCTGTTCGTCGCGCCCTGGGCGCGCGGCATGGGGGTCGGCAGCCTGCTGATGCAGGCCGTCGAGGCCGAGGCCAGAAAGCGTCGCTTCAAGGTCATCAACCTGGATGTGCGGGAAACCCAGACGCAGGCGATCGCCATGTATGAGTCGCTCGGCTACCGGCGCTGGGGCGTCCACCCGAAATACGCCTATGTCCGCGGCCGCTGGGTGCCCGGCATCTATTTCTACAAGGACGTGCCGCCTGCGGGAAAACGGCGGGACGGATGATCGTCTTCCCCGCCATCGACCTCAAGGACGGCACCTGCGTGCGTCTCGTCCAGGGCGACATGGGCCGGGTGACGGTGTTCAACGACGACCCGGCCGACCAGGCCGGGCGCTTCGAGGCGGCGGGATTTGCGTGGCTGCACCTGGTGGACCTGAACGGCGCGGTGGAGGGCGAACCCGTCAATGCCGAGGCCGTGGAGGCCGTGCTCGGCGCGGTCGATCTGCCGGTGCAGCTCGGCGGCGGCATTCGCGACATGGCGACGATCGAGATGTGGCTCGGCAAGGGCGTGCGCCGGGTCGTGCTCGGCACCGCGGCGCTCTCCGACCCGGCGCTGGTCCGCTCCGCCTGCCGCCGGTTCCCGGACCGGATCGTCGTGGGCATCGATGCGCGCGACGGCATGGTCGCCACGCGGGGCTGGACGGAAACCTCGGAAACGCCGGCGCTCGACCTTGCGCTCCGTTTCGAGGATGCCGGCGTCGCGGCCATCGTGTTCACCGATATCGCCCGCGACGGGGCGCTCGGCGGCGTCAACATGGATGCGACGGTGGACCTTGCCTGGGCCTTGACCACCCCGGTCATCGCGTCCGGCGGGGTTGCGGACCATGACGATCTCCGCGCCATCTACGCCGAGCGGGAGTCGGGTATCGAAGGCGTGATCTGCGGGCGCGCGCTCTATGACGGGCGGATCGACGCGGCGACCGCCTTGCGCATTGCGGCCGGCAACGAATGCTGACCGTGCGCGTCATCCCCTGCCTGGATGTCGATGCCGGCAGGGTCGTGAAAGGCGTCAATTTCGTGGACCTGCGCGATATGGGCGATCCCGTGGAGCAGGCGCAGTTCTACGACGCTTCGGGCGCCGACGAGCTTTGCTTCCTGGATATCACCGCGAGCCACGAGCAGAGGGATACGATCCTCGATGTGGTGCGCCGCACGGCCGACCGCTGTTTCATGCCGGTGACGGTGGGCGGCGGCATCCGCACGGTGGAGAATATCCGCAGCCTGCTGCTGGCCGGCGCGGACAAGATCTCCATAAACACGGCTGCGGTCGCCCGCCCGGAGTTCGTGCGGGAAGCCGCGCGCAAATTCGGCACGCAATGCATTACGGTTGCGGTCGATGCCAAGCGCGCCGGACCCGGCCGCTGGGAGGTCTTCACCCATGGCGGGCGCCGCCCGACCGGGATCGAAGCGGTCGGCTGGGCCGAGCGCATGGTCTCGCTCGGCGCCGGGGAAATCCTGCTGACCTCCATGGACCGGGACGGCACCAAGGACGGCTACGACCTGGCTCTCACCCGCGCGGTCGCCGACGCGGTGCCGGTGCCGGTCATCGCGTCCGGCGGAGTGGGCTCGCTCGACCATCTGGCGGAGGGCGTGGCGGAAGGCCATGCTTCGGCCGTTCTCGCCGCTTCCATCTTCCACGACCGGATCTACAGCATCGCGGAGGCCAAGCGGTCCATGGCGGCGGCCGGCATCGCGGTGCGCCCGGAGCCCGGCATATGAGCGAGACGGACATCCTCGACCGGCTCTATGCCGTCATAGAAAGCCGGCGCGGCGCCGATCCGGAGACCTCCCGCACGGCGCGCTACTTCGATCTGGGCCGGGAGAAAATCGCGCAGAAAGTGGGCGAGGAAGCCGTCGAGACGGTTATCGAAGCGGTGCGCGGCGACCGGGACCGGCTGGTCGAGGAAAGCGCGGACCTGCTTTACCACCTGCTCGTGCTCTGGGCCGATGCGGGTGTGACGCCGGACGATGTGCGCGCCGCGCTGGCCCGGCGCGAAGGCAGACCCGATGCAAGCGAGCAATCCCGATGAGCTACGATGACGGCAACATCTTCGCGCGTATCCTGCGCGGCGAGATTCCCTGCGACAAGGTGTACGAGAGCGATCATGCACTCGCCTTCCGCGACATCGCGCCGAAGGCCCCGACGCATGTGCTGGTGATTCCCAAGGGGCCATACGAGAACCTGCACGATTTCGCCGAACGGGGCACCGACGCGGAACTGGCGGACTGGGTGCGCGCCATGGCGGCGGTCGCGCGCGCCGAGGGTGTTACCGACGGCGGCTACCGGGCGACCTGCAACAACGGCCGCCACGGCAACCAGGAAGTCCCGCATGTGCACATGCACATCGCCGGAGGCCGTCAACTCGGAGTGGCGCCCCGCGGGTGACGCCAAGGGGGAATTTCGTATGGCAGGGTCGAGCCGTGAATAGGCCTGAGCGCGGGTCCTGGATCGTCGGGGTGGATGTCGGCGGCACCTTCACCGATTTCTCCGCCGTCAACGACCGCACCGGCGAGGTGCATGTCTTCAAACGCCCGTCGACGCCGGACGACCCGAGCCGCGCCATCCTCGACGGGCTCCGGGAAATGGCGGACGCCTGCGGACTCGGATTGGACGCGATCTCCCGCCTCGCGCACGGCACGACAGTCGCGACCAATGCGCTGCTCCAGGGCAAGGGCGGCAAGGTGGCGCTGGTGACGACCGAAGGCTTCCGGGACCTGCTGGAGATCGGCCGGCAGGTCCGCCCGCACATGTACGATTTTCGCCGCACCTTTCCCGCGCCGCCCGTGCCTCCGGAGCGGCGCTTCGAGCTTGCCGAGCGCATGGATGCGGCGGGCGGACCGGTGCGCGCGCCGAGCGCCGCGGACATCGGGGCGGCCGTCGAGGCGGTCCGCGCCAGCGAGGCCGAAGCCTGCGCCGTCTGCTTCCTGTTCGCCTATCTGAACGGCGCGCATGAGCAGGCGCTGGCCGACGCGCTCCGCGCGGCGCTGCCGGAGCTGCATATCTCGCTCTCCTCCGAGGTGCAGCCCGAGTTCCGCGAGTTCGAGCGCTTCTCGACCACGGCCGTGAACGCCTATCTGCAATCGGTGATGGACCGCTATCTCGGCCGGCTGGAAGACGGTCTCTCCCCGGTCGCGCCCCGCGCCAGCCTCGGCATCAACCAGTCGAGCGGCGGGCTGATGTCGGTGGAGCGGGCGCGCGCCTTCCCCGTCCGCACCGCGCTTTCGGGGCCGGCGGCGGGCGTCGTCGGCGCGATTCATGCCGCCCGCAGCGTCGGCTTGCGTGACCTCGTCACGCTCGACATGGGCGGCACCAGCGCCGACATGGCGCTCATCCGGGGCGGCGAGGCGGATATCGCTTACGAGCGGGCCGTTGCGGGCTTTCCCATCCGCCTGCCGCAGATCGACATTGCGACCATCGGCGCGGGCGGCGGCTCCATCGCCTGGTTCGACCGCGACGGGTTGATGAAGGTCGGCCCTGGGAGCGCCGGCGCCGACCCCGGTCCCGCCTGCTACGGGCACGGCAATACGGAGCCGACCGTCACCGACGCCAACCTGCTGCTGGGCCGGCTCAGCGCGCGCGGCCTGCTGGACGGCGGCATGAGCCTCGACGAAGGCAAGGCCCGCGCCGCCTTCGAGCCGGCGGCCCGGCGCCTCGGCCTTTCGGTCGAGCGCACCGCGGAAGGCGTGCTCGACATCGTGGCCGCCAACATGATCCGCGCGATCCGCACGGTCTCGGTCGAGCGCGGACACGACCCGCGCGGCTATGTGCTGGCGGCCTTCGGCGGGGCGGGACCGCTGCATGCGCGCGATGTGGCCGCCGGCATCGGGATCGGCGAAATCCTGGTGCCGCCCGCGCCCGGCATCGTCTGTGCCGAGGGGCTGCTGGTTTCGGACCTGCGGGAGACCTTCACCCGGAGCGAGCGTATCGCCGTGACCGCCGAGGCATTCCCGCGCATCGCGGCCATTCTGGAGGAGCTTGAAGAACGGGCCCGGCTGTGGTTCGCGGGCGAAGCGGCAACGGACGGCCGGCAGACGGAGGTCTCGCTCGACATGCGCCATGTCGGGCAGAATTTCGAGCTCGCCGTGGCGCTTCCCGAGAGCCTCGACGATCTTCGGGACCGCTTCCTCGACGCGCATGAGTTCGCCTACGGGTTCCGCAATCCCGAGGACCCGGTCGAAATCGTCAATCTCCGCCTGACGGCGAAGGCCCGCCTCTACCGCGCGCCCGTGACCACGCTGCCGCCCGCCGACGGGCCGCCCCCGCCGAGGGAGAGCCGGCCCGTCCACTTCGCGGGACAGGAGTTCCCGGAGACGCCGGTTTACGACCGCGCCTCTCTCGGAGCCGGAAGCCGCATCGCCGGCCCCGCCGTCATCGAGCAGCTCGACGCCACCGCCATCGTCTATCCGGGCGACAGCGCCGCGGTGGACGCCCACGGCAACCTCACCATACGGATCGCCGCATGACCGCTCTCGACCCCATCGGCCTCGAAATCCTGGCCAACGCGCTCCGCTCGATCACCGACGAAACCTTCGCCGCACTGATGAAGAGCGCCTATTCCACCAATATCAAGGAGCGGCACGACCACTCGACCGCGATCATGGACGCGAGGGGCCGGCTGATCGCGCAGGCGGAACAGTCCCTGCCAATTCACATCGCGTCGATGAGCGGGCTGATGGATTGCCTGCTGGCCCGCTATGGCGACGATATCGAGGAAGGCGACATCGTCATCGCCAACGACCCGCACACGGCCGGCGGCACGCACCTGCCCGATATCAACATGGCCGCGCCCGTTTTCGCGGACGGGCGCATCGTCGCCTGGGTCTGCAATATCGCCCACCACGCCGATGTCGGCGGCATGGCGCCCGGGTCGATGGCCGGCGGCATGTCGGAAATCTACCAGGAAGGCCTGCGCGTGCCGGTGGTCAAGCTGTTCCGCCGGGGCGAGTTGCAAAAGGAGCTGTTCGATCTAGTGCTGCTGAACGTGCGGCTGCCGAACGAACGGCGCGGGGACTATTTCGCGCAGGTCGCCGCCTGCAATCTGGGCGTGAGGCGCATGGCGGAGACCGTCGCGGCCTACGGGGCCGAAACCGTGCTGGCTGCCTTTGAAGACATGCTGGCCCGCACCGCAGCCCGTATGGCGGACGCTATTCGTGCCATCCCCGACGGCACTTACCGCTTCGACGATGTCATGGACGATGACGGCATCGACACCAGCGACATCCCCATCGTGCTGACCGTCGAGAAGAAAGGCGAACGCGCGAGCTTCGATTTCTCCGGCACCGCGCCGCAGGTGCCCGGCAACGTCAATGTGACCATGAACGCGACCGTCGCTGCGGTCACCTACACGCTCAAGGCGCTGCTGGACCCCGAAGTGCCGAACAACCAGGCGGTGATCGACTGCGTGGAGATTTCGGCCCCGCGCGGCTCTCTGCTCAACGCCGTTTTCCCTGCCCCGGTGGCGGCGCGGGCGCATACCTGCCAACGGATCATCGACGTCGTGTTCGGCGCGCTCGCAACGGCCGTTCCCGACCGCGCGCCGGCGGCCGGCAACGGCGCCAACACCACCGCCGTCTTCTCCGGCATCGACCCCAGGACGGGCGAAGGCTACCTCTATCTGGAAACGCTCGGCGGCGGGGCCGGCGGCTGGCCGGGCGGGCACGGCAAGGACGGCGTGCAGGTCGGCATCACCAACACCTCCAACCTGCCGGTCGAGGCCATCGAGACCGAGTATCCCCTGATGGTGGAGCGCTACGGCCTGCTGGAAGGCTCCGGCGGCGCGGGGCGCTTCCGGGGCGGGCGCGGGCTCTATCGCGTGGTCAGGCCGGTGGGGCATGACTGCCTGTTCAACGGCGCGGGCGAGCGCTTCTCCAACGCGCCCTGGGGCCTTGCCGGCGGAGAGCCCGGCGGCCGGGGCCGGTTCGCGCTTCTGGACGGCTCCGGGGCCGAAACCCCGCTTGAGATCAAGCCGTCGGGCGTCATTGTGCGGGACGGCGAAGGGCTCCGCGTCGAGACCCCCGGAGCGGGCGGGTTCGGGTCCCCGCCGTGAGCCCGGTCCGGGTCGAGCGGGAGGGGATCGCCCTTCATGTCCGGCTGACGCGGCCCGGACGCCGCAACGCGCTGACCCAGGAGACGATGGAGGCGCTGCTGGCCGCCTTTCGGGAGGCCGAGGCGTCGGACGCGCGCGCAGTGGTGCTGCGCGGCGAGGGCGGGCAGTTCTCGGCGGGCGGCGACATGTCGATGCTGGGAGACATTCCGCCGCCTGCCGACCCGGACCCGCTCTTTCCGGTCTATCGCAAGATGGGCCATGTGCTTGAGCTGCTGAACGCCCTGCCCCAGGCCGTCGTCGCCGTGGTCGAGGGCGCCTGCACGGGCGGCGGCCTCGGCATGGCCTGCTGCTCGGATGTCGTGATCGTCCGCGACGACGCGAAGATCGGCCTGCCCGAGGCGCGCTCCGGCTTCATCCCGGCGCAGGTCATCCCCCATATCGTGCGGCGCATGGGCGAGGGCTGGACCCGCCGGCTGGTCGTGACCGGCGCCATACTGGACGGCCGCGACGCGCTCCGCGACGGCCTCGCCCACATCCTCGCCGCCAGTCGGGAAGAGGCCGATGCGGCGCTGGCCGAGGTGCTGGACCAGGTCCGCCGCTCGGAGCCGAACGCAGTCGCAGAGGCAAAGCGCCTGGTCGTCTCAGCCTCCGACCGCCCGATAGACGAAACGCTGGACGACGCGGCCCGCACCATAGCCGCCCTCCTCCGCGACCCCGCCGCCCGCGCCGGCATAGACGCCTTCAACGAAAAGCGCCCGCCCCCGTGGGCGGAGCCGCCTTCATCAGAGGAGTGACCGCCCTCAGCCTCGCGCCGCGATGCGTTCCGCCAGTGCCAGGGTGCGGCGGGCCTTTTCGACGATGGGGTAATCGACGAAATAGCCGTCCACCTGGATGGAGGCGGAGCCGGCGGCTTCGGCTTCGTCGAACGCCGCGACGATGCGCCGCGCGCGTGTCGTCTCCTCCTCCGTCGGCGAGAAGGCGTCGTTGACCGGGCCTACCTGGCTCGGATGGATGCAGAGCTTGCCCTGGAAGCCGAGCGCCAGCGCGCGGCGCGCGGAGGCTTCGAAGGCCTCGGTCTCGCGGAGTTCGATGAACACCGTATCGACCGGCGGCTCCAGTCCGCCGGCGCGCGATTCCACCACCATCGCCGCGCGCGCATGCGCCAGCTCCGCCTCGTCCAGAGACCAGCGCATCCCGACATCGAGCGTGTAGTCGCCCGCGCCGAAAGAGAGCCGCCGGAGGCGCGAGCGGCAGCCGGCGATCTCCTTCAGGTTGGAGACGCCCAAGCCCGTCTCGACGATGGGCATGAGGTCGATGCTGCCGATTTCCAGCCCGGCCTTGCGCTCCAGCTGGGCTAGCCCGGATTTCTCACCGGGTGTAGGTGCATCGGGGCTCTGCATGTGAGAAAGTACTTCTGCTTCAAAGACTTGTCCTGTTGCAGAGGAGCGCCCCGATGCGTACAGAGTGTAACCTGACCCCGATGCGATTTGCA
>JAJDVH010000178.1 GCA_022826185.1 Alphaproteobacteria bacterium
ATCCCCCGGCAGGAACCGCGCCTCAGGCGCAACCCATACCCCTGCGCCCTCAAACCGAAATACAAAACCCGCCACCGCCAACACCCAGCCGATTGCTAAACTTGGCCGGACGACGCTCGCGGTGAGAAATCCGGGCTAGCCGGACCTGACCAGCTTGTAGTAGGCGCCGTCCCGGTTCTCTATCAGCTCGTCATGCGTGCCGCGCTGCACCTCGACGCCCTTGTCGAGCACGATGATTTCGTCGCAATCCCGCACCGTGCTCAACCGGTGCGCCACGATCAGGCAGGTGATGCCGCGGCGCCGCAGGGCATCGTCGACATATTCCTCCGTCGCGGCATCGAGGGCGCTCGTCGCCTCGTCCAGAATGAGCATTGTGGGATTGCCCACCAGCGCGCGGGCGATTTCCAGCCGTTGCCGCTGGCCGCCGCTGAAATTCACCCCGCCTTCCTCGACGAGGGTCGCATATCCGTGCGGCCTCAGCAGGATCTCGTCATGGATCCGGGCATCCCGCGTCGCGGCGAAAACGGCTTCATCAGGAACGGCCGGGTTCCACAAGGTGATGTTGTCGCGCAGGGAGGCCGAGAAGAGCACGACCTCCTGATCCACCATGGAAATGGATTGCCGCAGCACTTCCTCGGGAATCTCATCCCGCAGATGGCCATCGAACAGGATTTCACCCGACCAGGGCTGATAGACCCCGGAAACCAGACGCGCGAGAGTCGACTTGCCGGAACCGCTCGGACCGACCACCGCAATTCGTTGCCCCGGTTCGATCGCGAGGTTGAAGTCCTTTATCAGGGGCGGTCGGCTCCTGTTGAATCCGAAGGTGACATTTCGCAGTTCGAGCCGGCCCGCAAGCTGGAGCCTGCCCTTGAATGTGGGGATCGACTCCGATTGCGGATTTCGGCGGTAAAAGACGGGGTCCTCGGAGGTTCTGGAGATGTCCTCCAGTCGTTGCAAATCGGTTTCGAGCACCTGGCGTTTGTCGACAAACTCCAGGAAACGCCCCACGGGCGCCAGGAACATTTCCGCCAGGATATAGAACCCGACCAGCGTCCCGAGGGTCATGTCTCCGTCGATGACCAGACTTCCTCCGATGCCCAGGATCGCCGCGCTGCGAAGAGCGGCCACCAGGTCCGGAAGCGCGCTGTTGACGGAGCCCAGTTCGGAATAGAGCTGCCGCGCGCGCAGTTCGCGGGCCTGCTGACCGCTCCAGCGCGAAAGGAACCGGTCGTCGGACCCCGTCATGCGCAGGTTGTCGGCGTGATTCAGCATCTGCATGCCGATGCCGATGAGCAGTCCCTGCTCACGTCTCATTGCCTGGCTTCGAACGGTCCGGAGCGCATTGAGAAAATGGGCCAGTATCCCGTGCAGAACCGCCAGACCCAGCACAATCAGGGTGAGCGCGACGTCGTAAGCGAACATCACGATGAGCAGCACCGCGCTCATCGCAATGTCGATAATGAGCACGAGGAACTGGTCCGTCAGATTCTTCGCGATTCTGTCGATAGACGAGACCCGGTCGGTCAGGTCGCCTACCAGCCTGTGTTCGAAAAACTCCACCGGCAACCGAAGCATCCGCGACAAGCCTCGACTGTACCCGGCTATCGAAATCCGGACTGCGAGCCGCCTCAGGAACCGATGCTTGAGCAAGGACAGGACATATACGAGCGCGCCGCCGCCCAGCAAGGCCGCCGCCAGTCCGGCCCAGGGACCGTGGCTCTCCAGGAGGCCGTCCACGAAGACGCTGAGCGATGCCGGAACGATAAGCGCCAGCAACGTCAACATCAGTCCGCAGGCAAGCACTCCGGCGAGCGCATTCCAGGAGCCGACAGGCAGGGCAGCCAATTGCCGGAACAAATCGGGCCGCTCGCCTCCGGGGCTGAAATCGCCGCCCCGTTCGAATTGCAGCGCGATCCCGCTATAGCTCCTGTTGAACTCCTCCGCCGAAAGCTTGCGTCGCCCCGTGGACGGGTCATTGAGATAGAAATTGCGGCTGTCGAACCCTTCAACGACGACAAAATGGCTGAATTGCCAGAACACGATCAGAGGCAAGTGCAGCTTCCTCAACTGATCGACGCGCACGCTGAGGCCGCGGCATTCGAGTCCGTAATGTCTGGAGGCGCGCACGATACTCGCAGCGCTACTGCCGTCTCTGCTCACCTCGCATCGTTCGCGCAATTCGGTAAGCGGCACCCAACGCCCGAAATAAGCCAATATGCTGCCAAGGCAGGCAGCACCGCATTCCGATGCGTGCATCTGTAACAGAACGGGCGTGGCAACCCTGCGATTCGAGAGGTCTGCCGTTCCTTTATTTCCAGCCCCTTTTGTGGAGACACGGGGCGGCATCTTATGACCGCCTCATTCGCAGGAAAGCAGCGGGCGATTGGCTGCCCAATTCAACAATGATTCGGCATTCCCTGCCTGCGAGAGCAGTCCTTTCAACACTGTCGTCCAGCACGATATCGACCCGGTGGACGGACATGGACACCGCAGCCTCCAGCGCAGCCGACGTCCCGGACACGGGAACGGGGGAAATTTGCGCGACCACTCCCGCAATGGCGCCCGCCTGTCCGTCTGCCGCGCGTAGCTCTATGGTCACCGGCATCCCTGCTTCAATATGCGGCGCGACATGATTCCCGACCCAAACGAGCGCTTGCATCGACGGCTTGCCCTCGGGCGAGTTTTCGCCGGCCTCGACCAGCACGCCCTCTATCGCAAAAGTCCGGGTTACATTGCCAAAAAATAGCCATGCAGCGAGGACCAGCAAAAATAGTGCGATGACGCCGACAAGAAGACGCTCGCGCGGCGTGGAAATTGTCAGCAGACGGTCGAGTTGTTCGCGTTCTTCCTTCGCTTCGGCAATCGTATCGTGAAACGAGTTAAATGGATTGTTGAACACGATCGCACATCGCCTCCCCATAGAGCTCGAGTAAGGACAAAGAAAATCTCATTGCGCTTTATTGAAGCTTTTGAAGGTCACTTACAATCCCGGTCCGGACAGGTCAAGGCCCCAGGCGCCTGCGTGACGACCTTGCCAACGCAAGGGCCGGGACACCGGGACGTTGGGCCGCGATGCCCGGAGTGTGATAGCCTGTTGCTTACGGAGTGCCCGCATCTGTCTGGAGAAGGGGCGGCCCCGGCACCTGTGGAAGTCATGTGGGATGATACAGCCGGGCGCCAGATCATTACGGAAGATCGCGGTTGTCGGGCGAGGAACCGCCGGAGCCCTGGCGGCCGCGAGCGTCACGCGCCTTCACCCCGACAAAGACCACGAGCTGCATCACATATATGATTCGCGCATCCCGGTTATCGGGGTGGGCGAAGGCAGCTGGCCCAGTCTGGTGCAGGAATTGCAGCGGCTGACGAACCTGCCCCACGAGACGGTTCAACAGCGCCTCAAGGGAACCCGGAAATACGGCGTTGCATTTGAGGGCTGGGGTCGGCGCAATCGGGATTTCACCCATTTCTTCACACCGCAACAAGTATCCTACGCCTACCACCTGTCCGCAGACCTGATGGCGGACCTGCTGCATGAAAGCACGCAAGCGCGCCATATCGATGCGAAAGTACTCAACATCACGCGGGTGGAAGGCGGCGCCCGGGTGGACTTCGAGGGCCGGGCGCCGGAACGCTACGACCTGGTCTTCGATGCTCGCGGGTTTCCCAGGGAACTCCATCCCGACCGGCACATCGATATCGCTTTCATCCCTACCAATACGGCCGTTATCCGCCGCTGTCCGGCAACCATCGGGGAAGAGCGGGCCGGGCCGGTTCTGCAACATACCTATACCCGTGCGGTCGCGCGTCCCAACGGCTGGATATTCGTTATCCCGCTTACCGCACACACATCCTACGGCTACATCTTCAACCGCGACGTATCCGGCCTTGCCGCCGTCGAGGCGGACTTTGACGCCTTCCTCGAAGCCGAGCGCGTCCCGGCATTCGAGCAGCGCGCCGTCATCCCGTTTCCCAACTTCGTCCACCGCCGGATCTACGATGGCGCGATAGCCCGCGTCGGCAACGCCGCCGCCTTCATGGAGCCTCTCGAGGCAACGGCGATCGTATCCGCCCAATTGCAGATCGGGATGGTGCTCCAGATGCGCCTTAACCGTCCGATAGAGCATCTCGAGCGCGACGCGCCGGCGGTCAACCGGTTTCTCGTCAACAACATGCTCTGCTACGGCCTGTTCGTCGGCTGGCACTATTCCTGCGGCTCCCGATATGACAGCGAATTCTGGCGCCGCGCCCGCGACCGGGTTTGGCCGCAATATCGCAAGGCGGCGGACCCCGAGGCGGTGGATTGCGCCGCGCTCGGCAAATTCGACGACATGATCGAACTGCTGAACCGGCCGGTCATCGACAAGGCCGACTGGAACCGGATGTGCGCCGTCCCTCTCACCAGCTATGCGCAGATGTCCCAGGGTCTCGGCTGTTAATCCCGGTTCTCGACCATTTCGACGGCGCTTCCCCGGCAAGCGGGCGGCCGGCGCGGACGGCTTCGGCCGCTCACGCAATGACCGGCGCCGGATTGAGTTCGCCTTCGGCAAGGGGGGTATCGCGCCAGCCCATCGCCACCGGCACGTCGTAGAGGCGCCCCGGCGCGAGGCGCTCCCAGAAATGGCGCAGCCCCGGCACGATCACCCGCGCGACCGGCATGGCGATATCCGGCCGCGTCTGGTCGAGCACCAGGAATTCCATGCCCTTCGCCTCGACCAGCGCGCGGTGCCGCTCGACCTCGTCGCGCGCATCCGCCGAAGCGGGGACGGGATAGTCCGCCCGGCCGCGCGGCGGCGTCCCGGCCGCCGGCGCCAGCCAGGGATGGTCGGCCAGCTTCGCCGTCTTCCACCACCGGAGCGCCAGGGGATCGTCAATGGCCGGGCCGGAACCGCCGCCGTCCGGCCGCGGCAGCCATGTCAGGCACTGGTTCAGCTCGCATACCGCCCGCAAGGCCGCGATGCGCGGGTCGGCATGGGCGCCCGCGCCGTAGATGATGTCCTCGGTCTCGCCGCCGGGGCGCCGCGAAACGGCGACGAAGGCGGGAATACCGAGGTCGGCCGTCACGTCCAGAACCCACATTTCGCGCCCGCGCCGACGATAGAATTCCGGCGCGGACGCCAGATAGTCGTCGCCGAAGCCTTCCAGCTCCACGCCCGGCGCGGACAGGCGGTTGTACCACCAGATCGCGAAGGCGTCGCGCTCCACCAGCTCGTAGAAGCCCTGCAGGACCGCTTCTTCCAGCGTGTTGCCCGCCGCGCAGCCGTTCGAGTCCGCGATCGGGTCCGCGTCGCCGCGTTCTTCGGGCGGCATGCTGTAGAGCATGGAGGTCGGAAGGTAGCGGTGGCGCTCCTCCGTCAGCGACCACACCGGCGACCAGTCGATTTCGGCCTCGGGGTCGAGGCGGGGCGGCACGGTATTGTATGGGTGCCCTCCGGCGTTGATGGCGTCCGCGTCATCCAGCTGGCGCTCGCTGAACAGCTGAACGTCATTCGGGTGGATGGCCGCTGACTCGCCGGCCGCGGCGAAATCGGCAAACCGTTTCCGGGTCCGGATTTCATCGCCGTGAAAGACGCCGGAATAGCGTTCGATGGCCTCACAGAGCGCGCTCGCCTCCGACTGGGCCCGCGTGCTGCCCTTGCCGGCGCTCTTGCTGCGCAGGCTGCGGCGCAGCGAGCTCAGCTTCCGGCTTCTCAGGGCCGGGTTGCTGCCCGCCCAATAGACATGCAGCCAGGAGTCCGTTTCCTCCGTGGTGCGGGTTAGCCATGTGACGACGCCGCTGACGGGACTCACAAGATGGCGGTATGTCGCCAGCGTCTCTTCCGGCGCGACCGAGCGCTTGCCGCCGCTGTTGGCGACCGGTGCGGGGCTCGCCCGCAATCGCACCGGAACGGGCGGCCGGTCCGGGCGGTTGAGCGCCTCGTCGCCGCAGGCGAAACACTGGGGCCGGCGCATGACCGGGTGGTGCGCGCTCGCCAGGCGGCGCATGTCCATCGAGACGGCGTGGTCGTGAACGGGCGCGGCCTCTTCCAGCACCAGCCACTTGGCGATCTCCGCCGCGACCAGCCCGCAGAAAGCGTCCAGCAGGGCGGGTTCCGCCGCGCCGGGCCGGAAGGCGCCCTCCTCGCCCGCCATGTTGCGCAGGAAATTGTGGACCTCCTGGTGGCTGCGCAGCCGATAGGCGAGGCAAGCCCAGCACGGTCCCGCTTCCGCCGGCCGGAAAACGGGGCCGAACAGCGGCTGGATCCCCCTGGACCGCACCAGCATCCACGGGATGCCGGACTCGAGATGGCGGCGGTTGACCGCTTCGTGCGCCTCTTCGAGATAGTCGGCTGAGACGACCGCGACGAGGCTCGGCGTTTCCGCCCCCGTCGCCACGCCCATCGCCTCCAGATGCCGGGCAAGGGAGCCGGCGGCGCCGGATACCGCCACCCGCGAGGCCGCCAGGCGCTGCTCGGCCCAGCGCGGCGAGGCGCCGAGCGACGTCCAGTAGGCCGCGCGAGGCTGCGCCATAGAATGCTCGCCGGAAACGAGATAGCCCCTGTCCGCCAGGCCTGCCAGCGCATTGCGAAGCCGGGCGGCGGCGTGTTCGCCCGCGAGGGCCTCGACGATGTCCTCCCGCCCGCGCCGTCCGTCGAGCAGGGGCAGCAGGTCGCCATAGACCCGGCCGCGCAGCAGCGTGTTGAAGCTCTCGGACACCAGCAGCGTCTGCCCTTCGCCGATGGGCCGGAACTCCAGATGCGGCGTGAGCGCCGGGCGCGCAACCGGACCGCGGTCCGCGGCGGTGACTTTGGCCAGAAGCCCCCGGCCCGGGTTCCCGGACGGCGGCGGACCGGGCGCTTTGGCGGTGTCAGCCATGGGAGCGGTCCGCTGCGCCGGCGCCTCAGGACGGGGCGGAAGCGCCGTCGCTCCCGGCCGCAGGGGCATCCGTCCGGGCGAGGGCTGCGATCGCGGCGGCGGCGCGGGACGCCGTATCCTCGACCTGTGCGCCCAGCGCTTCGAAATTCCCGGCCCCGCAGGCGCCCGCGATAACCGCTTTGGCCTTCGGGCCCGCCTCCTCGGCCTTGAAATCCTCCTCGCCCACCAGACGCAGAATGCCCTGCAGGTTGCGCCACAGGGATGCGGCCTCGGCCAGCGGCTCGGCGCCGGCGCTTCGAAAGACCGATACCGCGCCGGGCGCAGGATCATCGCTTGGGCCCTGCTTCGGCCTGAGGAGCCGGGCGGCGCGCTCGACATCGCGAAGGCCGCCGGGCCTGCCGGCGAACGATGCGAGCCCGGACACGGCAGCGGAGTCGGAGGCTTCGCGCAGTTCGCCGTTCGGGGCGCCTTCAGCCAGGACCCTTCGGCGAGTTTCGTCGAAACGCCGGCCGATGCCGGCGTCGCCGGTCTCGAATATGCAGCGCGCACGGGTGAGGTCCGGACCCTCGCCGGCCTTCGCGGCGTTCCGGCAGAAGTCCTCCAGATCGCCAGGCGCCACCGCAGCGGCCCCCTGCCAGCCGGGCGGGGCCGGCGCGAACAGCAGGCTTGCGCTCGAAAGGTCGATCAGCGCCTCGTTGAAGCGCCGGCGCAAGGCCTCCCGGTCGGCCGGGCGCCCGCCATCGTGCACGAACAGCACGGCGATGTCCGCCCCCGGCGCCGCCTCCCCGCTGGCCAGATCGCCCAGCAGGATCGCGGCGACGGCGGCTTCGCCGGCATGGCGGTCGGCGGCCTCTCCCACGACGGAGGCAAGCACCGTCGAAATCGAGGCCTCGGCGAGATTGGACAGCGCCACCCCCGCTTCGGCGGGAGACAGGTTGCCCCGCAGGGTGTGCATGCCGACCTGAAAGGCCTTGTCGTTCGACCAGTTGCGCACGGTGTCTATCGTGTCCGCCGCGTCCTGGACCGGAATTTCGGCGATCCGCTCCTTCATTTCGGCGGCGTCGAATTCGCGGGTCCAGTAGAGGCGCGTCAGCCCCCGGCGCGCGACGGCCTCGGACCTTGGGTCCGGTCCGAAGCCCTTCGGCAGGTCAAGATCGGTGAATTCCCGGTCCTTCAGGCTGTCGAGCAGTTCCGGGTTGCGTTCGATCCATTTCGCCAGGCGCGGCGCGGCGCCGAAAATCTCGACGATCGCGTCGAACGCCTCCGGCCGCGCCTCCGAGACCGGACTGTCATAGGCGCTCCAGTCGTCGATTTCGGGATAGAAATGCGCCCGCCATTCATCGACGAGCGGGTCCATCGTCTCGAACCAGCGCCGCGGCCGCAGCACCAGATTGAACATTTTGGCGTAGCTTCCCGGCAGTTGCGGCGATTCGTCGGCGCCGCGGTTCTGCAGCAGCGGATATTGCCGGCTGGCCGCCGCATGGTGATCGGGGTGCCGCTGCATGTTGTAGAACATCCAGTTGCTGAACTTGTAGTTGGCATTCCAGGAATGCCGGGGCTGGACTTTCTCGAACCGCCCGTTGGGCCGGCGGATCCGGCGCAACCCGTAATGCTGCATGTAGTTGCTGACCTTCATCGAGAAGACGGTGCTGAGGCACAGGAGCGCGTAGCCGAGCACCGCCCAGGGGCCGCCCATCCAGAGGACCAGCCCGTACCAGAACAGGGTCTCGACGCCGTAGCGCCAGAACTGGTTGCTGTAATGCCAGACCGGCAGGCCGCGGCGCGCCAGACGGTCCCGCGCGACCCGCCAGGAGCCGGTCAGGTTGCTCGCGACCTCCCTCGGGAAATAGCGCCAGAAGCTCACCCCCTTGGGCGCGGAGCCGACATCCATCGGCGTGCCGACCTGGGCATGGTGGATATAGATATGCTCCGTGGCGTATTGCGGGTAGGAAGCCGACGCGAGCAGGAACTCGCCCAACCGCCGCTCCCAGGTCTCCCGCCGGTGGATCAGCTCGTGGCCGACGATGAAGACCGCCTGGCCTTCTACGGTCAGCACCACCGCCAGCAAAACGCATTCCCAGGTGGAGAACCGGTCCGCCGCGAGAATCTGCCAGAGCCCGAAGGCGAGCACCGGCGGCCAGAGGAGGGCCCAGAACCAGACCGGCAGATTGTGCCAGATCAACCGCCGCTCGGTCGTCTTGAAGGGGTCCATGTTTCGCTCGTCGTCTCCAAGCGCAATGTCCAGCGGACCGGCGAGCATGAAGAAGACGAACGGCGCCGCGATCCACCAGCCGCCGTAAACGAGAGCGGCGATAATCAGCGGAAAGACCGCCAATGGCAGGAAATGCGGGACTGCATTCAGGAAGGAAGGCTCGATCGCTTTCGGCGAGGCCGGGGCATCGGGAACTACGGTGGTCTGCGGCATCGCGTCCTTCCCGCCTGAATCGGTTTCTTTCATTCCAGCTACCGAATGTTCCGATAGATATGGGCAATGCGCTTGCGATGGCAAATTGGCGCCCGACGGCGAAGCGCCGCCCGCTGACGCCAGCCTCCCGACCGGGCCCGCTCCGGAAACCCTCCGGAATTGTCATGTTTTGTCATGAGGCGGTGGTCGGGGCGCGTGCGCGGCGGCGGGGACCCCTGCGGAAGTGTCATGGGATGTCATGTCGCGGTAGGGACGCCGGTTACCCGGCGCCCCCCGCAGTTGCGGTAGGAATGCGCATTGCTGCGCACCCCCCGCGCAGATCCGGACATGGTCGCTAGACCATCCGGCTCCTGCCTCGGGTGTTTGACGGCAAACCGCTGGTCCGGCCATGGGTGACGGATGGAGGCGCGCGGCCACAGTATGTCGGTCATGCGCTCCAGTCGCTTCCAGTCGAAGCGGTCTCGCTGGGACCGCCGGCGCAGCGCCCGCATCCACAGGCGTTGCAGCCTCCGGCGGAACGCGCTGATGTACCGGCTCGACCCGGGAACGGCGAAGTAGTTGAGCCAGCCTTGGTAGACCCGCCCAAGCCACGCGCCGATTTCCCAGATGTCGTGATGCCAGCGCCTGCGGAGCACCTCGTCGATGCGCGCCAGGGTCCTGTTGACCCGTTTCGCGACCGGTTTGCGACCAGGCCGAAAGCGGCCTCGCCGGGTCGTCGTGCAATAGTGCGTGACACCCAGGAAGTCGAATGTTTCCGGCTTGCCCGCCCCGCGCCCGCGTCGGTTCATGACTGCAAACCGACCGAACTCAACGAGGCGGGTTTTGTCTGGATGGAGGCTGAGGCCGAAGGCGGCCAGCCTCTCCCGAACGTCGCGGAGGTACCGCTCCGCATCCCGCTTGTGCTGGAACCCGACCACGATATCGTCGGCATAGCGGACGATGATCGCTTCGCCTGCCGGGACACTCGGACGCCATTTCTTGTGGAACCAAAGGTCGAGCACATAGTGCAGGAACACGTTCGCTAAAGTCGGGGAAGCAATCGCTCCCTGCGGCGTGCCCGTGCCCGTATCGACCCACGATCCATCGTCCATGACGCCAGCGTTCAGCCATTTCCGGATCAGACGGATGACCCGCCTGTCGCCGATGCGGTGCTCAAGGAGCGTGATCAACCAATCCCTCGGGATCGAGTCGAAGTATGCCCTCAAGTCCGCGTCGACGATCCAGCTGACTTTGCGCCGTTCGATCCCGAAGACCAGGGCATCAAGCGCATCGTGCGCCCCTCGTCCCGGTCGGAACCCGTAGCTGAAGCCAGGAAACTCCGCCTCGTAGATCGGCGTCAGGATCACATCTACAACCGCTTTCTGGACGACCTTGTCCTCCAGCGCAGCGATCCCGAGCGGTCGTGTCCCCCCGTCCGGCTTGGGTATCTCCACCCGCCGGACGGGCGGCGCCCGGTACGCTCCTCCGCTGTGAAGGCGGCGATGAAGGTCGAGCAATCGCTCATCCAGCCCTCCGCCATACATGTCCCACGTGACGCCGTCGATACCGGCCGCCGCATCCTTCTTCAGTGCGAAGCAGGCCGCGCCCAGCACCTCCGGCGTGATGTGGTGGAAGAGCGCAGTGAGACGTTCCTTCGGGTTTCTCTCTGCAGCTTTCCGTATCCGGGTCGCCGCCTGTGGCACGCTTTCCCGACACCGGGTTCGGCGCGTGCTTTGGCAATCCGGATTCCCCTTGGTTGAGGCCCTTTCCTCCGGCGGCTCCGCAGAAGCTCGCGCTCCCTTGTTCGCCGCCCTCACAGGTCGTACGGCCTCATCCGACTTCTTCAAACCGTTCATCACAGGCTTCGGCGTTCTCCATTCCCTACGCGGCCCCGCTACGACTTGCGGGGCAGTTTGAAGACCTCCCAGGGTCCCGACAGTAGGCGTGCGAACGTGCATGGGGTTTCTGACACCGCGGGGCTCGCCGACATCTCACCAAATCGATGCCTGCGATGTTGCCTTCGACCGATCTGAAAGCCTCGGCACCCCGGATCATCGCCTTTTCGGTGCTCAATAGCCCTGCCCATCCGTGCCGCTACCGACGCTTCGTCAACGGCCTCACGACCGGTAACGCACGGCTCGCGGTGGAAACGCGGTCGGCTACTCCTTCGTTCCGCAGGACTTTCACCCCCTACCCCCACACCAGTTAGCCTGGCGCTCGGAATGTCATGGTGTGTCATGCGGGCCGTTTCCGCCGGGTTGCGGCGAGGGTTTCGGCGGCGGGGGTCGGCTGCGGTCATGCGTGCCTCCTTCCAGGCAAAGGGCGGGACGGGGCGTCCCTGTTTTGCGCGCGTTTCGCGTGCGGGCGCGGGCGGGTGTAGGCGCCGGCGCGGTTCGTGCGCCTGATTGCGCGCGCGAGACGGCGCACGCACCTCGCCCGTCCGTTCCCGCCGGGGCTTTTTCGCGGCCCCCAGCCGGTCGCTTTCTGCAGAAACGCCGAAAGGCGGCCCCGGAAGCCGCCTCTCTCTACTTTCATTCTACACCATACCGCCAAATGTCAAGCCCATACGGGAACAAAAAATGAAAATTCCGGATGTTTCTCTCGCAGCCCGTTGAACCGACGGGATAATCGCCGGTTCTTTTCATCCCGATCAGCGGTGCCATGCCGGCGGTCTCGACCTGGGCGTCATCGCAAGGACTGCGGGTCGGAATCGTCGCCCCCAACCGTCGCCCCGGTCCCCGCTCGGGGGCTACCGGATTCACACATTTCGGTCCGGTGACTTCGCAACGCACGCCTCCAACCGTCGCCCCGGACCCCGATCCGGGGCCCAGCCTCGGTCCTGGCGGTAGCTTCAGCGGTTGGGCCTGCTCTCCACCGGCTGCGACGGTGGCGCGAGTCAGGGATGGGCCCCGGCTCGGGGGCCGGGGCGACGATTGGGGCCGCAATCTTCCCATGAGTCCGAAGTCGATGCCGTTGGTGTCAGCCGGAATACCAGACCGAGTAGGCGTTCGGCGCCGGCATGAAGGGGATGTGGTAGCGCCCGTCCGGGTCCGGCATCTCCAGGCGCACGACCGCTTCGCGCATGAAGCGCGGACCGTGCGGCGGCGGCGTCATGGCCGAGAAACAGGCCCCGATAGCCAGCACCATCTCACAGACGGCGCCGGGCCTCACCTCTGCCGGGTCGATTTCCCGCCGGAGCCGGCCGCCTTCGTCGGTCGCCTGCCGGAACAGTTCGGTGCGCCGGCCGTCAGCCTCGATCCGTGCGAGCGTGACGGGGATGCCGCCCGCATGGGCGCCGTCGACCGGGTTCAGCGTGTGCGTGGACAGGAGCGCCATCGGCTACTCGATCGACGCCTTGTCGCGCTTGTCGGTGGTGGCGAGCACGATCGGGCTGATGACGCCCTTCGCCTTGACGTTCAGGCAGGCGGGCTTGCCGCTTGCGAGCGCGCGCCGGAGCGCCGGCCCCAGCTGCTCGCGGGTCTCCACCAGTTCGCCATGGCCGCCCATGCCCTCGAAGATGCCGTGGAACGGGATGTCGCGGAAATCCGTGGCGAAGTGGGCGCCGCTTTCGAACAGGCGCTCCTGCTGCTGGGAGATGCAGTCGAGGCCGCCATTATTGTCGATCACCACCGTGATCGGGCAGTCCTCCTGGAACGCCGCCTCGATGCTGAGGCCGCCCGAAAGGAAGGCGCCGTCGCCGCTTATCAGCACCACATTGCTGCCGGGATGGGTGTTCTTCGCCGAAAGCGCGAGCGAGACGCCGACGCCGAGCAGCGAGTAGGAGCCGGGATGCAGCACGCCGGCGAGCTTCTTGCCCTCCCATCCCGCGACATTCACGGCGATCTCCGACCAGAAATGCGTGTTGCCGCCGTCGAAGACCAGCCAGTCCTTTTCGGTGAGCGCGCGGTTGACGTCGATGGCGAGCTGGAGCGGGTGCATCTTCTCAGCCCTCGCCGCGCCCGCCTCATTGTCGGCGTCGAGATCGGCGAGCGTCTTTTCCACCCACTCGCCGCGCCTGGCGCGGTTGAGCGCGAACCAGGCCTCGTCGAACGGGGCGAGCGTCATCAGGCTGTCGAAGAAGGCGCCCGGATCGCTGAGCAGCACCCGGTCGGCCGCGCGGTTCAGCTCCAGCTCCTCATGGCTGCCGTTCACGCAGACCAGCTCGCAGCTTTCCGGGAACATGGGCGGATTGCCGAAATTCATCTGGTTGTCGAGGCGCCCGCCGACCATGACCGCCACGTCGCAGTTTTCCGCGGCGAAGCAGTAGGGCGGATACTGGTGCCGGTCCGCGAGCCCCATATAGGCCTCGCTCTCCTCGCCCAGCAATTTCTGGTGGTAGGGCACGTTGAAGACCGGGATGTTGAGCGAGCGGCCGGCCTCTTCCAGCTTTTTCTCGTTGCCGGACCACCACACGCCATGCCCGCCGATGAGGATCGGCCGGCGCGCCGCGGCCAGCCGCTTCATCAGCGGGTCGAGGTCGCGCGGGTCCGGCCAGGCCCGCGGAACCGGCCGGCTGGCGCGGGAGAAGGGCCGCTCGTCCCGCCCGGCGTCCTCGTCCACCGAGGAGAACATGATATCGACCGGCAGGCTGAGATGGACCGGGCCCGGATAGCCGCTCGTCGCGATCTTCCAGGCGCGGTCCACGAACTCGCCGATCCGCGTCCCGTCCGTGATGCTGGCGGAATATTTGGTGAGCGGCCCGGCGATGGCGACATCGTCGATTTCCTTGAAGCCGCCCGCGCCCTGCCGCTTCAGTGTGCTGGAGCCGGTGATGAAGATGACCGGCGAGCGCTCGCCCCATGCCTCCATGATCGCCGGCACCGCATTGGCGAAGCCCTCCGGCCCCACAAGGCAGACCGCCGGCTTGCGCGTGATGCGCGTGTGCCCGTCCGCCAGATGTCCGGCCACCTGCTCGTGCGGGCAGTTCACCACCCGCATCTGGCATTCCATGAAGCCTTCCAGCGCGGGATTGCAGAACCCGCCGGCGAGCGTGAAGACATGCTCCACGCCCTTCTCGTGGAGCGCGCGCGCCAGCACATTGCCGCCCCTGAGGCGTCTCGTTTCGGTCATCCGACGATCCTTCGCGGGTTGCCGCCGCCCGCCCTCAGAAGCGGTAGAACAACGCCTGCAGCTCGTCGAGGTCCCTGGTGCGGGCGAGACCGAGCATGAGGAGGATGCGGGCCTTCTGGACGGTCAGGTTGTCGGCCAGAACCGTGCCCTTCGGCCGGCGGCGCTCCAGCGGCACCAGCCGTCCGGCGCCTGCGCGGGTGCCCATGACGAACACCACGCCGCGCGCCATCACCTCTTCCATCACCTCATGCTCTTCCGGCGTCGGGTTGCCGGGGGCGAGCGCCGCCATGACGATGCCCTCCGCGCCGAGATCGGCCATGGCGCGCAGCACCGCGCCGTCCGAGCCGCCGTAGGAATAGGCGATCTCGACGCGCGGGAAGCGCTCCGGCAGGCCGAGCTCGCGCGCCGCTTCCGGCGCATGGACGCGCACCGGCCGGCGGTAGATCGCGACCCGGTCCTCGTCGGCATGGCCGAGCACGCCGAAATCGGGCGCCTTGAAGGTCTGCGCGCGGGCGCTGTGCGTCTTGGTGACCTCGCGCGCGGCGTGGATCTCGTCGTTGAGCACCGTCAGCACGCCCATGCCGCGCGCTTCCGGGGCGCCGGCGACGCGCACCGCGTTCAACAGGTTGAGGAAGGCGTCGGTCGAGAGCCCCGAGGCCGGGCGCTGCGCCCCCACCAGCACCACCGTCTTGTCCGTCTCGACCGTGAGATTGAGGAAATAGGCGGTCTCTTCCAGCGTCGCCGTGCCGTGGGTGATGGCGATGCCGTCCACGTCCGGCCGGGCGGCGGTCTCGTGGACGATGGCGAGCAGTTCCGGCCAGACGGCGGGGCCCATCGCGGTCGAGGGGATGGCGCGGAACGGCACCGGCACGACATCCGCCACCCGGTCGAGCTCCGGCACCTTGGCGATCAGGTCCCCGACCTCCATCACCGTGGCATGGTCCACATAGGTGGCGAGCTCGAGGCTGTGGTGCCCCAGCGAGGAAATCGTGCCGCCGGTGCCGATCACCGCGACGGTCGGGCGCGCCATGTACTTGTCTCCCCTCCGGCGGCGCCGACGCCGCCATTCGTAATGTTCGCCGCGTTCGGCGCGGCGGCGCCGACGCCGCCTTCATTCGCAATCGCGGTCAGGCCGCTTCGTCCAGCATGTTGCGCAGGACGTAGGGCAGGATGCCGCCGTGGCGGAAATAGTCGAGCTCGTTCTCGGTGTCGATCCGGCAGCGGACCTCGAATTCCTGCACCGTCCCGTCCGTCCGGCGCACGCGGCATGTGAGCGTCGAGCGCGGTTCCAATCCTTCCGCAACGCCGACCACATCGACCGTCTCGCTGCCGTCGAGGCCGAGCTCGTTGCGCGTCATGCCGCCGGTGAACTCCAGCGGCAGCACGCCCATGCCGATCAGGTTGGAGCGGTGGATGCGCTCGAAGCTCTCCACGATCACCGCCCTGATGCCGAGCAGGGCCGAGCCCTTGGCTGCCCAGTCGCGCGAGGAGCCGGTGCCGTATTCCTTGCCGCCGAACACCACCAGCGGCACGCCCTCCTCGCGGTAGCGCATGGCGGCGTCATAGACGGACATGACTTCGCCGGAGGGCCGGTGCGTGGTGAAGCCGCCTTCCGTGCCGGGGGCAAGCTCGTTGCGGATGCGGATATTGGCGAAGGTGCCGCGCATCATCACTTCGTGGTTGCCGCGCCTTGCGCCGTAGGAGTTGAACTCGACCGGGCGCACCTGGTGGCCGATCAGATAGTCGCCCGCCGGCCCGTCGCGCTTGATCGCGCCCGCCGGCGAGATGTGGTCGGTGGTGATGCTGTCGGCGAGCGAGAGCAGCACCCGCGCCCCCGAGACATCCGAGACGGGCTGCGGCTCGCGCTCCATGTCCTGGAAATAGGGTGCGTGGCGGACATAGGTGGAGCCGTCGTTCCAGCGGTAGGTCTCGTCCGCCGGCACGCGGATCTCGCGCCATTCCTTCGGCCCCTCGGAGACATTGCCGTAGCGCGCGCGGAACATGTCCGGCGTGAGCGCGGCGCCGATGGTCTCGCGAATCTGCCCGTCGCCCGGCCAGATGTCGCGCAGGAAGACGGGATTGCCCTCGCCGTCCTCTCCCAGCGGGTCGCGCGCGAGATCGACCGTGAGCGAGCCGGCGAGCGCATAGGCAACCACGAGCGGCGGCGAGGCGAGGTAGTTCGCCTTCACCTGGGCATGGACGCGGCCCTCGAAATTGCGGTTGCCGGAGAGCACCGCGCCGACGGTGATGTCGCCCGCCTCCACGGCGTCCGCGATCGGCTCCGCCAGCGGCCCGGAATTCCCGATGCAGGTGGTGCAGCCGTAGCCGACGAGGTTGAAGCCGAGCGCGTCGAGCGGGTCCTGCAGGCCGGCGGCCTCCAGATAGTCGGTGACGACCTGGCTGCCGGGGGCGAGCGAGGTCTTGACCCAGGGCTTGACCTTGAGGCCGCGCTCCAGCGCGTTGCGGGCGAGCAGCCCGGCGGCGACCAGCACGCTCGGGTTGGAGGTGTTGGTGCAGCTCGTGATCGCGGCGATCACCACATGGCCGGGCTCGATGGCGTAGTCCGCGCCCTCGACCGGCTGCGCCGCGCCGCCGCCGATCTCGGCCACGGCCTGCTCGAAGCTCGCCGGCACGCCCGAGAGCGTCACGCGGTCCTGCGGGCGCTTGGGGCCTGCGAGCGCCGGCTCGACCGAGGAGAGGTCGAGCGAGAGCGTGTCGGAGAAGACGGGCGGCGCCGTGCCGGCCTCGCGCCAGAGGCCCTGCGCCTTGGCGTAGGCCTCGACCAGCGCCACCTGCTCCTCCTCGCGCCCGGTGAAGCGCAGATAGTTGAGCGTCTCGCCGTCCACGGGGAAGAAGCCGCAGGTGGCGCCGTATTCGGGCGCCATGTTGGCGATCGTGGCCCGGTCGGCGAGCGCCAGCGCGTCGAGGCCGGCCCCGTGGAACTCCACGAACTTGCCGACCACGCCCTTCGCCCGCAGCATCTCGACCACGCGCAGCACGAGGTCCGTGGCCGTGGCACCCTCGGGCATGCGCCCGGTGAGCTCGAAGCCCACCACTTCCGGGATCAGCATGGAGATCGGCTGGCCCAGCATGGCGGCTTCCGCCTCGATGCCGCCCACGCCCCAGCCGAGCACGCCGAGCCCGTTGACCATGGTGGTGTGGCTGTCCGTGCCGACCACCGTGTCCGGCATGGCGATGGTGCGCCCGCCCTCGTCCTCGGTCCAGACCGTGCGCGCCAGATATTCCAGGTTGACCTGGTGGCAGATGCCGGTGCCGGGCGGCACGACGCGGAAATTGCGGAAGGCCGACTGGCCCCAGCGCAGGAACTCGTAACGCTCGCGGTTGCGCTCGAACTCGCGCCCGACATTGGCGCGGAAGGCATCCGCGCTGCCGTAGCTGTCCACCATGACGGAGTGGTCGATGACGAGGTCCACCGCGCTCAGCGGGTTGATCTTCTGCGGGTCGCCGCCGAGCTCGGCCATGGCGTGGCGCATGGCGGCGAGATCGACCACCGCCGGCACGCCGGTGAAGTCCTGCATCAGCACGCGCGCGGGGCGGAAGGCGATCTCGGCCCCGGCCTTGCGGTCCTTCAGCCAGGCGCCGAAGCCGGCGATGTCATCGACCGTGACCGTGCGCCCGTCCTCGTGGCGCAGCAGGTTCTCGGCCAGGATGCGCAGCGAGACCGGCAGGCGCGAGAGGCCGCCCGCGGCCGCTTCCGCCGCCTCCAGCGCGTAATAGTCGTATTCCCTGCCGCCGACCCGAAGGGTCCGGCGCGCACCCAGGGTGTCGCGTCCCATGATGCGAAAGCCTCCACACTGCCGAAATCCACGCAGGCCGGGGTTTACACCCGAACGGGAGGCAAGCAAAGGGTTGGGGGACTGCAAGGGCGACGGGTCGTTCACATTATTGGATGATGACGACCCCCTCGGCATTCGCTGCGGCCGCCAGGGCATTGTCCAGGGTGGCAAGGTCGTCGCCGCGTCGCAACGCGGTTTCCAGATAAGCAGCATCGTAGGCGCTGAGGGCGTATTCCCGAGCGAGTTCCATGACCGTTTCCTCGTCATGGTTATCGTCATGCTGCAGGTGCAGTTCCCTCAGGCGCATCAGGAACCTGGTGCTGCCGACCCGGTCGATGCGCCGGCGCCGCTCGTTCACGACCAGAACGTTCCGGATTTCGTACCAGAAGATGCCCGGGATCACGCCACCGACGCGCGGTAGTTCGTCCAAAACCCTGTCAGCGGCAGATGCCCGCTCGTCCGGGAAGCACCATGCCGCAGCGACCGATACGTCCAGAACGACCGCCATCAGGCGCGGCCCTCTTCCCGTGCGGCTGCAATTTCCCGGGCGGAAACCCGCTGCCGCCGCGCCCGTTCCCGCCTGAGCAGCGCCGCTGTCTCCGCGATCGGCCTGTTCAGCGGCACGATCCGGGCCGCCGGCACGCCGTCGCGCGCGATAATCACGTCTTCTCCGGCCTCCGCCTGGGCTACCAGGTGAGATAGCCGCGCCTTCGCTTCCCCGATGTTGACGGTCCGGGACATGACATACGCCTCCCAGAGTTGCAGCCGGGCTGCTATTCGATACGGCGTTTCCTGCTTGGTCAAGGCTTGGTCTTGCCTTGAGGCGCCGGCCCCGCATTTGCAGCGATTGCGCCGCCTTGCTATCTCCCTCCGGCATCGGGGGGAGCGATTTCTTGCGCATTGAAGTGATCTGCACCGGCGACGAGGTGCTGACCGGCAAGACCGTCAACACCAATTTCAGCCGCCTCAGCCGGCGCCTGACCGAACTCGGCATGCCGGTGGTGCGCGAGACGACGGTGGGCGACGACCGGGCGGAGCTGCGCGCCGCCTTCGACACCGCCGCCGGGCGCGCGGACGCAGTGATCGTCAATGGCGGGCTCGGGCCGACCGTGGACGACCTCAGCCAGGAGGTGGCGGCGGAAGCGGCGGGCGTGCCGCTCGGACTCCGTCCCGAATGGCTGGAGACGATCCAGGACTTCTACCGCCGGCGCGGGCGCGAAATGCCGCCCAACAACCGCAAGCAGGCCATGCTGCCGGAGGGCGCGGAGCTGATCGACAATCCCGTCGGCACCGCTTGCGGTTTCGCGGTCGACATCGGCGCGGCGCGGTTCTTCTTCACCCCCGGCGTGCCGTCGGAGCTCGACGTGATGACGGAGCAGCAGCTGATCCCCCGCCTGCGTGCGATGAGCGGCATCGACGCCGTCATCCACCTCAAGCGGTTCCATTCCTTCGGGATCGGCGAATCGCGCGCCGACCACCTGCTTGCCGGGATCGAGGCGATGGACGGCGAGGGCCGGGTCAAGCTGGGCTTCCAGTCGCATTATCCGCAACTGGAGACGAAGCTCGCCGTCGCCGCGCCCACGACCGGGGCGGCGGCGGCGCTGCTGGAGCCCATCGAGGCGGAGGTGCGCGCGCGGCTGGGCCACTTCATCGTCGCGGAGGACGACGGCACGCTGGAGGGCGCGGTCCTCGACCTGCTGCGCGCGTCGGGCGGCACGCTCAGCGCGGTAGAGACCGGCTCGCAGGGCGGCCTCGGCGCGCGCCTGGCGGCGGCCGAGGAGGAGGGCGGGGTCTTCCTGCGCGCGTCCTCGGGCAACAGCGCGGCCGCCGTGGCGCGGCCGCTGGGCCTGCCGGAGGACGCCTCGCCGGTCGAACTTGCCGAGGGGGTGCGCCGGGCCGACGGGGCGACGCACGGCCTCGCCGCGGTCGTCGATCCAGGGACCGGAGAGGTGCGGATCGCGCTCGCCGGGCCGGATGGCGGCTTCGAGCGCCGCGCGCTGCTGATCGGCGGCGCGAGGCGCGCGCGGCACGGCGGCGTGGAACTCGCGCTTGACTGCCTGCGGCGAAGCCTCGCCGGCGCGCCGGTGGACCAGAAGATCGATTTCGAGAAGGCCTGAGCGGGGCCGGACTCCGGGGGAGCGAGTTGGATGAGCCTGGTGCTGTTTCTTCACGGCGAGCATTTCACCGCCATGGGCCGGCCCTTCCTGGACCGGCTGGGCGCGGGCAGGGACCTGCATGCGCCGCTGCATCCCGGCTATGACGGGACGCCGCCGGACCCCGGCTTCCGCAGCGTGGACGACCTCGCCTACCGCTATCTGGACCTGCTGGAAGAGCTGGATGCGCGCGACGCGACCCTTGTCGGCGCCTCGCTCGGCGGGTGGGTGGCGCTGGAAATGGCGGTGCGCGACCGCTCGCGCATCGGGCGGATGGCGCTGCTCGCCCCGGTGGGCGTCAAGCTTTCGGGCCGCGAGGAGCGGGACTTCGCCGACCTGCCCTTCATGCGCGAGGCCGAGGCGGCGCGGACGCTCTTCCACGACCCCGCCAGGTGGGCGCCCGACCATGCCGCGCTCGACGAGGCGGCGGTGGAGGCGCTCGCGCTGGAGCGCCAGTGGGCGGCCTGGTACGGCTGGAAGCCCTACATGCACAATCCCGTGCTCGGGAACTGGCTGCACCGGGCCCGTGTGCCGGTGCTGCTGCTCTGGGGCGGGAGCGACGGATTCGCCGCGCCGGACTACGGCCGCAGGCTGGCCGCCCGCCTGCCCGACGCCCGGTTCGAGACGGTCCCGGACGCCGGCCACTACCCCCATATCGAACAGGCCGATGCGACCGCCGATGCGGTCCTGGCCTTTCTGGAGAGCGCATGATGCAGGTCTGGCATTTCAGCGAAATGGCCTACCACCCGGGCTGGGAGTTCCTGAACGAAGGCCTGCGCAACGTGATCCCGAGCCGGGTCTACGACCCGGAGACCGGCGCCGACCTCTACCACCGCTATCTCGACGAATGGGCGCTCTGCGACCGGCTCGGCCTCAACATCATGGTGAACGAGCACCATGCGACGGCCACCTGCACCACCTCGGTCTGCACGATCCCGATGGCGATCCTGGCGCGCGAGACCGAGAAGGCGCGGCTGCTCTGCCTCGGCATGCCGATCGGCAACCGCATGGACGCGGTCCGGGTGGCCGAAGAATACGCCATGCTGGACGTCATCAGCCGCGGGCGCGTCGAAATGGGCTTCGTGAAGGGCGCGCCCTTCGAGATCAACCCCGCCAACTCCAACCCGGCGGAGCTGGAGGAGCGCTTCTGGGAGGCGCACGACCTCATCGTCAAGGCCATGACGACCCATGACGGGCCGTTCAACTGGGAAGGCCGCCATTACCACTACCGGGAGGTGAATGTCTGGCCGCGCCCCTGGCAGCAGCCGCATCCGCCGATCTGGATGACGGTGGCGAGCCCCGGCTCGGCAGCGCGGATCGGCCGCAAGGGCTATGTCATTGCCGCGCTGAACACGGGCTATATCCACACGCCCGTGGTCTATGGCGCCTACCGGGAGAGCGCCGCCGAAGCCGGCATCGCCGCCGGTCCGGACCGGTTCGCCTATCTCTGCATCATCGGCGTCGGCGAGACGGAGGCCGAGGGCAAGCGGCGCGCCCACCAGATCCTCGACTACAGCCGCACCACGCCGCGCGTGCAGCCGCAGTTCTTCTATCCGCCCGGCTACTCGCCCGCCGGCCCGACCGCCGCCATGATCCGCAGCCCCGACCGGTTCATCCAGCGGCGCGACGGCTCCAGCTTCCTGATGCAGGAGGGCACGGTGGAGGACTTCATGGCCGCCGGCGTCGCCTTCGCCGGCACGCCCGCGCAGGTGGTCGAGCAGGTGGAGGAATTCGCCTCGGCCGTCGGCGGCTTCGAGCACCTGCTGATGATGGGCCAGGGCGGCTTCATCAGCCACGAGGACACCGTCGCCAACCTCACCCTCTTCTCCGAGGAAGCGCTGCCCGTAATCAGCGGGATGTAGCGGGCGGGAGGCGAGACAGCGCCTGGCGGCGGGACCGCTATAGCGCGAAGGGCCACCCGTAGAGCCACGCCAGGGCCAGCACGGCCCCGAAAATCGGAACGGCCGCTGTCAGGAAATACATCGTCAGCAGCAGAACCCCTGCCAACGCGGCTACCAGAAACGATCTGATCCTCTCCATCGCCTGCCCCCGCGCCTCGCCGTTCCGGCCCCGGCTGGTGCCGGGCCGTTGTGACCAATCCGCAGGCCGGCCCCGGCTGGTGCCGGGCCGTTGTGACCAATCCGCAGGAATGCAGAGAGTCCTGCCTATTCGCCGGGCCAGGGGGAGCTACCCCGCGGCCGCGCGTTGGCTGTTCTATTCAGCAGGCGGCCCGACGGAGCGGGTTGCCCACGGATTGGTCACGGAGTCAGTCTGCTTTCTGAAAAAGATCAGTGCAAGCGCGGCATGGCTCGCCCGCGCGGCGGAACGCTTGACGGAACCGGGCCGCCGTTCCATAAGGGTGCCGATGCCGGCCCCGCGCCGGCTCCGCGGGATTTGATCGGGCAGCTTGCATCCGCGTCACCAAGTGCTAAAGCGCCACGGGAGGCGCTTCCGTGGGCCCGCCAACCGGCAACCCAGGGAGACGCCCATGCCCCGATTGCCCGACCCGCTCCATGCGGACACGACCGCCGTCCATGGCGGCATCCAGCGCAGCCAGTTCGAGGAGACCGCCGAGGCCCTCTACCTCACCTCCGGCTATGTCTACGGCTCGGCCGAGGAGGCCGCCGAAGCCTTCGACGGCGCGCGCGACCGCTACATCTACAGCCGCTACGGCAACCCGACGGTGCAGATGTTCATCGACCGCCTGTGCGCCATCGAGGGGGCGGAAGCGGGCGAGGCGACGGCGAGCGGCATGTCGGCCGTGTTCACCGCGCTGCTGGCCCTGCTGCGGGCGGGCGACCGGCTGGTCGGCTCCCGCGCGCTCTTCGGCTCCTGCGCCCATGTCTGCACCCACATCCTGCCGCGCTACGGCATCGAGACCGAGCTGATCGACGGCAACGACCTCTCCGCCTGGGAGCGGGCGCTGTCCCGGCCGGCCAGGGCGGTTTTCCTGGAGACGCCGACCAACCCGCAGCTCGACATCATCGACCTGAAGGCGGTCTCGGAGCTCGCGCACGCCACCGGGGCGCAGGTGGTGATCGACAATGTGTTCGCCACGCCGCTCCTGCAGAAGCCGCTGGAGCTCGGCGCGGATGTCGTCGTCTATTCCGCCACCAAGCATATCGACGGGCAGGGGCGTTGCCTCGGCGGCGCGATCCTCGGCACGCGCAGGTTCTGCGACGAGGACCTCCAGCCCTTCATCCGCCACACCGGCCCCAGCATGAGCCCGTTCAACGCCTGGGTGCTGCTGAAGGGGCTGGAGACGCTGGCGATCCGCGTCGAGCGCCAATGCCGGACGGCGATGGAGGTCGCGCGCTGGCTGGAGGGGCGTGCCGGGATCGCGCGGGTCATCTACCCCTTCCTCGACTCCCACCCGCAGGCGGCGCTGGCGCGCCGGCAGATGAAGGACGGCGGCACGGTCGTGACCTTCGAGATCGAGGGCGGGCGGGAGGAGGCCTTCGCGCTGCTGAATGCGCTCCGCCTGGTGCCGATCTCCAACAATCTGGGCGACGCCAAGAGCATCGTCACCCACCCGGCCTCGACGACCCACCACCGCATCGGCCCGGAGGCGCGCGCCGCGGTCGGCATCGGCGACGACATGATCCGCCTCTCCATCGGCCTCGAACATGCCGGCGACCTGATTGGCGACCTCGACCGGGCGATATCCGCAGCCGGGCTGGGGCAAGGCTGCCGGGGCCGGGCGGTGTGACACGAAACAACCACTTTTCTTGATTGCTTCATGTTTTGGGGCGCGTCGTTATCCTCCCTGTTACAGCAATGGATACAGGGCATTGGGAGGCATGTCAACGGGACAGCGACAGGATGGTCCGAAGCAACAGGGGATAGATGGGGAAGCCGATTTGTGGAATCCGGGGAGCTGAAAGTGCATTGCAGGATCCATGGATACGTACGTGGAGTGTTTCTGAAACAC
>JAJDVH010000245.1 GCA_022826185.1 Alphaproteobacteria bacterium
AACAAGTCCGGGCATGACGGAAGGGGGGCGATCGGGCGGTGGGCGTCGAATCTGTCATGGGTTCCGGTCAACGACCGCTGGTATTACTTTCTGCGTCTTCCATGCACTCGACGCTGCTGCGGGACAGAATGTAGATATCCGGTCCCTACTCAGGAAAAGAACGACGAGTTGTTCGCAGACGCATGACAATCGCATCCTGCCGGCCTGAGGGGGTGCGGTAATATCCGGGCCGGCGTCCGACCGGCGCGAAGCCGAACCTCGCATAGAGCGCGCGGGCGGCATGATTGCGTTCGGCCACTTCGAGGAAGAGCGCCGTTCCGCCGTCGAGAGCGGCGAGCGCGTCTTCGAGCAGCGCGGTCGCAATGCCGCGCCGTTGCGCAGAGGGGTGGGTTGCGATCATCACCACTTCCGCTTCGCCGCCGGCGCAGCGCAGATGCAGGAAGCCGGCGGGCGCGGTTCCGTCCATTGCGATGCGCGCGCGTGCGCCCGGGGCGGAAAGCAGGCTTCGCCAGGCATCCGCCGACCAGGCGTCCTCCGGCATGGCCGCGCGGTGGAGCGCTGCGATAACTTCCGCGTGGGCCGGGTCCGCCGCGATCATGGCCTTCCCGGCCCGGTGTGCGGCGGGGTGAGGTAAAGCGGCGAGACGGGACCGGGAGGGAATGGCCTGCCCAGAAGGCGCGCTGCGTCGGGAAGGGCCGGTGCGAGCGCCTGGACCTCTCCCGGCGCCAGCGCCGCCAATACTGCCGCTGCATCGCCGACGGCGGAAAAGGGCGCTTCTGCGATCAGGGCTTCCGCTGTCGTGACGAATGGCTCGGCGGCGCCCGAAAGATCGGCGGCATACAGGCTGCCGCGCTTGGTATCGAGGACGGCGAACAATCGCCCTTTGAACGGCCTCTCCGGACGCAGCGCCTCGAAGGTCGGAACTGCCGTTATGCCGGCTCCCGTCGCGAGCGCCAGGCCGCGCGCCGCAGCCAGCGCGATGCGGATGCCGGTGAAGGAGCCGGGCCCGCGCGTGACGGTAATTCGCGAAATCTCCGGAAACCCGGCCCCGGTGTCGGCCATGGCGCGTTCCACCATGACCAGCGCCGCCTCGGCGTGGCCGCGCGCCATCGCCCGCCAATGACTCGCGACAAGCTTGCCGCCCCGCGCGACGGCGACGGAGCAGGCATTGGCCGCGCAATCGAGCGCGATTTCAACCATGGGTGCGTAGGAATACCCGGCGGGCGCCCCCGCCGCGTGTCCTCAGGGGACCGGATAGACCGCTTCGACTTCCGGGATGTAGTGGCGGAGCATGTTCTCGACGCCCATCTTGAGCGTCGCCGTCGAACTCGGGCAGCCGGCGCAGGCGCCCTGCATGCTCAGATAGACGACGCCGTCCTCGAACGCGCGGAAGACGATGTCGCCGCCGTCCTGCGCCACCGCCGGGCGGACGCGCGTCTCCAGCAGCTCCTTGATCTGGGAGACGACCTCGCTGTCCTCCGCGCCATCGTCGGCGTCGCTCTCGTCACCGGCCAGGATGACCGGGCGGCCCGCCATGAAATGGTCCATGATTGCGCCGAGAATCATTGGCTTCAGAGTCTGCCAGTCGCGCGCATCGTCCTTGCTGACGGTAACGAAATCGCTGCCGAAAAACACCGCCCTGACCCCCGGCACGTCGAAGAGCGTCTGGGCGAGCGGGGAGCGTTCCGCGCCCTCCGGAGACGGGAAATCGGCCGTGCCGCGCGCCATCACCTGCACGCCGGGAATGAACTTCAGCGTTGCGGGATTGGGGGTCTGTTCCGTCTGAATGAACATCGGCTGCGTCCTCCGGCCCAATAGCACTGCCTAGATGGACCGGAACCGCCGCGAAATCAAGCGGCGCCGTCGTAATGGGCCTGGAGGATGGCGACCACCCCGTCGCGGCTGTATTCGGGCGGGACCAGCTCGCCGCCCGCGAACATCTCGCGCAGCCGGGTGCCCGAGATGCGGAGCTTGCCGTCGTCCCCTTGTGCGCAGGCCCGGCCCGCGGCAGCGCCCGTCGCCACCGCGGCCACCACGCGGTAGCGCTCGTCTTCGCCGGGCGGGTTCGTCCCGCTGTCGGCGGCGAAGCACACATTGCCGGTCGCCATGCCCCCGCAGTCGAAGCAATGGAACGTGTCGTCGATCTTCAGCGGCCGGATGGCGAGGCTGTCGGCGCCGATCTCGTCGAATATGCGGTGTGCGTCATAGGGCCCGTAATAGTTGCCGAGCCCGGCATGGTCGCGCCCCACCACCAGGTGCGAGCAGCCGAAATTCTGGCGGAACAGCGCATGCAGCAGCGCCTCCCGGGGGCCGGCGTAGCGCATCTCGATGGGGTAGCCGGCCTGGACCACCTTGCCTTGCGCAAAGTGGTTGGCGACCAGCCAGTCGATGGCGCGGACCCGGACATCGGCCGGGATGTCGCCCTCCTTGAGCGCGCCCAGGACCTGGTGGATGAGCAGCCCGTCGCACACCTCGATGGCGACCTTGGCGAGAAACTCATGGCTGCGGTGCATGGGATTGCGCGTCTGGAAGGCGGCGACCGTGGACCAGCCTTTTTCGGCGAACAGGGCCCGGGTTTCGGCGGGGCGCAGGTAGAGCCCGCGATAGGTCTCGGGAAAATGCCCCTCGGAGAAGACCGAAACCGGGCCCGCCAGGTTGACGGAACCCTGCGCCATCACCTTGGCCACGCCCGGATGGGCTTCCTCGGCGGTGCGATAGACCTCACGGCACTCCAGGGTCTTGTCGATGGCGTATTTCTCGGTGACCGCGAGGACGCCGAGGATCTCGCCTCCCTCGTCCGTCAGCGCCACTTCGTCCCCCACGGCGACCGCAAAGTCCTCGCCGCAGGAAAGCGTGATCGGCAGCGGCCAGAAGAGCCCGTTCTGCAGGCGCATATCGAGGCAGGCGCCGCGCCAGTCGGCCGCGCCCATGAACCCCTCAAGCGGTGTGTAGGCGCCCATGGCGAGCATGAAGAGGTCCGAGACCTCGCGGCTCGAGAGCGGCAGCCTTTTCAGGGTGCGCGCCCGATTCAGGCCTTCGCCCCGCTCCTCCTCGGGCAGCAGCAGGGGCTTCAGGGCGGCATTGCCGTGCGGGGCGATCAGGGTCGACATGGGACGCCGCCGTAGCAGGAAATCGGGGCTAGTCGATGATGTGGTGGACGGGGGCCTTCTCCATGGTCCACTCCCCGGATTCCCGGTCGTAGCGGGACAGGGTGAAGCAGTGCCAGTCGGCGTCGTCCAGCTTCGGATGGTCGGCCCGGTAGTAGTATCCCGGCCACCGCGTTTCCGTCCTGAACATCGTGTGGTGCGTCACCGACTCCGAGGCCAGGACCCGGTGGTGAAGCTCCCACGCCCGCTGAAGCTGGTGAAGGTCCTCGGCCCCGAGACTGCCGAGGTCTTCCTTCAGCATGTCCAGCAATTCCAGCCCGCGGGTGAGCATCGGTGCGTTCGTGACATAGTTCGAGCTGATGCCGCCGACATAGTCGTCCATGATCTTCTCGAGACGCTGGAGACCGTGAATCGGCAGGATGTAGCTCGGCGAGACCGTGCCCGCGACGATCTCGTTGCGGCCGACCCGGTAGGTCTCCAGAGGCTGGAACACGACCCGCTTGAGGTCTTCGTATTCCCGCTCGCTGACCTGGGGCCGGTCGCTCTTCATGTCGTTGACGTAGTTGACCGCCGCCTTTCCGGCGATCCGGCCCTCCGTGAAGGACCCCGACGAGAACTTGTGGGCGGTGCCGCCGATGGTGTCGCCGGCGCCGAACAGCCCCTCGACGGACATCATCCGGTTGTATCCCCACTGGTAGTCCGCCGGCGCGCAGTCTTCCGGCCCGCTCGCCCAGGCGCCCGAGCAGGTGGCGTGCGAGCCCATGACGTAGGGCTCGGACGTGGTCAGCTCCGGATTGGTGTGCTTGGGGTCGATGTTCTGGGACGCCCAGACGACCGCCTGCCCGATCGTCATGCCGAGGAAGTTCTCCCAGCCGACCTGCTCCAGGTGGGGATCGGCGAAGGCTTCCTTCGTCACCATGCGGATGGGGCCGCCGCCGGCCTTGACCTCCTCAAGGAAGGCGTGGTTGCGCAGGCAGGTGGGCACCGGATGCCGGTCGATATAGTCCCCGACCAGCTCCTTGGTGTGGTCGTACCATTTCGACTCGTACTCTTCCCCGTAGGCGTTCTCCGTGTACGTCTTGAGGTGGAGGAAATAGGCGCCGACCGGACCGTAGCCGTCCTTGAAGCGGGTGAGGACGACCCGGTTCTCCATCTGGGTCATCTTGGCGCCGACGAGGATCGGCAGCGCATAGGCCGACGCGCTGCTCCAGGGGGCGTACCAGGTCCGCCCCATGCCTTCGCCCACCGCGCGGGGCTTGAAGATGTGCGAGGCGCCGCCGGCGGACACGATGACGGCCTTCGCCCGGAAGACGTAGAAATCCCCGGTGCGGACGTTGAATCCGACGGCGCCGGCGACGCGGTTGGGATTCGCGGAGTCCGTCAGCAGGTGGGTCACCATGATCCGGTTATAGACTTCGGTGGCGGCCTTGCGGGCGGCCTCCGCGACGATCGGCTTGTAGCTCTCGCCGTGGATCATGATCTGCCACTTGCCTTCGCGCAGATACCGCCCGGTCTCCGGGTCCTTCATGATGGGAAGGCCCCACTCCTCGAACTTGTGCACGGTGGAGTCGACATGCCGGGCGATATCGAAGCCCAGATCCTCCCGCACAAGGCCCATCAGGTCGTTCCGGGCGTAGCGGACATGGTCCTCGGGCTGGTTCTCGTTCCACTGCATGCCCATGTAGCAGTTGATCGCATACAGGCCCTGGGCGACGGCGCCGCTGCGCTCGATGTTCGCCTTCTCGACGCAGACCACCTTCAGGTCGCGTCCCCAATATCCGGCTTCGTAGGTCGCGCCGCAGCCGGCCATGCCGCCGCCGATGACCAGAATATCCGCGTCCACGAAAACCGTTTTCCGGCGGGCGAACAAGCTCACTAGTGGCCTCCCTCACTGGTTCGGTCCGGCTGCAGCATGGGCAGGGCCTCAATGTGGAGCGCGTCCGGCTCGTGCGCGAGTTGCTGGGATTTCATCGCTTCGGGGGTGGGCGCCTCGTAATCGGCCGGCGGCTTGATCGATCCCCAGGGCTCGGTCCGGATCGGGGACACGAAGTCCTTTTCCTGGCCGTCCCGGAACTTGATCTTCCAGGAAATGGAGCCCTTCTCTTCCTCCCTCAGCACCCGGACGCTGTGGCCCAGGGGCGCGAAGTCGGCATAGCCGCGGCAGTCGATGGCATGTTGCGGGCACGCCTTCACGCAGGAGTAGCACTCCCAGCACATGTTGGGCTCGATATTGTAGGCCCGCCGGGTGGTGCTATCGATGTGCATGATGTCGGACGGGCAGATATCCACGCAATATCCGCAGCCGTCGCAACTGGTCATATAAACGAATGTCGGCATCGGTTTCCGTTGTCTCCTGCATTGACGACCGATAGGGGCCGATCAGTAGTGGCGCGGCCTTTCGCGGGCGCTGCCGAACATTTCGGGTTTGTCGACGGGGGCCGGCAGGTTGCGCCGCGAACCGGTCGCCTCGGACACCCGCTTCTCCAAAGCCGCCGCCGGCTTGTAGAACATGTGCGCGAATTTGGACCACGGAACGGATCCGAACAGCACCGTCGTGGCGATGAGGTAGAGGCCCAGGAACACGGTCGTCCACGAACTCTCCGCCGCCTGCAGGCCGGCCCAGACCAGCCCCAGCGTCGTGCTGGCGAGAAGCGAGAGGATGAACAGGTCGGCGCGCATCGCCCGGAGCGGCGTATGGCCCTCGGCCGCCACATCGACCCGGATGCAGAACCAGAACCAGTAGCCGCCCGCGCAGACCGACAGGGCCCCGACGACCCACAGCAGCGGCAGGATGAAGGGCGTCGGCGTGGCGGGCGTCGGGTACCAGAACACCATGATGACGGTGGTGACGACATAGGCCAGGAACCCGTACATCGTCAGCAGGTGGGCAACCCGGCGGCGGCCCGGGCCGAATTCCGCCGATGTCAGGCCCTCCGACAGGGCGGTCCGGACCGCGAGCGCCGACATTTCCCCGCCGCCGACGCGGCGCGTCCCCGTGTCCCGCGATTTCCGCCAGCTGCGGAAGAAATAGGCGGCGCTGCCCTTGTGCCAGATGTCGAACAGGGTGCCGCCCACGACCAGCAGGATCATGATGACCACATAGGTCTGCATGACGCCGGAGTCGATGGACTCCGAAAGCGCGGCGAAGGGATTAGTGGTGAACACGCGACAGCCCCAATTTCAGCCTGTTCCGTTAAACGCCCCGAGCGACAATATCGATCCGCCCCCGGGGACGATACATCCAATTAGCGCGATGGGTTGTCAAGGATGGCGCGGCGCACTCCCGGCTCCGTCAGGCGAAACGGGTTATCTCTTCCTCGGAGAGGTTGCCGGGCAGGATGACCACCGGAACCTGCAGGCGTCCGACCGACCTTCCGGTGAGCGATGAAATCAATGGCCCCGGACCCTTGGGACCCGTGTCCGAGGCGAGAATCAGGAAGGCGACCGACGGGTCCTCCTCGCAGGCCTGGATCGTCTCGTCCACCTTGTCGCCTTCCCGGATCGCCAGGGAGGGCACCCTGCCGGACAGGCGCTGGACCTGTGCGGCCGCCTGCAGGATGACCGTCTCGGCATGCTCGCGGGCCTCTTCGCGCATCAGCTCGCCGACGGCCGACCAGTGCTGGAAATCCGCCGGCGTGTCGATGACGTAGAGCAGGCCGACATGGCTGCCCGTGCGCCGGGACCTGAGCGCGGCGAATGTCAGCGCCACCGGCAGTTCGTCGCTCTCGTCGACGACGCACAGCAGGGTGCGCGTCGAAGGGGAAGGAAGTTCGGTCAAGGAGTCAGGTTCTCCGCGCGACAGCGCCTGCGAACCATCCTGCCATCAAGGCGGCGAGGATGGCAACGAGACCGTGCAGGATCGGGAAATCGTGCGCGAACCGGAAAACGGCGGCTTCGAGCCCCGCTTTCCGGACATGGAGCGCGCTTGCCGTGACATTGACGACCCGGTCGTCGCGCACCTCGAAGACCTCGATGCGGTAGCTGCCCACCGGCACATTGGCGGGAAACGCAACGCGCGTGCGGAACAGGTGCTCGCCCAGGAAATCCACGCGCCCGAACTCGGCGGAATAGAGTCCCGCCGCCTGCTTGCGCCGGACGAGCGCCGCCTGGAATTCGGCCAGTTCCGGGGCGCCGGCCGCAGCGGGCGCCGGGGACAGGAAATCCTGCCCGATCTCGTATTTGCCGAGGATCTCCGTCACCGGCTGCTCCGCGAAGGCTTCGCTGGCGGCGACCCAGACGAAGGCCGGAGCCTCCGGAAAGGCCACGCCGCCATGATTGGCCCAGACGCCGAAATTGCGCTCCTTGCGCCGAACCATGGTCGGCTGCTCCGGCCCGCGGATGACGACGATCACGCCATGCTGTTCGGCGGTCGAGCCCTGCGGCTCCGCGGCCGTGCCGAACACCACGAGCTCGGCCCCGGTGAACCCGGCGGTGATGGCCACGGTGCGCTCGGAGACATCCACCACGAACTGGTCCGCCGAGGCGGGCGCGGCGGCGGCGAGCAGCAGGGCGGCGGCGAGCGCGCGCATCACAGCAGCCCCGGATGGAGCGAGTAGAGGTCTTCGGGCCGCGTCACCAGGTCGAACAGCAGCTTGAGGCAGACCGCCAGCACCAGGGCCGCCAGAAGCACCCTGAACTGCTCGCTCGGCAGCCTTGCGCCGAGGCGCGAGCCCACCTGCACGCCCACGACCGAGCCCGCCAGCAGCAGCAGCGCCAGGATCACGTCGACGGTCTGGTTGGCGGCGGACTGGAGCAGGGTCACGGTCGAGACCACGAACAGGATCTGGAACAGCGAGGTGCCCGCCACCATGGAGGTCGGCATGCCGAGCAGGTAGATCATCGCCGGCACCATGATGAAGCCGCCGCCCACGCCCATGATGGCGGCCAGCAGCCCGACCAGCACACCGATCAGGAACGGCATGACGGCGCTGATATAGAGGCGCGACTTCTGGAAGCGCATCTTCAGCGGCAGGCCGTGGATCCAGGTGTGCCGGTGCAGCTTGCCGCGCCGCGCCACGCCCTTCCGCCGGCGCAGGAGCGCGCGCAGGCTCTCCGCCATCATCAGCGAGCCCACAGCGCCCAGGAACACGACGTAGCAGAGCGAAATCGCCAGGTCGATCTGGCCGAGGCCGCGCAGCAGCTTGAACAGCCACACGCCGAGCGCCGAGCCCAGCACGCCGCCCGACAGCAGCACCAGGCCCATCTTGAAATCGACGGCGCCGCGCCGCCAGTGGGCCAGCACGCCGGAGACGGAGGTGGCGACGAGCTGGTTCGCCTCGCTCGCCACGGCGACCGGCGGCGGGATGCCGATGAAGATCAGGAGCGGCGTCATCAGGAAGCCGCCGCCGACGCCGAACAGCCCGGACAGCACGCCCACCCCGGCGCCCATCCCCAGCAACAGAAAGACATCGACCGAAAGTTCGGCGACCGGCAGATATATCTGCATGATCGCCCCTCTTAGGCCCGCCTTCGCCCATGCGCAAGAAGAGGCGAGCCGGGCTTATGGAATCGTCGCGCCGAGGTGCCGGCAGACGACATGCGCGTAGCTCTGCGCCGGTCCGCCCCCGGGGTCGATGAAGTCCGAGATGTCCAGGCTTCCGCCGTCGATCCGGTCGAGAAGGTCTTCCCGGTCCTTCTTCAGTTCGCGGTGATTGAGGTTCAGGAGCGCGATCATCGCTTCAGCCGCCTCGTCGCCGCTCGGTTGAGGCACGATTTCCCCGCTCAGCAGGAACCGGAACCTGTCGGTGCAGGCCGGGTAGTCCGGCTCGACATGGCGATTCCCGTCGAAGCCGTCGCCCTTCGCCGTCCCGCAGGTTTCCGCCGGATTGCCCTCGCGCGTTTCCTGGCCGCAACTCAGGAACAGGTTGGCAAAGTCGGTCGAGAGTCCGGGATAGCGGGCCTGCGGCCGGAAATGCTCGATGTGATACGACTTTCCCGGCTGGCGCATGTCCAGCCTGCGACCGCAATAGACGCAAAGCCCGCGCTGCGCCTCATGGAGCGCTTCGACGACGGCCTGCCTTACGTCGCCCGGAAACGGATAGGACGGCGACCAGTCGGCGCTCTCCATTGCCAGCCACTTCGCCAGCGCCCGGGGCATTGCCTTCGCATGGCAGCCCCTCATGCAGCGCCGCGCAGCTTCTTCAGCCGTTTGCGCAATACCAGCAGCGTCGCCGCATCGTCTTCGATCTGCTCTTCGAGCGCCGCCAGTCTCGCCGCCGCAGTATCGGCATCGCCCCCGTCGATGGCCTCGTTGAACTCGCCTATGAGGGCATCTATCGGCGGGAACCGTTCGGAAGCGCCAAGCACGCCCTCAAGGAGATAATTGCTGGTGCGTCCGCGCGTGCTGAGCGGCGCCGTGACTTTCGAGGAGCCGTCGCTCGAATCCACCTCGACGATACGAACCTGTCTGCTCTCCACACCCGAAAGCACTTGCGGTGAATGCGTTGTCACAATGAATTGGCAAGCGGCGAAAACTTCGGAGAGCATCGGAATGATCCGGCTCTGCCAATCCGGATGCAGATTGAGTTCGATCTCGTCGATCAGTACGGTCGCCTCGATTTCATGTAGCGGTTTACCCGATTGAAACACTTGGATCCGGCGCGCCAGATCGGCCAGCAGTACAATAAAGGAACGCTCGCCGCTCGATAGGGAACCTGCATGCACCGGTGTGCCGTCGTTCTTGACAAAATAGAGGCCAGGCAGAGGTGCGGTCGAATCGAATACGATGTCGGCAAAGCTGTCTATCCGCGCAATCAATCTACGGATCGCTTCCAGTTGTGGGTCGCGGTAATTGCGATCCCCGTCCCGTACCCGGCGGGCCTCCTGTGCGTCATGTCGGTCCCACCATGCTTGCAAACCGTTAATCGCTCGAAAATTCCGTTCCAAGGACTGATCTTGAACTGCTTCCGGATCGATCAATTCTGATGTCTCGCCTCTGAATGGAAAAAATTCTGAAGCTTCGAAGCCTCTTTCCTGCCGAAAATAGATAAAACGAGGTCGTAATCCTGTTGACGCTGACAGGCCTCTAAGCTTTTCCGAAAATAGATATTCCGGTGAATATTGACCATTGTGAAATACGATCTCGATAGTATCTCTATCCTTCAGGGTCGATGACGGATTTTTAATTGAAAACTCCAATTGCAACTCAAAACTAGCGGCATCGATGCGAATATCCCGATTGGAGTGTGGAAGGTCGAGGTTGCCCCGCCGAGGACTGTCCAGATGAGCGCGCACGAATTGCATCATTATGCAAAGAGCATCAAGAATAGAGGTCTTGCCGGCGCCGTTGCGGCCGACGATGACGGTCACGTCCGGCTCGAAACCGATTTCCAGATCGCGCGTGGCGCGAAAGTCCTTCATGCGCAGGCTTGTGAACCGCATCATCCACGCCTCCCTGCCGCCGCCTTTCCTATACGGGTCGCGGCGCTTTTCCAAGCGGGGCGTGTCGGGCCGGCGAGGTCAGTAGGGCCTGCCGCCGGCGACCTGGGTGCGGTGCATCAGGCGGCGGGTCGCCGGATCGAAGGGGTCGCGGCGGTGCATGACGGCGCGGTTGTCCCAGAGCACGATATCGCCCGCGCGCCAGCGATGCTCCCAGACATGGGCCTCGTCCGCCGCGTGGGACCAGAGCCGGTCGAGCAGGCGCTCGCTTTCCTCGACCTCGAACCCGACCAGCCAGGCATTGCGCCGCCGGCCGAGGAACAGCGCCTTGCGCCCGGTGTCGGGATGGGTCCGCAGAACGGGATGGCGCGCGCCCGGCGTCTCGCGCACATCGGTGACTTCGGGAACGCCCCGGCGCTGCGCCCCGGTCGAGGTCAGCGACTCGTCGTGGACGCACCACGCTTCCTTCACGGCATTCGCCGTCTCGCCGTCGAGCGTGTCCAGGGCGCGGTGCATGTTGGTGAAGGCGGTGTTGCCTCCGGCCGGCGGCACCTCGATGGCGTAGAGGCAGGAGCCGGCCGGCGGCTCGTCGATGAACGACATGTCGGTGTGCCAGTCCGCCTCGCCCGCGCCGAGCGCGCCGATGGGCCGTCCGTCCACCTCGATGTTGGAGATGATGGTCACTTCCTTCGGCACGTCCCGGAAGGAACCGAAATCGGCCGTCACCTCGCTGTTCGGCGCATCCTGCAACGGCCCGAAAACCTCGGTAAAGGCGATCAGCTGCTCGTCCGTCAGGCCCGTCTGGCCGCGAAAGAGCAGTACCAGATGCTGTTTCCAGGCTTCGCGCAGGGCTGCGGCCGTTTCCGGCGCCACCGCCTTTCGCGCATCGACGCCGCGGATCTCCGCGCCGAGCGCAAAGCCCGTCGGGACCACTTCTATCGGGATCGTTTCCGCGCCGGAGACCGTCACCGCATCAGCTCCTTCATGTAGGTCGGCAGCGCGAAAGCGCCGAGATGGATTTCCGGATTGTAATAGCGCGTGTGCAGCCCCGCAGCCGCGTAGCGCTCCTCTATGGTGGCGAGCGGCCGGCGGCGGTGCTCCGGGTCGTCGCTCGCCCAGCCGAGCGCCATGAAGCCCCAGATATAGGTCGGCACCGCGACGGCATAAGCGGCGGGGTCGGCGAACAGCGCGTCGAAATGGCGCCAGGAGGCGGTCAGTTCCTCGCCCTGCACGAAGGCCACGCCGTTCTGCGTCACCAGGATGCCGCCCGGCTTCAGGCAGCGCTTGCAGCCGGCGTAGAACTCGCGCTGGAACAGGACTTCGCCGGGACCGACGGGGTCCGTCGAATCGATCAGCACGACATCGTAGCGCGCGTCCGTCTCGGCGACATGGCGCGCGCCGTCGGCGATGACGAGCTCCGCGCGCGGATCGTCGAACGCGCCCTTGCAGATCGAGGGCAGGTAGCGCCGGGCAAGGTCCACCACGCCCCGGTCGATCTCCACCATGGTGGCCCGCTCGACCGGATGCTTCAGCACCTCTTCCAGGAGGCCGCCGTCGCCGCCGCCGACGATCAGCACGTCGCGAACCGCGCCGTGCGCCAGGATCGGCACATGCGCCATCATCTCGTGATAGATGAACTCGTCGCCCTCGGTCACCTGCACCACGCCGTCGAGCGTCATCACACGCCCGAAGGTCGGGTTCTCGAAGATGACGATCTTCTGCAGCTCCGTGTCGGAACTGTAGAGTATCTGCGTGATTTCGAGCTTCTGGGTCGCGTGGGCGTGGATGGCTTCCTCGAACCAGCCGCCCCCGGTCACGGGATCATGCCCCGCTTGTGTTCCGTCAGGGTTATCTGCTCCGGCTCGAAGGCCCGCTTCAGCACCTCAATGCCGGCATAGGGGTCGCACTCGCCGCACATGAACAGGTCGAGCGCCGCGAACCCGCGTTCCGGCCAGGTGTGGATCGAGATGTGCGATTCCGCCAGCAGCAGCACGCCGGAGACGCCGTTCGGCTGGAAGCGGTGCAGGTCGCCGCCCAGCACCGTCGCGCCCGAGGCTTCGGCGCAGGCGCGCAAGGCGCGCTCGATCGCGGCCGGCTCGTCGAGGTCGCGCGCGCCCCACAAGTCCACCAGCAGGTGCGTGCCGGCATAGCGCAGGCCGTCCCGCTCGACATAGTAGTCCTTGACCGCGGGCTGTTCGCGGGGAAACAGGCGGGCGGTCACCGCCTCGTCCGGAATGGCGGCAGACGTCTGGGCCAAAGGCGTCCTCCCGAAGCTTGAGATGAATTGCGGCGCGGGGCGCGGCAAGGCGCGACAAAATACGCCGGTTGCCCGGCTGCGCAAGGGAATTCAGGCGCCCTCCGGCGCGGGGTGTCTTCCGAACGCAATCCACAGGCCCGCGCCCCCCGTGACGGCGGCCATCAGCACGAAAGCGGCGCTGTAGCCGAAGGCCGCCGCCGTGGCGCCGAACAGCGCCGGGCCGAAGGCGGAGCCCGAGAGCGTGAAGAACATCGCGCCGCCGGTCGCCGCGCCGACATCGCCGCCGGGCGCGAGCCGGGCGACCTCCGCCAGATAGACCCCGTTCCAGCCGACGGCCGTGGCGCCAAAGGCCGCCGACAGCGCGGCAACGGCGAGCCAGGGCCAGCCGGGGCCGAGTGTCGTTGCGGCCAGAGCCGTCGCGGCCATGGCGAGGCCGAGGACAGTAAGCGTAGCGCGGCTTGAGGTCGCATCCGCCACCCAGCCCCAGCCCACACGGGCCGCGATGCCGGCAACGAAGCCGACCGAGAACAGCGACCCCGCTTGGGCAAGATCGAAACCGGCGCGCCGCATGACGAAGACGACGAAGAACGCGGTGAAGCAGAACTGGCCCATCGAAAAGACCGCCGAGGCGAGCGCGGTGCGGCGCAGGGCGGGCGGTTTCCAGGTCTGCCGGATCGCGGCGAGAGGTCCCGCCGCCAGCGGACGCGCCGAGGAATCGCGGTCGCCGTCAAGGCCGGCGCGCCAGGGCTGGACGGCGACCATCGCCGCCACGCAAAGCAGCGCGATGGCCGGACCTGCAGCCTGCCAGCCCCAGGCGTTCACGACCGCCGGCACCAGCAGGCCGGCGGTCGCGGCGCCGACGGGCACGCTCGTCTGCTTGACCGAGAACACCCGCCCGCGCAGATGCGGCGGCGAGAGGCGCGCAAGCAGGTGGGAGCCGGCGGGGTTGGCCGGCCCGTAGGCCATGCCGATCAGGAAGCCGGCCAGCCCGAGGGCGGCGACGTCCGCCACGCCCGTCAGCAGCGCCCCGACCGCGGCGAGCGCCATCGTCGCCTGGCAGACGCGGAGCGCGCCGAACCGGCGTATCAGCCCGCCGGAATAGAGGGTGGAGGCCATGCCGCCCAGCCACATCGCCATCGTGTAATAGCCGACGAGCGCCGGGTTGAAGCCGAGCGCGTTCGCGCTTTCCTGCACCGTGATCGGCACGATGAGCGAGGCGATGACGATGATTGCCTGCATCGCGAGCGTCGCGACGAGGGCGGGCAGGACGGCAGCCATGAGCGCGCCGGATAGCCGCAACGGGCCGCCGGGGCAACCGCTTGCGCCGGGCCGCCGGCCTTGACTATCAGGCTGCCGGTCCTGTCAGGGAGGCGGCAATGGCGGTTTGGCGCGAGCGGTTGAACGATCTGGTGTGCTCGCCGAAGACGGAACGGCTGGTCACGGTGCTGATCGTCGTCAATGCGGTAACGCTCGGCCTGGAGACCTCGGCGACGATAAACGAGGCCCTCTCGCCGTGGCTCGGCTGGCTCGACAAGGCCATCGTGGCGGTGTTCGTCGTCGAGATTGCGGCCCGCCTGGTGGCCCAGGGACCGGCCTTCTTCAGGCGCGGCTGGAACCTGTTCGATTTCGCGGTCATCGCCGTCACGCTCCTCCCGGCGACCGGCAATCTTTCGGTGCTGCGCGCGCTGCGCATCCTGCGCGTGCTGCGGCTGGTCTCGGTCGTGCCGCAGATGCGCAAGGTGGTGGAGGCGCTGCTGCACGCGATCCCGGGCCTTGGCTCGATCTCCAGCCTGCTGCTGCTCGTCTTCTATGTCGGCGCGGTCATGGCGACGCGCATGTTCGGCGAGGCGTTTCCGGAATGGTTCGGCAGCATCGGCGCGTCTATGTATTCGCTCTTCCAGATCATGACCCTGGAGAGCTGGTCGATGGGCATCGTGCGCCCGGTGATGGAAACCTTCGACTGGGCCTGGGCCTTCTTCGTGCCCTTCATCCTGCTGACCAGCTTCGCGGTGCTGAACCTCTTCATTGCCGTCATCGTCGATGCCATGCAGACCCTGCACACGGCGGATCGGGAAGAGACGGAAGCGGTGCTCCGGCAGGTGACGGAAGCCGAAGCCTCCTTCCTCGCAACCGAGCTGGAGGGCCTCCGCAGCGAAATCCGCGCGCTCAAGGAGGAAATCGGGCGGACGGGAAGCAATGGCGACCGGTAATCAGGACAAACGCCATCATATCGGGCCCCGACAATTGTCGGCCAATGAACGACATAGCGCCGCACTGCGGGAATGGGCCAATGCCGGGGAGGTTCGGGAATATGAGCAGAACGCGCGTCAGGATTGACCCGGAGGATCCGCAGACGCTTCCTCCGGGACAGGTCGATTACCGGGTGCTGGACGGGACGACCGAAGAGGATATCGCGCGGCAGGCGCGCGAGGACGATGCCGAGGCGATGCAGGACATGGCGCGCTTCGCCCGCCGGGTGCGCCGGCGTCTCGGGCTGACGCAAGTGGAGTTCGCGCGCCGCATAAAGGTGCCGCAGGAAACGATCCGCAACTGGGAGCAGGGCAAGCGTGGCCCCACGGGCGCCGCAAGGGCCCTGCTGAGAATCCTCGACAAGGCGCCCGAAGCGGCTTTGCGCGCGCTTACCTGACTTACAGACAGACTCATGCCAGCGGTCGCGAATCAGGACTCATGTTGAGGGCGTTCGGCTTGCGTCTCCTCCCGCCCGGCATTGCCGGATTCATACCGGCGGTCGTTGACCGGAACCGATGGCCGAGCCGCCTCCACCGTCGCCCCGGCCCGGAATGCCGGGCAGTCCGAAACGGCTCCGCTCCGGTTCCCGTCGCCGGCATTCCATGAAAAATCTCCGGCATTCATTTTTTGTTCCCGGCGGGGCTTGACATTTGGCGGTATGGTGTATGATGAAAGTAGAGAGAGGCGGCTCCCGGGGCCGCCTTTCGGCGTTTCTGCAGAAAGCGACCGGCTGGGGGCCGAAAAAACCCCCGGCGCGAGCAAGCGCGAGAGGTGCGTGCGCCGTCTCGCGCGCGCAATCAGGTGCGCGAACCGCGCCGGCGCCGACACCCGCCCGCGCGCCCACGCGAAACGCGCGCAAAACAGGGACGCCCCGTCCCGCCCTTTGCC
>JAJDVH010000239.1 GCA_022826185.1 Alphaproteobacteria bacterium
CCGCCATCGAACCCACGGTCGGCCTCGACCGCATCCTCAACTCCTGGAACGCCGTCTCACGCCACCTTGCCGAACCGCCAAGACGACGAAAACCTCAACTCCACCAGTGGTTCGATCCATGACAAGTTGGCGCTTATGGGAACAAGTCCGGGCATGACGGAGGGGGCGTCCGGGCATGACGAAGGCGGGGAAATTCCGCATTGACCCGCCTTGTCCCGAGACAAACCGTATGCGATCGCCGAGGCCCGTGCGGATTACCCGCCAGCGCCGTGCCGAGATGCTTCCGACGACCGTGAATCACGGTTCATCCGCCTCTCCCCTCCCCCGCCTCGAACAACGCCTCCAGCCCCTCCCGGTAACCCGGATAGCGCAGGCGGACGCCCAGCTCCGCCTTGATGCGGGCGTTGGAGACGCGCTTGCTGTCGCGGTAGAAGCTCGCCGCCATCGGCGAGAGTTGCGCCGTCTCGAACGGCTCGGCCGGGGGCGGCGGCAGGCCCAGCAGGCTACAGGCGAATTCGGTGACCTCCGCCGGCGGGGCCGGCCTGTCGTCGGCGAGGTTGTAGGCGCGGCCGGGATTGGGGCGCGCAATGGAAGCCGCGAGCACGGCCGCAATGTCATCGACGTGGATGCGGGAGAACAGCTGGCCCGGCTTGACGATCCGCCGCGCGCGGCCGGCGCGCACGGCCGCGAGCGCATTGCGGCCCGGCCCGTATATGCCCGCGATCCGGAACACATGCAGCGGCAGGCCCGCCGCCGCCCAGGCGGCCTCCGCCTCCACGCGCCGGCGGCCCCGCCCGCCCGTCGGCAGAAGGGCGCTGTCCTCGTTCACCCAGCCGCCGCCCCGGTCCCCATAGACGCCCGTGGTGGAGAGGTAGCCCGCCCAGACCAGCCCCGGCGGCGCCTCGAAACCCGGCAGGAAGGGATCGCCCGCCTCGCCCGGGGGCGCGGATAAGAGCAGGTGCGTCGCTTGCCGTCTGTCGAACCGGTTCCAGCCGCGCGCGGCGAAGCGCGCCGCCTTCTCCGGCTCGCGCGTCGTGCCGGCGATCTCCCAACCCTCCGCCGCCAGCCGCAGCGCCAGCCGTTCGGCGGAATAGCCGAGCCCGTGCACGAAGAGCCTCACCGGACGCCGGCCCTGCCGGTCAGAAGTCGAGGTTCGCGTAGTGGGCGGCCGGCCGCCAGCCCGGCACCCGGTCGGACAGCAGCGGCCGGACCGACGGGCGCGACTTGAACCGCGCATACCACTCATGCGCCGGCGGATGGTCGACCCACGGGACCGCGCCCATATAGTCGAGCGAGGAGAGATGCGCGCCGGCGGCGATGTCCGCCAGCGAGAATTCCCTGCCCGCCAGCCAGTGGCGCTGCTCCAGCAGCATGTCGATATAGCGGAGGTGCTGCTCCAGGTTGAGCACGCCGGCGCGCACGAATTCCGAGTTCGGCGGCCCGTGCCCCGCCATCCGCTTCATGATCCGCTCGCGGTAGAGATAGTCGGTCACCTCGGAGCCGAACTTGTTGTCGAACCAGAGCGCGAGCCGGCGGACCTCGGCGCGCAGCTTCGCGTCCTTGCCCATCAGGAACGGCGCCTCGGCGGCCTCCTCCAGATATTCCACGATCGCCTGGCTCTCCGCCAGCGCATGGCCGTCGTCCAGCAGCAGCACGGGCACCGTCGCCGCTGGGTTCAGCGCGACGAAGGCTTCCCGCCGTTCCCAGACCGGCTCCTCCTCAAGCGCGAACGGAACCTTCAGCTCGCCCATCGCGATGCGCACCTTGCGGCAATAAGGCGAAAGCGGCACGTGAAGCAGGGTCGCCATGCGCCCCCCCGAAAACGGTGCGGCACTTTAACCCGTATTTCTCACCAGGGTCACGGTCTGCGTCGCGTCCAGGCGTTCGATCCGCAAGGAGCGGGCCGAAAAGCGTAGCCGAGCCTACGGTTGAGGCCCGCGACGCCGCGCGCAACGCGGCAATTTGATATGAATGGCGGCGTTGGCGCCGCCGCGGGCGGACGCTTGGGCGCGACCCGAAGGGCGGCGCTGTCGGGCCGACAGGCTGCGTCGAGCCGCTTGCCCGATGTCCCTGCATCGCGCGGCGCGGCTCTCCTACCCTGACGGCCCGACAGCGCCGCGCAGACCATGACCCTGGCGGGAAAGGCGGGTTATCCCGCAACCGCCCGGCGGTGCTATATCCCGTCGCTGATCCTCCGGACCCGGACCGCCCTTGCCGCTCTTGCTCATCGTCCTTCTCGCGCTCGTCCAGGGCCTGACCGAGTTCCTGCCGGTCAGCTCCTCGGCGCACCTGGTGCTCGTCCACGCGGCCTACGGGGAATACCGCCCGGAGGAAGCCGCCGCGCTCGTTCTCGACGTCGCCGTCCATCTCGGCACGCTCGGCGCCGTGCTGGTCTATTTCCGCCGCGATATCGCCCGTCTGGTGGGCACGGGTCTTGCCGGCCTCGCCGGCGCGCGGCCGGAGGGCTGGGCGCTCGGCTGGCTGGTCGCGGCGGCAGCGACGCCGGTCGCCGTCGCGGGCGCGCTCTTCAAGGACACGGTCGCGGCAGATGCGCGCAGCGTCGAGGTCATCGCCTGGACGACCCTCGGCTTCGGCCTCGTGCTCTGGGCGGCCGACCGCCGGGGCCGGCAGACCAGGGCACTCGACTCGCTGCGCCTGCCCCATGCGCTCGCCATCGGCGCCGCCCAAATCCTGGCGCTGGTGCCCGGGGTCAGCCGCTCCGGCATCACCATGACGGCGGCGCTGGCGCTGGGCTTCGGGCGCACGGAGGCCGCGCGGTTTTCGCTGCTGCTGTCCATACCCGTCATTCTGGGCGCGGGGCTGTGGACGGCGCGGGACCTTGCGAGGATGGGCGACCCGTCCATCGCCGCGGCCGCGGGCCTCGCGGCCCTGCTCGCCTTCGCAGCCGCCCTTGCCGCCATCGCGGCGATGATGCGCTGGCTTGCGCGGGCGAGCTTCACGCCCTTCGTCGTCTACCGGGTGCTGCTGGGCGGCGCGCTGCTCGCCTGGGTCTATTCCTGAGCGCCCGGCCTCCCGCCAGAAAGGACCGGACCCTTGACCGCTCTTGCAGGCATCCGCGTCACCGATCTCACCCGCGTGCTCTCCGGCCCGTGGTGCGCGATGCAGCTTGCCGATCTCGGCGCGGAGGTGCTCAAGGTCGAGAACCCCGCCGGCGGCGACGACACGCGCAGCTTCCTCTCCCCCGCCCGCGACGGCCACTCGACCTATTTCCTGACCGTCAACCGCAACAAGAAGAGCGTCGCCGTCGACATCACCCGGCCGGAGGGCGCCGAGATCGTGCGCGGGCTGGCGCGCCTCTCGGACGTGCTGCTGGAGAATGCCCGCACCGGCGCGCTCGACCGGCGCGGCCTCGGTTACGAGGCGCTGGCGGCGGAGAATCCGCGCCTCGTCTATTGCTCGATCTCGGGCTACGGGCGCGACGGCGCGCTGGCGGAGCGGCCCGGCTACGACCCGGTGGCGCAGGGCGAAAGCGGCCTCATGTCGCTCACCGGCGAGCCTGAAGGCCCGCCGATGCGCACCGGCGTGTCGCTGGTGGACATCATGGCCGGCATGTATGCGGCCCAGGCGGTGCTGGCGGCCCTGGTCGCGCGCGAACGCACCGGCCGGGGCCAGCGCATCGACGTGCCGCTGTTCGACACCGCCGTCGCCATGACCTCCCATGCCGCGACCGCCTGGCTCGAAGGCGGGGTGGATATCGGCCGGCCCGGCAACTCCAACCTCGTGGCCATGCCCGCGGGCCTGTTCGAAGCCGCGGACGGGCCGGTGATGATTGCGGTGACGACCGACCGGCTGTTCCGGCGCCTGGCCGGGGAGGTTTTCCGCCGCCCCGAACTCGCCGATGACCCCGCCTATGCGACCAATGCGGCGCGCATGGAGAACCGCGCGGCGCTGACCGCGGCGATGAACGACATATTGAAGGCCGACACGCGGGACGGCTGGATCGCGCGAATGCGGGCCGCAGGCATTCCCGGGGGGCCGGTGCGCAGCGTCCCGGAGGCGTTCGCGTCCGAGGAGATGGCGCTGCGCGGCATGGTCGCGGCGCAGGCCCACAGCGCGCTCGGAGAGGTGCGGGCCGTGCGGTCGCCGGTCGCCCTTTCCGGGACGCCGGTTCGCGCGCCGGCCGGCGCGCCGCTGCTCGGGGAGCACACCGAAGGCTGCCTTGCCGGACTGTTGGGCTATTCGCCGGGGAGAATCGCCCGCCTCCGCCGGGAAGGAACGATTCTGCAGGCATGAATTGCAGAACGCCCCGCCGTTTCCGGCGGGGCGTCCCTTGACCGTTCTGCCGGTTTCCCGGCTTCCAGCCTATTTCGAGAGTTGAATGACGACCCGCCGGTTCAGCACCTCACGGGTGTTGTCCGGAGTCTTGATCGCAAGGCCGCCCTCGCCCATCGCCGTCATGGAGACGCTGTCTTCCGGCACCAGCAGGTCGAGGGTAAAGACCTCATAGACCACCTTGGCCCGCATCTCGGAGAGCTTCTGGTTGTATTTGGACGAGCCGCTGGTGTCGGTATGGCCGGAGATGTTGACCACCGAGCCCTTGACCTTGCGGTAGGAGGTGTAGGCCTTGTTGATCTCCTGCTGCGCCGCACCGGTGATCGCTGCGCTGTCCCAGGCGAAATAGACCTCCCACGGCCCCATATCGACCGGCTTCGGCTTGGGCTTCGGTTTCGGCCTCAGCGCCGCTTCCGCAGCGTTCGCGCCTTCCTCGAACATCGCCTTGCAGTTCGCGATATCGCCGGGCTGGAAGTTCTCCTCCAGCTCCTGCAGCCAGCAGTCGAAACCGACCTGCGCCATGGCTGTCGCCTTGCCGGCCTTCTCGCGTCCGCCATCGTCCATGATGGTCTCCAGCCGCGCCTGGGCGATTTCCACCTCAAGCTTGCTGTCAGCCGGAAGAGCGCGGGCCGAAGGCGATTCGGGCATCACGTCGGCGCCGCCTGCAACGGCCAGCACGCGGTCTGCGAAGACCCGTGCGTCCTTCCAGTCAGTTTCGGCGGCTTCCATGTCGGCCAGCTTCTTGTAGCCCTCGATCAATCCCATCTGGAAGTCGGAGCCGGTTGCCTCGGCCATCTGCGCGTCTTCCAAGTTCGACGCGCATCCCCCGAGCGCAAGCGCGGCGACCCCGACCACAACGTAAGCAGTGATCCGTGACACCATGATTTTTCCTCGCGATTGCCGTTTGTCTGAAGTAGCGGGCGGCCCAGCTTCGGCCTCCGCCAACAATAAAGGTTAATGCCCGATTCGCAAACATAAATCACATGTTCGAGACAGCTTCCTTCAGCGGCGCACCGCTCTCCGCGAGGCGCCTGAGAAGGGGCGACGGCGCCCAGCGTTCCCCGTAGCGCTGATGCCATGCGGCGATCCGGTCGTAAACCTTGCATACCCCTATCGTATCGGCCCAGTAAAGCAGCCCGCCGCGATAGCGCGGGAAGCCGAATCCGTAGAGCCACATCGCGTCCACTTCCACCGCGCGCCGGGCGATTCCTTCCTCGATGATCCGGCAGGCTTCGTTGACGGAGGAGAACAGCAGGCGCTGGACAATCTCCCCGTCGTCGAACTCCCGCTGCTCGACGCCCGATTCGCCGGAAATCCGCCGGATCAGCGCTTCCACCTCGGGATCGGGATGCGGCGTGCGGCTGCCGGGCTCGTAGCGGTACCAGCCGGCCCCGGTCTTCATGCCGAGCCGCCCCATTTCCACCAGGGCGTCCGCGACCGGCAGCGGCCGGATTGCCGGGTCCGCGGCCTCCCTGCGCTTGCGCCCCGCATAGCCGATGTCGAGCCCGGCGAGGTCGCCGACCGCGAACGGCCCCATCGGGTAGCCGAACTCCACCATCGCCTTGTCCACCTGCTCCGGCAGCGCCCCTTCCTCCAGCAGGATGACCATCTCGGTATTGAACGGCGCGCGCGACCGGTTGGCGACGAAGCCGTCGCAATTGCCGCAGACGACGCCCACCTTGCCGAGCCGTTTGGCCAGCGCCTGCACCGAGGCCAGCGCCTCCTCCGAGGTCCGCTCGCCGCGCACGATCTCCAGGAGTTTCATGACGTTGGCCGGGCTGAAGAAATGCGCGCCCGCCACATCGTCCGGGCGTTTCGTCGCGGCGGCGATCTCGTCGATATCCAGCGCGGAGGTGTTGGACAGCAGCAGCGCGCCCGGTTTCATCGTCCGGTCGAGCGCCTCGAAGACCTCGCGCTTGACGCCGACCTCCTCGAACACCGCCTCGATCACGACATCGGCATCCGCAATGGCCTCGTAGGTCTCGACCGGCTCGATGAGCGCCAGGCGCGCCGCCATGCCGGCCTCGTCGAGCGAGCCGCGGGCGACGCTGGCCGCGTAGGTCTTCCCGATTCGCTCCATGCCCCGCGCGAGCGTCTCCGGGTCCTTGTCCATGATCTTCACCGGCAGGCCGGCATCGGCGCAGGTCATGGCGATGCCGCCGCCCATCGTGCCCGCGCCGACCACCGCCGCCGCCGCGACCGGTCGGGCCGGCGTCCCACGCGATACATGCGGGGAGCGCTGCGCTTCCCGCTCGCCGAAAAAGGCGTAGCGCAGCGCCTTCGCCTCTTCCGAGTTCTCCAGTTCCTCGAACAGCGCGCGTTCCCGCCGGATGCCCTCCTCGAAGGGCGTGGAGCAGGCGATCTCCACGCAGCGGATGCAGTGCCAGGGGGCCTTCTGGTTGCGCGCGCGGCGGGCGATCTTCCGCCGCATCGCCTCGAAGATGCCCGGATCGTGCTCCGGTATTGCCCGTTCCGACGCCCTCGGCAGGACGGGCTCGTACATCATCCGCATTGCGTAGGCCACGGCGGCGTCGCGCAGTTCCCCGCCTTCCACCAGCTCGTCCAGAATGCCAAGCTCCAGCGCTTCCGGAGCCGGCACATGGCGGCCCGAGACGATCATCTCCAGCGCGGCCTCGGGGCCGATCAGGCGCGGGAGGCGCTGCGTGCCGCCGCCGCCCGGCAGGATGCCGATCAGCACTTCCGGCAGGCCCAGCTTCGCGCCCGGCACGGCGATGCGGTAGTGGCAGCCGAGCGCGTTCTCCAGGCCGCCGCCGAGCGCATAGCCGTGGATCGCCGCCACGATCGGCTTGGGGCTTGCCTCCAGCACGTCATGGGTGCGGCGCGCGACCGCCGGGCGCCCCTTGCCGAAGCCGCGTATGTCGGCGCCGGCGATGAAGGACCGCCCGGCGCCGATCAGCACCATGGCGTGCACGTCGGGGTCGGCGACGCCGCGGTCCACCGCGTCCAGTATGCCCTCGCGCACGCCCGGCCCGAGCGCGTTCACCGGCGGGTAGTCCACCGTGATGACGCCAACCGGACCCTGCCTGGTGAAATAGACGACCTCGGACATGCTGTTCCCCCTCCCGCCGACATTTCAGACCAACCCAACGATTGGGTTATGGCGTGACTGTCGGAATGGCGATAGCTTCGATGTCAACTCCCGACTCGATCATGGCCGAGATCGGCGTGTGAAGATCAATTGCGCTATCCTCGCACCGCAAGGAGAGCACAAGCGAATAGCGCGCTTTCTGTCCTCGGACATCGGCCTTTGCGCGATCCTTCCACCAGCCTCCGACCGGTTTGACGCAAATGATGTTCCGCGAGAGCAAATTGACGGCGGGCCCCGTCCATTGATCGCTGTGCAGCGACCCCGCAGACATCGATTGCGCGCCGAACAGCCACCGGTCACTGTCGCGATCTGTAGAAGGTCGATCATTCGAGTGCTCCCACGCCTGCTTGTTCAACCGCTTTGCGAAATCGTTGGGTGTCTCTGATCGGCGTTTCAGGTCGAAGCGCAGCCCGAAGGACTGATAACGGTAGGGATCGAATGCGGCGGACGAGCCCGGGTTAGGCTCGATGAAGTACGACAGCGTGATTTTCAGGGTGATGTTCTGATCGCCCAGATTTTCTAGGATCTCCCGGGGCCAGGGCAACGAATAGAAGTGGCATTGGTTCATACCCTTTCCACTTCGACGGTATGGCTGAATTTCCGCTTGGGAAACCAATGCCAGATGATTCCTCGCTGACGCTGCGGCGCGCTCGAACGTCGGAACTCCGTGGCCGTATCGCCTCAGCAGGAGATAGGCGGCGCTCTTGCTACCGGCCGCCCGCAAGGCATCCTTCATCAAGGGGGTCCACTCCGCGCCATGGATCATCAAGGCCCGGATAGTCTCTGGCCAATAGTCAGGAAACTCGGCCATCAAGCGCGCGGCCAGCCGTGCGGCCTGCGCTGTCGCTGCACTCGTCGCCCAAAACGAGACCAGTGGTTGTCGATCAGTGTTTGGGCCGGTCGACAGAAGTGCCAGCGAATCGGCGTTATACACATCCCTCCTGGCGGGCGAGACCACACGGTTTCCGGCTTCCATGACGATATCCGGCTTGAACGGCGTCTTGCCCTGAAGCCATTGGGTCGATGTCCGCGTATAGGGGCTGATGTCGCCTGCCTTGGCGTAGGGCGAATAACCTTGGAATACCGGTTCCTGGATATTGACCCGATCAGTATATCCGCCAACCGTTATGGCGTTCCAAGCTTGGGCCGGATCTTCGATTGAGAGATCGTCTGCATCCCTTATCCGATGACTTTCGATCTCCTCCGGCGCATTACCCGCCGCGACGACAAATAGTCTCGGAGGCACCCGGTCGCCAGTCTCGGTCACGCCGGCCGCTTCCTGGTCGATCGCTGCACTCCAGGTCGTTGGTCGCTCGCCCGTTCGGTCCTCATTGGTCACCGCCATACAAAACACCCTGCGACGGTCCGGTCGCTCGGTTTCCGGTAATGCCACAGCCTGTTTTGTAATCGCGCCGTAGAATCGCTCTTCGGTCGGCTCGAACCCATTCGGCGGAAGTATCTTGACCGACTCAAGACGGTGGGTCAGCGATGGGATATCGGTACCTGCCAGATGCGGGGTCAAATCTCCGAACAGCGCAAGTCCCGCCATGCCTGTGCCGTGGCCTTGTGGGGAATCGGCAACCCCCCATTCGGCTCTCACTGCGACCAAATCCGCTTCCGCGAGCGCAGGCTCGATCAAGATGTGGGCACGATTCACCCCCGTATCGAGAAGACAGACCGCCGGAACATCCATGCCCGGCCACTCGGTTCGTTCCGACAATTCCTCGCAGACGTCCCGTTGTTCATCGCGGTCGATATCGTCCAGAAAGAAGACCGGGCTATCGCTTGCACTCCGCAGCTCGACAATCGAAAGGCGCGCGAACAGCATCAGTTCGATGGTTGCCCTGTCGGTCAGAACCGGCAGCACGACATGTTCGGGAAAATACAGGCGTTGCTCGCGATCAGCCGCACGCGCTCCGAGCCTGGCGATTAACTGCTCAAGCTCGTCTTCCAACGCACGAACGCACCAGACTTCCCACCATATCTGTTGGCCCGGCTGCGGAAGTTTCGACGGATCGTCAGTCCAAAATGTCTCAAGACGAGCCGCACGGATGGATTCAATGGGATCGACGAAATCCTTTCGCCGGGGTTTTCTTCCCTTGGGGGTAAGCTCGCCTTCCTGATATTCGCGAAGGATGTCCTCGAACGCCTCGCGCGACTCATCGGGAACATATAAACCGACGATCCTGTTCTCGTTCGTATCGAGCTTGGCGGCTCCCGGCTTGATACCATCGTCCTTTCGTTCGACTGCATCGACACGGGACCCCCGCTTCAACTCGACTTCAAGAAAAGCGCCCTGCGGTGGATCCAGCCGCGGGTCCTCGCGCCTTGCGGCATCGAATGCCCGATAGGAAGCGGCAAGTTCCCCACGGAGCTTCGCGCCATGCTCCTCACGGCTGCGCGGCGTGCCGGCGCCAATCGGATTTGAGGCAGCCGACGTAAACGGCGCGGCCCGAAGCCGCCGCGACAGATCAATGTGCGGGAGGTCGTAAGGAGGTGCCACGACTCAGGTCGAACCCGGCGCGCCAGTGAAAGCCTCGCGCATCTCCCGACGTTCATCAAGGGCGCCCACAACGTCGCGTGTCGTAAGTCGATCCCGTTCGTCCAATATCGCGGTCTTCACCGCCTTCTCCGCTGCGCGGGCCAGTTCAGACTGGCTCAGGCCGCGCCCCGCATCGAGGATGCGTTTCCACGCAAGATTCGGATATTTCATAGGCCTGAGATAAGCCTTGATGACCCCGCGTACCTCGTCGTCGGTCGGCATCTCGAACGGCAAAACCATATCAAACCGTCGAAGCAATGCCCGATCAAGAAGATCGGGATGATTGGTCGCACCGACGATCAGACTGTCCGTCGCGTTCGGCTCTTCCATGAACTGTAGGAACGAGTTGAGGACCCTGCGCATCTCGGCGACATCGTTGGATGCGCTGCGATGCCCGCCGACGGCGTCGAATTCGTCGAAGAGATAGACGCCGCGGCGTTTCGCCGTTTCATCGAATACGAGACGCAGTTTCGCGGCCGTCTCCCCCATGAAGCGCGTAATGAGCGCCTCCAGGCGGATGACGAACAACGGCAATTTCAAGGCGCTGGCCAGTGCCTCTGCAGTCATGGTTTTCCCGGATCCCGGCGGCCCGACGAACAGAAGTCGTCGGCTGGGCGTTTTCCCATGCTCTCGAAGCCAGTCCCTACGCACCTGTTCTCGAATCAGGCCGTCGAGTTGGCCCCGGAGCAAAGTGTTAAGCACGACGTCGTCAAGACGATACGAGGAGTTGCGCACTTCAATGAGGCCGGCGAGTTCGCCGCGTGGCGTAGCGAACGGAACAGCGATCGTTTGCCCTTGACCGGAGGAATGGGTGCGGGCAGCCTCTACGGCCTCCCGAAGCTCTTGCGCCAGACTGCGACGCCCCTGGCGCGCCTCTGACGCGGCGGCTTGGAGTGCGACGGTGAAAAACCGATCCTCATCGCCGGCAGCCCGACTGCGCAACATCTCAAGTATGTGCTTTGCACTGGACATCTTCGGGAATGGTAGCATTTTCGTCTGAAACACGAGCCAACAATTAAGACGTGCAGGAGCGCGGTAGCCATCGAACGGTAAACCTTGAGCTTCCTACAAAAATTCCGAACACCCCTCCCGCCGGTAGTGCGGCGGCTTATAGCGGATAGGTGCCGGCCATGCGCGCCCTGAGCCGAATGAGCGCCAGCACCGTGTCGATGGCCGGAGTCGCGACCTCCGCGCGCCGCCCGAGCTCGCTGACGGCGCCGACCAGCGCATCGATTTCCATCGGCCGGCCGCGCTCCAGGTCCTGCAGCATCGAGGTCTTGTGCGCGCCGACGCCGACCGCGCCTTCGAGCCGCCGTTCCAGCGGGATGCGGAACCGCGCGCCGAGCGCCTCGCCGACCGCCTGCCCCTCGCGCATCATCGCCTGGACCAGCCGGCGGACCCCGCTGTCCGCGCCGATTTCAGCGAGCGTCGCGTGGGTCAGCGCCGAAATCGGGTTGAAGCAGAGATTGCCCCAGAGCTTCACCCAGATCTCGTCGCGGATCCGGGGGCGCACGGGCGCGCGGAAGCCTGCCGCGATCAGCAGCCGGGAGAGCGCCGACGCCCGTTCGCTGCGTGTCCCGTCCGGTTCTCCCAGGGTGTATGCGTTGCCGTCGATATGCCGGCAGACGCCGGGCTCGACAATCTCTGTCGCCGGATAGACGACGCAGCCGATGGCGCGCTCCGGCCCCAGGCCGCGCCATTGCGCGCCGCCCGGGTCGACCGCCTCGACCGGCCCGGCGGGCAGGCCCGTCCCGATGCCGTGGAAATACCACCAGGGAACCCCGTTCATCGCGGTGACGACCGCCGTGTCGGGTCCCAGCAGCGGGCGCATCGCCTCCACCGCGCCGGGCGCCTGGTGGGCCTTGAGCGTCACGATGACGAAATCCTGCACGCCGAAGGCCGCCGGGTCGTCGCTCGCCGCGACCGGCACGGTGAAGTCCTCCTCGTCGGAGACGAAGCGCAGCCCGTTCGCCTGCATGGCGGCGAGATGCGGCCCGCGGGCGATCAGGCCCACCTCCGCATCGCCCTGACGGATGAGCAGGGCGGCCAGGTGGCAGCCGATGGCGCCCGCCCCGAAGACCGCGACCTTCACGGAGCGAGGCCGAGCTTCTCGGCGAGCCCGATGCGCTGCAGCTTGCCGGTCGCGCCCTTCGGTATCTCGTCCACGAACACGATCCGGCGCGGCACCTTGAAATCCGCAAGCCGCGCGCCGGCGAACGCCCTGAGCTCGCTGTCGCTCGCGTCCGCTCCGTCCGCCAGAACGATGGCGGCGGCCACCTCCTCGCCGAGCGTCCGGTGCGGGAGCGCGAAGGTCACGACCTGCTGGACGGCCTCATGGTCCATCAGCGCCTCGTCCACCTCGCGCGGGGAAATCTTCTCGCCGCCCCGGTTGATGATTTCCTTGAGCCGGCCGGTAATCGTCAGGTAGCCGGCCTCGTCAATGATTCCCTGGTCGCCGGTCCGGAACCAGCCGTCCGTAAAGGCGCTCTCATTGGCCTCCGGATTGTTCTCGTAGGCGGCCATGACATTGGGGCCCCGTATGACCACTTCGCCGGTCTCGCCTGCCGCCAGCGAACGGCCCGCCTCGTCCATGACGGCGACCTCCGGCCCGGCCGCCACGCCGACGGACCCGGCGCGGCGTTCGGCCGGCGGCAGCGGGTTGCTCGCCATCTGGTGCGCGGCCTCGGTCATGCCGTAGCTCTCGATCACCGGGCAGCGGAAGAGGGTCTCCAGCTCCCGCATCACCTGCGGCGGCAGCGATGACGAGGAGGAACGCACGAACCGCAATTGCAGGGCATCGACGACCTCCGTGTTGCGCCTTGCCCGCGCCAGGATCGCCTGGTGCATGGTCGGCACGGCGGAATACCAGGTCGGCCGGGCGTCGGCGAACCACTCGAACACCCGGAACGCATCGAAGCCCGGCGTGCAATAGACGCTCGTTCCGGCGCGCATCGGGGCCAGCAGGTTGGCGATCAGGCCGTGGATATGGAATAGCGGCATGATGTTCAGGCCGCGGTCCGCCGGCTCCAGCCGGAGCGTCTGCACGATATGCTCCGCCGAGGCGCAGATGTTCGCCTGGCTGAGCGGCACGATCTTCGGCCGCGAGGTCGTGCCGGATGTGTGCAGAACGAGCGCGGTGTCGGCGGCGCCCGCATATCCCTTCACCGGCGGTCTTTCCGCCCCGCCGCCCTCGGCAAGCAGGGAGAAGCCGCCGGCGGGCCGTTCCTCCTCGACGACCAGGCGGAGCAGGGGGATGCCCAGCCGCGCCGCTGCGGCCACGGCCGGCCCGTCTTCCGACTCCTCCACGATCAGCGCCCTGGCCGACAGGTCCTCCAGGTAGAAATGGAACTCCTCTTCCCGGTAGGCGGGGTTGAGCGGCGCCACCGTCGCGCCGGCGCCGACCGCCAGGAACGCCGCCGCCATCTCCGGGCCGTTGGGCAGCACCACCGCCACCCGGTCGTTCCGCCCGATCCCGAAGGCGTTGAGCGAAGACACGGTTTCGTCGGCCAGCCTGCCCAGCGCCCCGAAGATCAGGGGTGCGCGGCCGGGCGCGGCGAGCGCAGTGCTGCCTGTCGGCTGCGCCGCGATCAGGTCGGCAAGTGTGCAGGGCAGGTCCATATGCGATCCTCGTTCGGTCAGGGCTCGACGACAACCGTGCCGAGCTTGTCGAGACTTTCCACCAGCTCGTGCGCGGCGACGATCCCGTCGAGCGGGAACCGCGCCGCGACGGGAAACAGCCGCTCGCCGCCTGCCGCCCAGCGCGTCACGTCCCGCTGCGCCTGCCGGCGGGCCTCCGGCGGGATGCTGTTCAACACCACGAAGCGCAGGGCCGCATTCAGGCCCATCAGCGCGCGCACGTCGATTTGCGGCTTGGGGTTGCCGTCGCTGGCGTAGATTGCAACGGCGCCGTTGCGTTTCAGCACGCCCATCGCGATGGCGAGATTGCCGCCGAAATCGACCTCGACGATCCGGTCCACGCCCTCGCCGCCGGTCAGTTCCCGCACCCGCGCGACGACGTCTTCCTGCCGGTAGTTGATCGCGGCGTCGGCCCCGCCGGCCAGCGCATGGGCCGCCTTGGCGTCTCCGCTTACCGTCGCCAGCACGCGCGCGCCGCCCCATTTGGCGAGTTGCACGGCATAGTGTCCCACCGCCCCGGCTCCCCCTGCTACGAGCACGGTCTGCCCGGCGACCGACCCGTCGGCGAAGACGCAGCGATGCGCCGTCATGGCGGGGATGCCGAGCGTGGCGCCCTCCGCGAATCCGAGTTCGTCGGGAAGCGCATGAACGAGCCCGGCGTCGAGAGCGATATATTCCGCCGCCGTGCCGAACGCCCGGCCGAGCCTCTGGCCGTTATAGAGCCACACCCTGCGGCCGACCCAGGCGGGATCGACCCCCGCGCCCACCCGGTCCACCGTTCCGGCGCCGTCGCTGTTCGGGATCACGCGGTCGAACCGGTAGCCGTAGTCGCTCGCGCCCGCGCGCAGCTTCACGTCGGCCGGATTGACGCCCGACGCCGCCAGCCGGACGCGAAGCTCGCCCGGACCCGCCTCCGGCGTCGGCATCCCGCCGATTTCCAGCACCTCCCGCGCCGGTCCCTTGCGCTCGTACCAGGCCGCCCGCATTGATCCCCTCTCCTTCGCCTTTACCAGCGCCGGCCCGGAAGACATCCGGATATGTCACGCGCTGCCCCGCATGAACGGTTTACCATCGGATCAGCCGGCTTCAAGCTCTGCCCCCATGCCTTCCTGCAGCGGGGCTCCGGTCGCGCAAGGCCCCGGCTTCCCCGACCGGGCGGCGATGACTGCAGGCGCCCTATTCCGCCGGCGCGGGCGGCAGCTCGTTCTGTCGGGTGACGAAGCGGTAAAGGAAATCCAGCTTGCCATCGACCCGGGCGACACGCTCGCCGAGCTCGCCGAGTTTTCCCTCCACTGCATCGATCCTCTCGGCATTCGCCCTGATATCGCTCTTGAGCCGCTCCTCGGTCTCGCTGATATCGCTCTTGAGCCGCTCCTCGGTCTCACGAATGTTGCCCTCAAGCCTCTCCGCAGTCGCCTCGATTTTGCCCGTCAGATCGCGGCGCGTTTCCGCCATCTCAACGCGGATCTGTCGTATGTCGGAACGCAGGGAGGCATAGATGCTGAGCGCCAGCGCGCATATTCCGACGAAGAAGCCTCCGGCGGCGGCGAGCGTCGTTACGGTGTCGGGCGTCAAGGCTCCGGCCCTCCGGCGCGCATGGTTCCGCGCACTGTTGCATAGCGGCCCGGCGGCGGCAATGTCGTATCCGCCGCCGGCGCCTGTTTGCGGGCTACCGCATTCACGCTCCCGGGCGCGGCGATATGAGGCCGCAATCTTCCCGTGAGTCTGAAAATCGAAGCCGCAGCTATTATGGTGGCGAGGGCAAGGCGTCGATAACGCATGGGCGGACCATGAAGCGGATCGTTTTTCTGGAGCGCAACTCCTTTCCGCCGGGCGTGCCCGTCCGCAGGCCGGCGTTTCCGCATGAGTGGGTCGAGTTCGCGGAGACCCGGCCCGACCAGGCAGCGGAGCGGCTGCAGGGCGCGCATGTCGCGGTTACGAACAAGTGCCGCATCGACGCTTCGGTGTTCGGGGCCGCGCCGACGCTGGAGCTCGTGGCGGTTTCGGCCACCGGCACCGACTGCGTGGACAAGGACGCGGCGCGCGCCGCAGGGGTGCCGGTCACCAACGTCACCGGATACGCCGCGGACAGCGTTGCCGAACATGCGCTGGCCCTGCTGCTGGCGCTTGCCCGCGCCGTGCCGGCCTATGACCGCGCCGTGGCGGAAGGCCGCTGGGCGAAGGCGCGCAGTTTCTGCCTGTTCGACTATCCGATCCTCGACCTCTCCGGGCGGCGGCTCGGCATTGTCGGCGGGGGCGTCATCGGGTCCGCCGTCGCCGGCAAGGCCGCCGCGTTCGGCATGGAGCCGGTTTTCGCCGGACGCAAGGGCGCCGCGCCCGGTCCCGGCACCATCGCCTTCGGGGAGATGCTGGAGACCGCCGACGCCATCTCCATCCACTGCCCGCTCAACGATGAGACCCGCGGGCTGATCGGCCGGGCGGAGTTCGAAGCGATGGGCCGGCGGCCCTTCCTCGTCAACACGGCGCGGGGCGGCATCGTGGACGAGGCGGCGCTGGTCGAGGCGCTGGACCGGGGAACGATCCGGGGCGCGGCGTTCGACGTGGCGACCGTCGAGCCGCCGCCCGAAGGCCATCCCCTGCCGGCGCTTGCCGGGCGTCCCGATGTCATCGTCACCCCGCATGTCGCCTGGGCGAGCGAGAAGGCCATGGCCGCCCTGGTGGAAGGCTTCGTTTCGGGCCTGGAGGCCTGGGCGCGCGGCGAGATGCGCAACCGCGTCGCTTGACCCGCCGGGCGGCGTCGGGCGAAATCCGGTCCCCGTTTCCCTATCCATCGCAAGGCAGGGCCGTTCATGCCGATCGTCAACCGCATAGCCGAGTTCCACGAGGAGATGACCGCCTGGCGGCGCGAGCTCCACATGTATCCCGAAACGGCCTTCGAGGAGGTGCGCACCTCCGCCTTCGTCGCGGACAGGCTGAGGGAGTTCGGCGTGGACGCCGTCCACACGGGCATCGCGAAGACGGGCGTCGTCGCCGTGCTGCGGGGACAGGGGGACAGTTCGCGCTCCGTCGCGATCCGGGCCGACATGGACGCGCTCGACATCGAGGAGGCCAACGATGTCGAGTACAAGTCCCGCAACCCCGGCAAGATGCACGCCTGCGGCCATGACGGGCACACGACGATGCTGCTCGGAGCCGCGAAATACCTTGCCGAGACGCGCAATTTCGACGGCACGGTCTATTTCGTCTTCCAGCCGGCGGAGGAGAACGAGGGCGGCGGGCGCGCCATGGTGGAGGACGGGTTGTTCGAGCGCTTTCCGGCGGACGCGGTTTACGGCATGCACAACTCGCCCGGCGTGCCGGTCGGGCGCTTCACCACCCGCGCCGGGCCGGCCATGGCGGGCTTCGACATTTTCGAGATCGAGATCGACGGCTACGGCACCCATGCCGCACGCCCGCACCAGGGCGTCGATACGGTCGTCATACAGGCCCAGATCGTCACCGCGCTGCAGACCATCGCGAGCCGGTCGGTCAACGCCATCGACTCGGTCGTGCTGACGATCACGCAGGTGCATGGCGGCGACACCTGGAACGTGATCCCGCAGAAGGTCGTGCTGCGCGGCACGGTGCGCGCCTTCAAGCCGGAGGTGCAGGACCTGACGGAAGCGCGCATGCGGCGCATCTGCGACAATATCGCGGAGGCCTTTGGCGCGACGGTCTCGGTGCGCTACGAGCGGCGCTACCCGCCCACGGTCAACGATCCGAAGCATGTCGACATTGCCGCCGATGTCGCGGCCGACGTGTTCGGCGCTGGCAATGTCAGCACCGACGCGCCGCCCGGCATGGGCTCGGAAGACTTCTCCTTCATGCTGAACGCCAGACCGGGCGCCTATGTCCGCATCGGCAACGGGGCGGAGGGCGAACATGGCGGCGTGGTCGTCCACAACCCGCATTACGACTTCAACGACGAAGCCCTGCCCTGGGGCGCCACCTACTGGTCGCGCCTGGTCGAAACCGTGCTGGTGCGCGCATGAAGCTCCGGGATTTCGACGCGCTCAGCTTCGACTGCTACGGCACGCTGATCGACTGGGAGACGGGCATTCTCGACGCTTGGCGCCCGTGGGCCGCGCGGGAAGGCGTCGAGGCCGCCGACGGCGCGGTGCTCGAACGGTTCGCGGCCAACGAATCGCGCCAGCAGGCGGAGACGCCCGGCCTGCCCTATCCGGAAGTCCTGGCGCGGACCTTCATGGCGATGGGGGCGGATTTCGGGCGCGCGCCCGTCGAGGCCGACGCGGTCGCGTTCGGCCGTTCCGTGCCGGACTGGCCCGCCTTCCCCGACAGCGCCGAGGCGCTGGCTTACCTCGGCCGGCATTACGAACTGATCGTGCTGTCGAACGTGGACCGTGAGAGCTTCGCCGCCTCGGCAAAGCGCCTGGACACGCGCTTCGACGCGGTCTTCACGGCCCAGGACATCGGCTCCTACAAGCCCGCGCCCGCGAATTTCGATGCGCTGGCGGCCGGCCTCCAGGCGCGCGGCATCGCAAAGGCGCGGGTGCTGCACACGGCGCAGTCCCTGTTCCACGACCACGCGCCGGCTGCGGCCGCCGGGTTCGCCACCTGCTGGATCGACCGGCGCAAGGGCCGGGCGGGCTGGGGCGCCACCATGCCGCCGCCCTCGGAGGTGCAGGTGGATTTCCATTTCGGCTCGATGGCGGAGCTGGCCGAGGCGCACCGGCGCGGAGCTTAACCCCGGCCCCGGCGGCGGCTACAATCCGGCAGGCGGCAAAGGGGGTGCGTGCGTCATGCTCAAGAGCATAGTGGTGGCGGTGGATGCGTCGCCGTCCAGCGTGGAGGCGGAGAAGCTGGCGCTGGCCATTGCCGACAGTTACGGCTCGCAGCTCGTCGGCATCGGCGTGCTCGACACGCCCTTCTTCCGGGCGCCCATGGCGCGGCCGATGGGCGCCGGCGCCTACAAGGAGCATCGCGACGAAACGCTGCTGGAGGCGGCCCGCGAACGTCTGGAAGCGCGGTTGAAGGAGTTCGAGGCCGCCTGCACGGCTGCGGGCGCGGCTTACGGGGCCATCGAGGCCGAGGGCGTCCCGCACGAGCTCATCGAGGCGGAAGCGGACCGCCACGACCTCATCGTCATCGGGCGCGAGACCAACTTCCACGGGGAGGAGAAGCACGACATCGCCGCGGTCGTCCAGCGCCTGCTGCACGACAATCCGCGGCCGGTCGTCGTGGTGCCTCCTGCGCCGCAGTCCGGCGAACGGGTGGTGGTGGCCTTCGACGGCAGCCGGCAATCCTCCCGCGCCATGCACATGTATATCCTGCTGGGCTTGGCGAAGGGGCAGGAAGCCCATGTCGTCAGCATTGCCGCAAACCGCGCCGCCGCCCAGGCAACCGCCGCCAAGGGCGCCGGCCTGTTCCGCTCCCACGGGTTCGACGCCGAGGCGCATGGAATCGCGGCGCGCGGCAATCCCGGGGACGCCATCCTCGCTCATGTGGAGTCCATGAACGCCGGGATGCTGGTCATGGGCGCGTTCGGGCGCCACAACCTCGTCCACAACATTCTCGTCGGCTCGGCCACCCGCCGGCTGCTGCATGACTGCCCGGCGCCGGTTTTCGTCCATCACTGACCGGCGGGTCTATGCGCCCCAGTGCTCCCGCAGGTGGCCGGCGGCGTCGCGGACGGCGCGGGCGGCCACTTCCACTTCGGGAGCCATCTTCAGGAAACCGTGCGGCGCGCCCGGATAGAGGATGTAGCGGTGCGGCACATGGGCGGCCGCCAGCTTGAGGCCCAGCGCCTCGGCGTCGTCGCGCAGCGGGTCGAGGGCCGCCGCCGCCAGCAGCACCGGCGGCAGGCCGCGAAAGTCCATGTTGAGCGAGCAGAACAGCGGGTCGCAGCCGTCCTCCTCGCCGCTGAGATAGTCCGCATAGAAGCGCCGCATGATGTCGAGGCCGAGGCCGTAGCGGCCGTCCCCGAAGGCCGCCGCGGCGGGGCCGGGATCGTAGCCGTATTCCGGCATATGGCCGTAGCAGCCGTAGAACAGGAGCGCCGTGCGGAGCGCCTCGCGGCGCCGGTCCAGCACGGCGAGCGCCAGATTGGCCCCTGCGGAATCGCCGCCCACCGCCAGCCGCGCGGGGTCCACCCCGACCTCGGCCCCGTTTTCCGCCAGCCAGTCGCAGGCGAAGATGCACTCCTCCACCGGGACCGGGAACCGGTGCTCCGGCGCGAGCCGGTAGTCGACCGAAACCACGGCCGCGCCGGCTTCCCGCGCCAGCAGGCGGCAGAGCGTGTCATGCGACTCGACGCTGCCGAGCATGAAGCCGCCGCCATGCAGGTAGAGCAGCCCCGGCAGCCCGGCATCGTCGCGCGGCCGGTAAATCCGCACCCGGAGTTCCCCGTGCGGTCCCGCGAGGGCGAGATTGACGGTGGAGGCCACCGGCGGCGGATCGGCGTTCCAGTAGGCCGAGGAGGCGTCGTAGGCGGCGCGTATCTCGTCCGCCGGCGCATCGACCAGCGCCTTCAGGTCGAGCGGCGGCGACACCGCCGCGGCGCGCTTGCCGGCCTCGACGATTGCCGGATCGACGGTCTCGACGCGGGTCATGGGCCCTCTCCCCCCAAAGGCGGTGTTCGACGGCGCGGATTACAAGGCTGCGCCATCTCCCGCAACCCCGTCACCCGGCGCAGCGCTCACGCGCCCGCGCAAGAAGCGTGTAGCGCGCCCGGATGCGCGCGGCGGGCAAGGCCGGCCATTCGCCCGCGTCGAGGAGGTCCAGGAAATCGTCGAGCACCATGGCGAAATGCGCCTCGTGCGGCGTGTGGAGCGCGGCGGGGATGACGATCTCGCGCCCGAGGGAAGACGGGCGCTGCGACAGGCCGGGAAACTCGCCCTCCCAGGCGGCGAGCTTCTCCGAAAGGCGAGCCTCGAAACCCGGCCCCGGCTCGCGCGGCGCGACATGCAACTCGCCCCGGAACCCCGTCTCCGGCCCGCGCCGCGCGACGACCGTTGCGCGCTCGCCGCGGACCGTCGTCCGGTGCGCATCGCCGCCGCCCTCCGGCTCGCGCTGGCCCCACTCCGCCCGCTGGCGGACGGGCGCGCCCCGCAGCCGGTAGCGGATTTCGCCATTGCAGGCGAGGGGCAGCACCCCGGCGTCGAGCTGCGGCGCCAGCGCCTCCGGGAAATCGTCCAACCCGGTGCTGGCGCGGAACAGCTCGCGCGGCACCGGGGTGGTCCAGCGGCGCGCGTCCTCGAGTTCGTAGTCGCGCTCGAACGAGAAGCCCGGACCGTCGCCGAGGATCCACTGCGCCTGGTCGGCCATGTGCGACTGGATATCGACGAGGCCGTCGCCCTGGATGCGGGTGTCGTAATACCAGGCCGGGCGCCGGAGTGGCGCGCCGTTCACGACCTTGAGCAGATGGTGGACGGACTGGATGTCGATCGCCGGCTCGCCCGCCTGCATATCGAGGGCGCCGACCAGTTCCGGGTCGGTGGCGATCTTCTGCGCGAGCCCCGCGACGACCTCGTGGCGGAAGGTCATGATGTCCATCGCGAGCGGCCGGCCCGCCGTTGCCCGCTCCAGGTCCGGCAGGGCCGCGCCGTCGGTGAGCCACGGCTTGTCCGCAAGCACGTGCAGCCCCGCGGCGTGCAGGCGCGCGACGGCGCCGAGCTTGGGCCGGTTGCGCCCGGCGAGGACAACGATGTCTCCGCGCCGCTCCTCGACCAGCGCGCGCTCCGGGTCGGCCGCCTCGTGGACGCGGACATCCCAGCCGGTCGGCTCGTCGGTCCGGGCGTTGAAGGAGCGCACCAGGGCGAGGAAGGCGTCGCGCTCCGGGCCGGGCCGGGCGTAGAGATGGATTGTGGGGTCGATCCGCGGATTCGCGGCGCGCAGGGTGAGAGCGGCGTGGAAGTGGCCGGGTTCGAGAAAGAGGAGCGTGTGCATGGCGGGCGGACACCGGGCAGAAGGTACGACGTTAGCGTCTGATCCGTTCGTGTTGAAGCGGCCTCGTCCACATAGCCTCAACCGTCACCCCGGACGGAGCGAAGCGGAGATCCGGGGGCCATCTCCCGGCGTTCGCGCCAGGCCGAACCGGTCGAGGCTGGGCCCCGGATCGGGGTCCGGGGCGACGAATGAAGTCGAGGCCGGAAACTGCCCGGCAAAGGCCGTTGCTTCCGATCGAACGGATCGCGCTCCAGCCGACCCGGACTGCGACCGCTATCCGCGACGGGCATGCCCTCATGTCCCCTCTCGCGGGTTCTTGGCGGGCGCGGGCCGACGCAGTAGCCTGCCGGGCGACCGCTGCGCATATCCCCTCGTCCCGAAGGCTCAGAACAGGAACGGCAGGGTTCGGCCATGATCGCGCGGAAGGAAGATGCAGGATTGGGCGCCGTTCCCCTGGCGTCACTGGAGGCGGTCGCGCTCGACACCGAAACGACCGGCCTCGACACCGCGCGCGACCGGATCGTCCAGGTGGGCGCGGTCCGGCTCGGCGGCGGCGCCGTTGACGCAGGCGGGACATTCGACCGGATCATCGACCCCGGCGTTCCGGTCCCGCCCTCCTCGACGGCCATCCACGGCATCTCCGACGAGGACCTGCGCGCGGCGGAAACGGCCGGCGAAGTCCTGCCCGCGCTGGCGCGCTGGATCGGCTCGCGCGTCGTGATCGGCTATGCGATCGGGTTCGACCTCGCCATGCTCAAGGCGGAGCACGACCGCCATGCGCTGCCCTGGCGTCCCCACCGGTCGCTCTGCGTCCGGCAGCTCGCCGCTCTGCTGCCATTCGGCCCCGGGGAGCCGTCGCTCGACGCGATAGCGCGCTGGCTGGATATCCGGATCGAGGGCCGCCACCGGGCGCTGGGCGACGCGCGGGCCGCGGCGGCGGTCTATGCCGCGCTGGTTCCGCGCCTGGCGGAGAAGGGCATCGCGACGCTGGCCCAGGCGGAGCGGGCCTGCCTTGCGCTCACCTCGCAGGCGGACGAGGAGGCGAAGGCCGGCTGGCACCCCGTCATCGCGGCCGGGCGGGCGCGCAATGCTGACCTGAGCGCGTTCGCCCGCGTCGACAGCTTCCCGTTCCGCAATCGCGTCGAAGACATCATGACCGCGCCGCCCGCGACGGTGGAGCCGGGAATGAGCCTTCGCGAAGCACTGCGCCACCTGACCGGGCGGAAGATCAGCTCCGTCTTCGTCGTTTCCGGCGCGGAAGCCGGCATCGGCATCCTGACCGAGCGAGACATCGCGCGGGCCATCGATTCGCTGGGCGCCGCCGCGCTGGACGAGACGGTGGACCGGTTCGCCGCGCGGCCGCTGGTGACCGTCCCCGCTTCCGAATTTCTCTACCGCGCGAACACGCTGATGACGGTCGGCGGCTTCCGGCATCTCGGCGTCGTGTCGGACGACGGCAGCCTCGTCGGGGCGGTCAGCGCCCGCGACCTGCTGAAGCAACGCGCGGGCGACGCGGTGTTCCTTGCGAGAGAAATCGACCATGCGGAAGCGGCGGCCGATCTCGGCAAGGTGTGGGCGAACCTGACAAGGGTCGCGGGCGGCCTGGCCGCAGACGAGGTCGATGCGCGCACCGTCGCTTCGGTCGTCTCGCGCGAGCTCCGGGCGCTCACGCGGCGCGCCTCGCAACTGGCGGAACGCGACATGGAGGCCGAAGGGCTCGGACCGCCGCCCGTGCCGTTCGCCGTCCTGGTTCTCGGCTCGGGCGGACGCGGGGAAAGCCTGCTCGCCATGGACCAGGACAATGCCATCGTCTACGAGGCCGGCGCTCCGGGCGGACCGGAGGACCGGTGGTTCGAGGAGCTCGGGCGGCGGCTGGCGGACATTCTGGACGCCGCCGGGGTCGCCTACTGCAAGGGCGGCGTCATGGCCCGGAACGCCGAGTGGCGCATGGACCTCGAACGCTGGCGCGCAAAGGTGGGCGGATGGATCGGGCGCTCGCTGCCGGAGGATGTCCTGAATTGCGACATCTTCTTCGACAGCGTCCCCGTTTACGGCGAGGCCGGCCTCGGCGAAGGCTTGCACGGCGAGGCCCTCGACATGGCGGCCGATGCGCGAGCCTTCCAGGTTGCGCTCCGCGCCAACGCCGTGGACTTCACCTCGCCGCTCGGCATGTTCGGGCGGCTCAGGCTGAAGAAGGGCCGCCTCGACGCCAAGCGCCACGGCATCATGCCGATCTTCTCGGCGGCGCGGATTCTCGCCATCCAGCACGGCGTAAGGGAGCGTTCGACCCCGGCCCGCCTGAACGCTGCGGGCGCGGCGGCGGGCGACAGCCGGGACGCCGTCGGCAATCTCGTCGAAGCCCACCGCATCCTGCTCGACGAAATCCTCGCCCAGCAGCTTCGGGATATCGGGCGCGGCATTCCGCACGGCAACTCGGTCGCGCCGAAGGAGATGTCCGCCCCGAGACAACGGCAATTCCGCTGGGCGCTGGAGCAGGTGGACCAGGTGCGGGGCGTGCTGGGAATGCCCGTGTTCGGCTGATCCGGGCTTCGCTTCCATCGGCATTCTATGAAAAAGATCTGGAATTTTCATTTTATGTTCCCATAGGGGCTTGACTTTCCCCCATATGGTGTAGAATGAAAGTAGAGAGAGGCGGCTCCCCGGGGGCCGCCTTTCGGCTTTTCTGCGCAGGAGAGCGGCCGGGGCCCGTGAAAAAGACCCCGGCGGGAACGGACGGGCGAGGTGCGTCCGGCGTCTCGCGCGCGCAATCAGGTGCGCGAACCGCGCCGGCGCCGACACCCGCCCGCGCCCGCGCGCCCCCGCCGCCGCGATACGCGC